>PFXJ01000119.1 GCA_002791595.1 candidate division Zixibacteria bacterium CG_4_9_14_3_um_filter_46_8
TAGTCGCCGCCCACACCGATAAATGTATATTCCTGACCAACCACTATCCCGCTCACATCAATTCCGGTGGTCGTCCATACCCTTACAGTTAGCTCCCCGGAGCCATCATTTACCAGCACATTCCTTCCACCGCCCGATTCGCTCCCCACCGAGATTACATCGCCGGTCACCAGAACCCGTGTCCCATCCCAATTCTGCTCCGCGGCCTGTCCGGTTGATAATACTTGAGGGGCAGGCAATGTTTGCGATGAATCGATAAAAGTTATTACCGGGTCCTCCAATTCCGTCCTCCCCTGATACACCGTTATGGTGCCGGTAGCCAGTATCTCGATTCCCCTCTGGATATAGGCCGCATAATCCGGCTCCGGATTAAATGAAAATAAATTTAGGCCCCTTCCGGAATTATCCTGAAAATA
Source organism: candidate division Zixibacteria bacterium CG_4_9_14_3_um_filter_46_8 (assembly GCA_002791595.1). Taxonomy (GTDB): domain Bacteria; phylum Zixibacteria; class MSB-5A5; order UM-FILTER-46-8; family UM-FILTER-46-8; genus UM-FILTER-46-8. Next base: position 417 of record PFXJ01000119.1, read on the forward strand.
GGCATTCAAACGGCCTGTCTGAATTACATCGATCCCGATTGTTACTACTCCCTGGCAAGTTACCGTTTGCCCTTCCCACTCGGTCGGATTGTCTTGAATATCAGCCATACTGGTTACGCCGGTAACTTGCACCGAATCCAATTCGGTGGTGCTGGAGGCCGCGGAATCATCGGTGGCGCTAACCCGATAAAATAACCATCCCGCGCTATCGGTCGGTGGGATAATGGCAGTATAGGTTGAGTCGATATTGCTCATCGTCAATACTGTCGGGGTTGTATTATCATTCAATCCGTATAAAACCTGCGCCGTGGCAATTTGCGATTCATCGGTTATTGTCGCAGTTATGGTAATCTCATCATCACTCGTAGGCGCGGATGGAGCCAGCGAGACATTTGATATGCGCGGGCGACGGTTGCCGGCCGGTAATTGCAAATCACCGGCGTCCCTCGGAATTATCACATATCGAATACCTCCCGTTCCTTCAAAAGCGCCGACAACACCGGTAATCGAAAGGATGGTATCTTCAACGAGCGCATTGTAAATATAATAATCATTTCCGATATACATCGCCCCGCTCCCATCATCCACTTTCCAACGCCCATCTTCATCCAGCACTTGAGTAACGGTTAAAGCCGATATTTTTACCAGCATCCCCTCGTATGCCTCCGCGCTGTCGTTGCATGTCTGCGAAAGCATTCCCGTCGTTATCGCCTTCGGCTCATATATCACCGCCCCTGCGCTATGTATTGTCAATCCGGATATACCGGTTAAATAAGTATATCCCCCAAAATCGTCCTCCGACACTTGGCCATTTAACGAAACTGAATCGCCTCGCGACACTGCCTGGCCCGAATTAGTAACGAAAATCCCGCTCCAGAGCGAATCGGCATCTTGAATGTAGAACTGTTTCGAATTTGAGGGATTAACCGCCATTACCACCCCAGTAATATTGACATTTTGAAGCAGAAGAGGAGATGGATAACAACCGATAATGCCCTGGGTGGTTTCATTGTGTTGAATTTCATAGATCGACTCGGCATTCGCCATGCCCGCCAGCAGAAACGGCAGACCCGCCGCTAATAATATTATATATCTTTTCATCCTTCGCAGTTGTCCTGTTTGAAGTGATTTGTTATCATTTTATGTTACCCTGATGCCTTCCAGCACCATCTTGTCGTATATCATCTTGGCGGCTTCAACCGCGTTCACCTGGTTGGAATCAATCTTCAGCAGTGGATTCTTCTCTTCGTCATACGGATAACCCACCCCCGCAATCCGTATCTGCCCCATCATCGCCCGTTCATACAGATTCTCGATTTCCGCCTTATCTGTACGGAACTTCTCCCTCTCTACGCATACTTCCAACGGACAATCGATAGAAATCACTTCAAAATTGTGAATCAACTTTCGCGCCGCCTTCCGTCCCTCGCCCTTGCCATCCACTGAATCTAAAATGACATTCACCCCATGCTTATTCAAAAGATTAGCCACAAACGCACAGCTGAAATAAACCAACTCCTTCTCTTTGTCCGAAAATGTAGGATTGGGGGTGATGATCTGACGCACCTCATCGAGTCGAAGAATCTCAAATCTTATTCCGGCCTCTTCAAAGAGACTCTTCAGTTCCTTGCAGATAGTGGTTTTGCCGGCTCCGGATAGACCCGTTATCCAGATGGTCCAAGGGGGGCAAAGCATCAATTCCTCATCAGGCCAAGAATTAATTTTCAAAGCGCAACGATATATAACCTCGCACTCGATGTCAATATATTTATCCTTAAATATCTTCTCAGCCCACAGGGGATTCGCAGACCTTAGTAAGAATCTGAAATGATAAGTACGAACTTATCAAACCAGTAGATCCCTTCCGATCATCTCGTTGTATGCTTGCCAGAGGGAGTCGGGGTTTTTGTGATTTATCGGGACTCGAAACCGGACCTATTACTCTCGATTATTCTGTAACAAAATTGCGAAATTGCCGTATGAAAAGGGGAAAGCGAAAATTCCCGGAGGTTATATGGCGAAAGAGCTGCGTAAATCAGAAAAGAAGATGATCGCGGGTGTGTGCGGCGGGGTGGCGGAGTATTTTGGAATCGACCCAACCATCGTCAGGTTGGCATTCGTGGCGCTTACATTTGCAGGCGGCTTTATGATAATAGTCTATATATTAGGGTGGATAATAATGCCATCACGCAAGCGTGATGAGAATCAACGGCATCCGACTGATGCAACAACTCAACCATCGAATTCTTCCGGGAATCGCGTTATGTGGCTTGGCATAATTCTCCTGATCGTGGGCGCCGGATTTTTGCTGGGGAATTTTAATTATTTTTGTTGGTGGAATTTTGCCAGATTCTGGCCGGTTTTGCTGATAGCAATTGGCATTATGATATTATTCAAGTCGTTTTCGGTAAGGGAGAAATCAAATGAATGCTAACAGATTGCGAACGGGAATATTTTTGATCGGCATTGGCGTCATCTTTCTTGGCAATACATTGGGATACTTGGAATGGTTTGTCTGGAGTGATCTTTTGAGACTTTGGCCTATGATTCTAATCGCTATCGGGATCGAGATGGTTTTCAAAAGAAGCAGTTTGTCGTTTTTTTCCTATCTGTCTCCCCTGCTGATTGCGGCTTGCTTTATTTATGTTATTTATGACGGAGGAGCAGTGGCAGAGAAGGGGATTTCAACGGAAATCAGGCAGGCAACGTTTTCAGTTTCCAACGAAGAAGCTTCTGGTTTGGATTCATTGAAAATTGATTTGGATTTATCGTTAGGGGACTTTGATATCGAATCGACCAATGAAGCCGCATTCACCGGCGAGATTGAATTTTACAATAAGGAACCGAAATTCAAATTTTCCAAAGAAGAGGGAATCGGGAAGATTAGCTTGGACTATGACCATAATAGTCGGAAATTCAGGATGCGCCAAGGGAAGGGATGCCATTCAACTATTTTCATTACGGACAAAGTCCCATTGGAACTGTCGATTGACGCTGGAGTCGTTGATCTGGCTGTCGATCTCAGCAATATTCAACTCGCAAGGTTGGATATGGATTCCGGGGTCTCAGATGTAATGATTCGATTTGGGGATAAATCCGACCATATTAAAGCCAATTTCGATATCGGTGTCAGCGATTTATCTGTTTACATTCCGGAAGGCACCGCAGTCAGGCTTCATAGGGACACCGGTCTGGCATCGGTTTCGTACCGCGATCTTGGTTTGGTCAAAGTGAGCAAGGAAACTTATGAATCCCCCAATTATGGGACCGCCGAGCGCACCATCGATATCGAAGTCGATGCCGGCATAAGCGACATTAATTTGGAATACTACGACAGCGGACGAGGAAAAATATAGGGATTTTGATAAAGGAGGATGAGGATTATGAATAATTATCTGGATCCATTTCAAGCCCTTCTCCATTACAGCATAAGGATGGATTACCTGGTGATATAGGGTTACCTGATAAACCGACATTCGGTTCGCGGAGACAATTACCATTTAGAAGGGTCGTTCCGATAAGGGATGACCCTTTAGATTTTTTAGCTTCCAAGCTGATTTGATTCCGGTATTCACCAGCGAATTTGTGATTGGTGGACCAAGCGGCCGAATCCTACCAATTTTATTGACTTGCGTGGGCCAAGCTATTAACTTTCGGCTTTGCCGTATTAATGGAAAGCTATCTGGGATCCCTGTAAGCGAATGTTAGCGAAAATATTATCATCAGCCGTCGTTGGAATCGATGCCTATCTTGTGGGCGTGGAGACTGATATTTCTCCACAATTGCCGTCCTTTACTACTGTAGGCCTGCCCGAAGCGGCGGTGAAAGAGTCAAAGGACAGGGTGAAAGCGGCAATTAGAAATTCTGGGTTTCATTTTCCTGCCAAGAAGATTACCGTTAATCTGGCGCCTGCTGATATCAGGAAAATAGGAACCGCATTTGACCTGCCAATGGCGATAGGAATACTTGCGGCGACCGGGCAAATCCGTCGCGAGGATTTTTCGGATACCATCTGCCTGGGTGAGCTTTCATTGGACGGGGCTCTTCGACCCGTGAATGGCATTTTGCCAATGGCGCTCAAGTTGCGGGAATTGGGCGATAAAAAAATGCTGGTGCCAAGGGAGAATGCCCCGGAGGCAGCTATTGCTGAAGGCTTGCCAGTTTTCCCGGTGGAAAATCTGGCCGAAGCCGTGAAGTTTCTTGAAGATGGCAATTCGCAGATACCATTCACGGTTGACATCAACGCAATGTTTGAAAGAGCCAGCGATTATATTGAGGATTTTGCAGATGTTAAGGGGCAGGAGCACGCCAAACGGGCGTTGGAAGTAGCCGCGGCCGGTGGTCATAATATAATTATGATCGGCCCCCCCGGTTCCGGAAAAACCATGCTCGCGCGCAGGATGCCGACCATTATGCCCCAATTATCGTTAGAAGAGGCTTTAGAAACCACCAAGATCCATTCTGTGGCTGGTCTGCTTCCTGAGAATGTGGCCTTGCTGGCCACTCGTCCTTTTCGCGCGCCGCATCACACTATTTCCGATGCCGGCCTCATCGGTGGAGGAGCTTACCCCAAACCGGGAGAAGTCTCACTGGCGCATCACGGAGTCTTATTCCTAGATGAAATGGCAGAATACAAGCGCACTGTTCTGGATATGATGAGACAACCATTGGAGGACGGGCAAGTGACCATCTCCAGAGCCGCGACAACATTAACATATCCTTCGAGATTTATGCTGGCGGCGGCTATTAATCCCTGTCCATGCGGTTATTTCGGAGATGAATCCCACGAGTGCAAGTGTTCCACCGGCACGATAATGAAATACCGTTCCAGAATCTCAGGTCCGCTATTGGATCGTATCGATATCCATATTGAAATGCCTGCGGTAAAGTTGAGGGATTTGACCGCGGCGCCTTCTGGAGAGAAATCAGAATTTGTTCGCCAGAGAGTGAATCAGGCCCGGGCCATTCAGCTAAAGCGCTTTGATGATCGGGCGGAAATATTCTGCAACGCTCATATGACTTCAAGGGACCTGCAGAAATTCTGCCCGATTGATGAGAAGTCCAGCAATCTTCTAAGGGTTGCCATAAATCGTCTTAATCTCTCGGCGCGCGCCTATGACCGGATATTGAAAGTCAGCCGCACCATTGCAGACTTAGCTGGCATGGAGCACATCCTCTCCGAGCATATTTCCGAAGCCATTCAGTACCGCGCCCTTGACCGAAATCTCTGGAGTTGATGTCTTACGCAGAAGAATTATATGAACCTAATGCAACGCACCATAAAGAAATCGGCATCTCTATCAGGCATCGGGCTGCATACCGGCAATCAATGCACGGTTACCTTTAAACCCGCGCCTATCAATCACGGCATAATTTTTGTGCGTGAGGACCTTGAGAATAGGCCGGAGATTCCGGCAAATATCGATTATGTGGTTGATATCACAAGGGGGACAACGCTGGCCATCAACGGTGTCAAAGTTCATACCGTCGAGCATGTTTTGGCCGCGTTAGCCGGGCTGCAGATCGATAATGCTATCGTGGCATTGAATTCCAGTGAACCACCGGTAATTGATGGTTCCTCCAAGCCGTTTGTGGATGTCCTTCTCGATGCCGGCATAACGGAGCAGGATTACCCCAAGAATTACCTTATAATTGAAAAGCCGATCAGTTATTCTGAAAAGGATCGGGGAGTGGATCTGGTGGTGGTTCCGTCCGATGAGTTTCGCATCACATTCTTAGTCGATTATCGCTCACGGGTTCTTGGCACCCAATACACATCCTTAGTTGATCTGGACAAGGAATTTATTGATGAATTTGCTCCGGCACGCACTTTTTGTTTCCTTCACGAGGTCGAAGAGCTTCGAGAACATGGGATTATTAAAGGGGGGAGCTTAGGGAATGCCATCATAGTCTGCGACGATCCAGCCACCACGGATTTGACGAGATTGAAACATCTGTTCGATATAAAAGAGGATGTTTTTATCGGCAAGAATGGCATAATAAATGATATAAAATTGAGATTTCCGAATGAACATGTGCGGCATAAGGTTGTGGACTTAATTGGCGATTTGGCACTCCTTGGCGCTCCTCTCAAGGCCCACGTTCTGGCGGCGAGATCTGGGCATGCGGCCAACGTGGCTCTCGCAAAGATTCTCAAGAAGGAATATGACAAGAAAAGAATAACAGCCCGTTACCAGCAAACTCCAGTGAGAGGCAAATACCTTCTCGATATCGAGGCGATTCTAAAATTCCTTCCGCATAGATTTCCCTTTCTGCTGGTGGATCGGGTCTTGGATATGGTGGCTGGGGAGAGGATTATAACTCTAAAGAATGTCACCATCAACGAGCAATTTTTTCAGGGGCATTTTCCAGCCAGACCGGTGATGCCCGGGGTCCTGATTATCGAAGCCATGGGGCAGGCCGGCGCGCTCCTGTTATTGAATATGTATGAAAATCCAGATACGAAGCTGGCTTATTTCACTACTCTGGAAAAGGTCAAGTTCCGTCGGGCAGTGGTTCCCGGCGATACGTTGATTTGTGATTTGCAAATGACCGCATTCCGCCATAGCACATGCCAATTTATCGGGAAGGCCTTTGTTGATGGCGAGCTTGCCGCAGAGGCCATTCTAAAAGCCGTGATTGTGGACAGGTGAATGGCTGAAATCCATCAAACAGCCATCGTCAGCAGCGAATCCCAACTGGCAGACGATGTCACTATAGGTCCTTATTCCATCATTGAAGGCCCGGTGAGAATTGGCAGTGGATCTCGAATCGCCTCACATGTTTTGATTACCGGCACTACTTTTATCGGGGAAGGATGCAAAATACATCACGGCGCGGTCATAGGAACCAACCCTCAAGACTTAAAATTCGCCGGTGAGGAATCCGAAGTCAGAATTGGAAACAAAGTTACTATTAGGGAATATGCCACTGTAAACCGTGCCACCAAGGAAAGCCGGATCACAAGTATTGGAGATAATTGCTTTTTGATGGCTTATACCCACCTTGCTCATGATTGTCATTTGGGAAAGAATGTAATTTTAGCTAACAGTGTCCACCTTGGCGGCCATGTGCATATTGATGATTTTGCGATCGTCGGCGGGATAGTGGCCCTTCATCAATTCGTGAGCGTAGGCGCCCATAGTATGGTCGGAGGGGGTTACCGAGTCCCCAAAGATATTTGTCCCTATGCAATTGCGGAGGGCTATCCATTATCCATCAAAACCATCAATCGCATCGGACTCCAACGACGAGGTTTCTTGCCGGAGTCAATAGAGATTATCAAATCGGCTTTCAAGATACTTTTTAATTCCCCTTACAACACTACCGATGCCGTCGCCAAGATCAAAGCCGAATTGCCTCAAACCAGTGAAATCCTAAACATCCTCAATTTCATATCCGCCTCCAGACGAGGCCTGACCAAATAATGATTCGAACCGCGGTAATAGGGGTGGGACATCTGGGCGGCAGTCACGCCCGAACCTACAAAAAAATTGATGATTGTAAATTAGTTGGGCTTTTTGATACCGATAAAGAAAAATCAAAAGAGATTGGCCGCCAGAATGGAGTGAGGACCTTCGATAGCCTCGGGGAACTGCTTGATGAATGTGATGCGGTTTCCATTGCTACCCCGACGCCTACGCATTTCGAAATCGGAATGGAGGTTATCAAGGCCGGGAAGCATCTACTCATCGAAAAACCAATTTCCGCCAATGTAGATCAGGCTCAGAAATTGGTGGATTTGGCCGTTGCCAAAGGGGTCATATTGCAGGTCGGACATATCGAGAGGTTCAATCCGGCATTTTCGGCGTCGCGGAAGTATATCGGCAGACCGCTTTTCATCGAATCGCACCGCTTGACTCAATTTGCTGGGAGAGGAACTGAAGTTGATGTTATTCTGGACTTGATGATTCACGACATTGACATCATTCTGGAATTGACCGGAGAGGAACCGTCGGAAATTCGAGGTGCGGGAGCGCCGGTACTTACTGAAACATCGGATATCGCCAATGTTCGTCTGGAATTTCCCTCAGGGTGCACCGCCAATATCACTGCTTCCCGCATTTCAGCGCACCCGATGCGCAAGATGAGGATCTTCCAGAAGGCAGGGTATATTTCCATTGATTTCGCGGAGCGCAAATCCGAAGTATATCTTTTGGGAGGAAACGATGAAATTATTGGCGACATCGCTCCCATATTCAGAATACCATCCGGCATCGAGGGAAAGTCAATCCAAATCATACATCCCGAGGTTAGGAAAGTGGATATGCTGGAGGAAGAAATTAGAGATTTCATCACCTCAATGCAGAAAAATATTACTCCTAAAGTAGATGGCTACGCCGGTCTGCGAGCGCTGAAAGTCGCCGCTATGATTATGAATACTATGCCGAAACTGCCAATGGAAATGGAGAAAGATGGATAATTGATGACAAATGCAAGCCCCAATTTAGGATAAGTATGACGGAGAGAAGTTTACAACCGATTATCAGAATAGAGACTTTGATTCTGAGGTTTCGAGACCAAAACGTATTATTAGATAGCGATCTTGCTCATTTATATGATATTGAAACTAAGCAATTGAAAAGAGCCGTAAGAAGGAACATTAATCGTTTCCCGAGTGATTTTATGTTTCAATTGACCGCGGAGGAATTCAATAATTTGAGGTGTCAATTTGGCACCTCAAGATGGGGCGGTGTTAGATATTTACCTTATGCTTTTACAGAGCAAGGCGTCGCCATGCTATCAAGTGTGTTGAATAGCCCGAGAGCAATCCAAGTCAATATCGCCATTATGAGGACCTTTGTGAAGCTCCGCCAGATAATTTACTCTCACAAGGAGTTTGAGGAGCGTTTGGCGAAATTGGAAAAAAAATACGGCCATCATGACCAGAACTTCAAGATTATATTCGATGCCATTCGACAATTGATGGAGCCGCCGAAAATAAAGAAACGTAGTATCGGATTCCAAAAGGGCTGATAAATCGTTTTTTAAGAATAGTATGCCTTATAGAATTTACATTAGCGCCGGAGAGGCATCTGGAGATATGCACGGCGGCGGGCTGGCAGGCGCCTTAAGAGGTGCATTTCCTGATTTGGTCATTTCCGGCATGGGAGGGGATCGTATGAGGAGCGCGGGGGTGGAAGTCATTGAGGACTACCGCCAATATGCTATAATGGGTTTTGTGGGAGTTATCGCCAATTTGCATCGTTTCAGTCGATTACTCAAGAGGGTAGTCAAACATATCAGGGAAGAGAGAGTAAACCTTGTTGTCCTAATCGATTATTCCGGATTCAATTTGCGGCTTGCCAGAGCAGCGAATCGGCTCGGAGTAAAAGTTGTTTATTTTATCAGCCCACAGGTATGGGCATGGCGGACCGGAAGGGTGAAAGATATCAAAAGATATGTGGATCGAATGATAACCATCTTTCCTTTCGAAAAGGAATTCTATAGGCGGTATGGAATCGACGCCGATTATATCGGACATCCCTTATTGGATGAAATTCCATCGTTAGATGAGGAGCAACGGAAAGCCGAAGTTCAGCGATTTCGCTTGGCGCATCAAATCAATGGGAAGAGCCCAATTTTGGGGTTATTTCCCGGATCACGGGCCAAGGAAATAGAAAAGATGCTGCCCACTATGCTTTGCACTGCCGCTATGCTTCGCAGGGATATTCCAACACTCAATATACTAATAGCGCGGGCGCCTAATATTGATCTGGGGAGGCATATGTCGCTTGCGGAATTTGGTTGGATTCAATCGTTGGTTGTCGATAATGATACCGCAGGTGTGCTTCTTGCTTCCGACGCGGTTTTGGTCAGCAGCGGCACGACCACGGTTGAAGCCGCCTTGCATGGCACCCCGCAGGTGGTGATGTATAAGACCAGTTGGCTTACCTATAGAATAGCTCGGGCATGTGTGAAGGTGGATTATATCGCTATGGTTAATTTGATCGCCGCAAAGCGCATAGTACCTGAATTCATCCAGGACGAAGCCCAACCCGAGAGACTTCGAGATGAATTGTACCCATTATTGACAGACAATGGCGCTCGGAGAGCGGCGCGACAGGCTTCGCTTGAAATCCGCAAGCTGCTCGGAGAAAAAGGGGCATACCAGAGAGCGGCGGATATAGCCGCTCATTATATAGGAAATTGTTGACTATATTGAGATAATTGATTATAATATAAGGCTATATGGCCGGTCCCAAGCAGAGATTCTCTCTCAGAAGAATCATCCTAATCCGGCTTGTTTCGCTTTTGGGTCCATTGCTGGTAAAGCTGATTGGCCTTACCTGGAAAATAGACCACAGAGGCGAAGAGGAGTTAGACAAGCTGCGTAATAATGGCGAAAGGGTACTTTACGCATTTTGGCATAATCGTATTCTGCCGCTGGCTTATGTTTATCGAAATAGGGGAGCGATGATAATGATCAGTCAGCATGGCGATGGGGAGTTGATTGCGTCAGTAGTGAGCCGCATGGGGTATTTGCCAATTAGAGGCTCATCGACCATCGGTGGAATGAAGGCGGCGCGCGAATTGATGATGGACGGTTCGATGAGAGATGTCGCTATCACGCCCGATGGACCTCGTGGGCCTTGCCAGGTAGCGCAACCAGGTGCGGTCTATATCGCTTCCCGGGGTGGATTTGTCTTAACACCTTTGGCAGTGGAAGCTTCTTCCAAATGGGTTCTAAATTCCTGGGATCGCTTTATGATACCTAAACCCTTTTGCCATTTACGAATAGATGTCGGTAAACCGATCAGATTTAGGGACAAACTGGATAATAATGAAATTGAAGAATACTCGCGGATTCTGGGTGATACTTTGAACAAAATGACGAATAACCTAACGAATACTTTTCAGGGATGAGATATTATGGTAATGCGTTTGTATAACATCTTGATGATGGTAGGAATAGTCGTTGCCTCGCCGGTGTTGCTATGGCTTGGCTGGGCCAGGGGCCACAGTGTTCGTGAAAGGGTTGGAATCTACAATGGACCGATTGAAAATTTCCTGAATGGGAAGCGTCCGATATGGTTTCATGCCGCATCGGTGGGTGAGGTGAGAGTTTTAGCCGCTTTAATACCTGCTTATTTGCATGTGTCGCATGAGAAGAAGATAATCGTTTCCACAGTAACCCGCAGTGGCAGGTTGACCGCGGAGAAAATACTTCCCAAAGAATGCCTGACAGTGTATTCGCCCTTGGACTTGAGGGTATTTGTCAAACGTGCTTTCAAGATGATTAACCCGAGGGCCTTGGTATTAACCGAAACAGAATTTTGGCCAAACCTTATGGAATATGCTCATCAGAGCGGGGTGCGGATGTTCTGTGTGAATGGGCGAATTTCAAAAAAATCATTTCCCCGCTATAGATTAGTAAAGCCGCTTCTGCAAAAGCTTCTTGCCTATGTGGAAGTTTTCATTATGCAAAGTGATGCTGATGCCGAGCGCCTTATACGACTTGGAGTCGCTGAAAAGAATGTCATTGTTTCCGGGAATATCAAATTCGACCTGGGCGATACGGATGAGCGATTGCGCAAAACTTTCAGCGCCTCGAAACGTCCCACATGGGTAAATGGCGAGCGGATTCTGGTGGCGGGTTCAACCCATCGAGGGGAGGAATTGGTTATTCTCAAGGCTTTCTCCAGAATTAAGGATTTATATGACGGCGCGATCTTGATTCTTGCTCCTCGCCATCTAAACCGCATCGATGAATTGAAATTGACCGTTATGGGTTTTAGGCTGTCCCCTATTCTGAAAAGCGAATTAGATAAGCTCAATGGCAATTCCAAACTGGAGGCAGGCAGTGTAGTGATTCTGGATACGATGGGGGAGCTTCAATATGTCTATAACTGGGGTGAAGCCGCTTTCGTGGGCGGGAGTCTGAATAGGACCGGTGGCCATAATCCGTTGGAACCGGCGGCGTGGTCGAAACCGATAGCTTTTGGCCCCAATATGCAGAATTGTCAAGAGATATCCCAATCGCTGGTCGATTGCGGGGGCGCGCGTATCGTTCGCAACGCCGATGAGCTTTTCCAGTTTTTCAATGACATACTTTCTGATCCGGATAAGAGAGACGAGATGGGCAACCGTGCCGCACTGGTCTCCCAGAAAAACAGCGGCGTTTCGATATCCGTCGCCGAACGGTTGTTTGGCTTGATATCTCATAAGAAAGCCGAGAACCAACCGACTGTGGCGGCTTGAACATTCACCATCACCAGCCAGCCGATTCAAACCAGCCCTTGCCCGATTCCGATTTGCGCTCTATCATTTTAAGACCTTTATCATATCTATACAGCGGCGCCATATATCTGCGGAATCACGGATATGATTGGGGCTATTGCGACATAACAAAACTTGCCAAACCGGTAATCTCGGTAGGCAATATCACCGCGGGCGGCTCGGGGAAAACGCCGCTGGTGCGCTTTATTTGCGAAGAATTGCTCAAGAAGAACCTAAAGCTGGCCGTATTAACGCGCGGCTACAGGCGCAAATCAAAGGACAACATTTTCTTCGAATCTCCTCCGGCAAAACATCTCATCCCCGATGATATCGGCGATGAACCGCTGATGCTGGCTCGGCAACTCCCCGGAGTGATCTTTGGCATATCCGCCGACCGAAAGCTAATGGCGGAAAGAATCATCAGGGCTTACAATCCCGATGTTTTCATTCTTGATGACGGCTTTCAGCATCGAAAAGTTCATCGGGACATTGATATTGTTGTCCTCGATGCGGCGCGTCCGTTCAATAATGGACATTGCCTTCCCGCTGGACTACTGCGCGAACCGATAACGAGTTTATCCCGCGCGGGCATAATCATAATCAGGACTCAGAAAGGAACAACGCCCCAGGCGGGTTTGCCGGAGCGCATAAAATCTATCGCACCGAAAGCCGAAATTATCGAGGCGAGCATCGTCCCCAAAAAGCTAGAGTCGCTATCCGGCATCGATACGAAACCGATTGAGTTCTTGCGGGGAAGAAAGGTGATCGCCTTCTGCGGGATAGGCAATCCTGATGGTTTTCGAATGATGCTTAGAGAGCTTGGCGCGGATATCCGAGGTTTCAGAGCTTTTCGGGACCATCATCGGTATTCGGAAAAAAATTTGCATGAAATTGGGAGACAATTCTCAAAAGCTGACGCGGAGATTTGTGTTACCACGATGAAGGATGGGGTTAAATTGACCAATGATAAATTTGACTTTCCATTGTTTTTATTGGATATTGGGTATGAGATTGGTGCCGGGGACAGGGAACGGTTTTTATCTTTTGTGATTGGAGTAATAAGTGCAGATATGGCGATCATACTATAAGCTGTCCAGAAAGGCGTACGCGGAGCTATTTATCGGGAGGAGTATGAAATGATAATCACGCAGACGGGGCCACAAAACGTTGGAGACATCGCGATACACTTCGAGCATGGGAATCTGTATCTTTCTCCAGAAGAATACCAAAGAGAAAATGTGTGGAATCTGGAGCAAAAAAGACTTCTAATTGACTCAATATTTCGCGAAATGGATATTCCTAAATTTTATTTATGGAAGATTGACCAAGAAACATTGTCAGGGGGATATCCCGATGGAGAGATGAAGAAACATTACAAAGACATTCTTGAGAAAAAGCGAAGGGAAGATGATGAACCAAATCCATTTGTATATGAAGTCGTTGACGGACAGCAACGGATCAGAACAATACTGGAATACATGGGTGTTGGGGCGAAAAGTTCCGAATACTACCGTGGAGTATGGGGGAAACAGTTCCCCGCACCTGATGATACACCATTAGCTAAGGGCAAGTGTTTTGCGCAACTTACTGCAAATCAGCAGATCAAATTCAAGGGTGGCCGCCTGACGGTAATGGTTTTGGAAAAAGCAGGAATCGATGACATTCGAGATATGTTTACACGGCTCCAAAACGGGACGCCTTTGAATGCGCAGGAAAAGCGCGATGCTATGGGGTCATCGGTAGGGCGAATAGCTCGAGATATGGCTCTTTTGCCTTTCTTCAGTAAGTCCGTAAGTTTTGGGGCAGAGCGTTCAACTCATAAGCTTGTGGCATCTCAGATGCTTCAATTGGAGCGGAAAGAAAAGATAGTGAGCTGCACTTCCAGACAACTGGACAAACTATATGAGTTCTATAGGAAGGCACAATTTGAGAAAAGTGTTGGAGATAGAACACGAACGATCTTGACAGTCTTGGGCAAGATATTCCCTAACAAGAACCCCCATCTTAATCAAAACTATGCCTTGAGTCTTTATTGGGCGTTATCCAGAATTACGCAATCATACAAGATCCCGGAGAACGAGTACGCGAGAATTAAGGATAATTTCGAACGATTGGACATCAACCGTCTGGAGGCAATGGGTAGGGACTTTAAAGAAGCGCCACAGGACAAGATTTATGAGGAACTGACTTTGGCAATGTCCCGCGGGAATACCGGAACTGACGGTATTTCAACTCGCCACGATATACTGTGCCAATACCTTTTCCAAGATGTTGGCCTAGAGTCCTTACCTAAACTTGACCCTCAGAGAATTTTCACACACGAGGAGAAACTAATCCTTTACCACAGGGCTAATGGATGTTGCCAATTGTCTTTTGCCGGAAAGGTCTGCGCTCGTCAGCTAGATTTCGATGAGTCTGCTGTCGATCACATCTCTCCACATAGCAAGGGTGGTCAAACAACACTCGAGAACGGTCGCATAGCACATAAATCGTGTAACATAGCACGTGGAACGCGAGATGACTTTGATCCTGCTATTGAATGCAGTTTATTGGCCGGCAAATCGGCTTCCGAGTCCTGAGCAATCATCTTCGTATCTTGACATTATCATTTCCCTCGGTTATAATGATGGCATGAAGGATCAAAGATTCACTATTATATATACCAAAGAAAAACACTGGATAGTCGCCAGATGTGTCGAAATCGACGTGGTCTCTCAGGGAAAGACGATGAAGTCCGCCGAGAAGAATATAAAAGAAGCAATCTCCCTCTTTATAGAAAGCTTTGGATTGCCGTAAACGAGGAGAACCCCGGGAAGGTCGCGGAGGCAGACTCGTAGGTCGGGTTCTGAGTCCCGATGGAATCGGAATGAAAAGCCCGACATGCACCAGTGTAGAATCGCATTTTGTCGGGTTTCTCACCCTGTCAGAGACGGGGTTCGGAACCCGACCTACTTCGGGTCATAGGCACATGAGATGATCGAAAAAGTCATAAGAATACGAAAGATGGCCAAATATTCTTCCATCCGCGAAGACCTCGAATTTTGGCTGAGCAAAACCCCGGAAGAGCGGATAGCCACAGTGGAATTTTTAAGAAAGCAATTTGGTGGAAGTACAGCAAGACTTCAGAGAACTGCTCGAGTTATTCAACGCTCATAAAGTTGAATACCTTATAGTCGGAGCTTACGCGTTGGCGCTTCATGGCGCCCCCCGATTCACCGGCGACCTCGACATCCTTATCAAGCCGGAAGAGGGTAATGCTTTGCGGATTATCGCGGCTCTCGATAAATTCGGTTTTTCATCATTAAATCTATCAACTACCGATCTTGAGAAACCGGATACAATCATACAACTTGGAATACCGCCTGTCCGAATCGATATCATTACATCGCTCACAGCCGTTTCCTGGGATGAAGCTTTTCGAGGGAAGGTAGAAGGACTTTTGGGAGATGTCTGCGTTTATTATCTTGGCAGAGACCAGTATGTAACTAATAAGAAGGCGATAGGGAGGAATAAGGATATGGCTGATTTGGAGGCATTAGGAGAGGATTGATATTTATGGCCATCGGGGGGAAGCCGAAGGCAGATAAATACGTATAATTCTATGACTGACAACACTACTCACTATTTCGATTTTCTGATTATCGGATCCGGCATGGCCGGATTATCGTTGGCGCTGGAGCTTTCCGAAATCGGCACAGTGGCGGTTTTGACCAAAAAACGCGATTCGGACAGCAACACAAATTATGCCCAAGGGGGAATAGCGGCTGTTACATCCTCCAATGATTCATTCGAATCGCACATCAATGACACGCTTCGAGTAGGATGCGGCCTATCCAACCCGGAGGTGGTTGAGAAAATTGTGCGCTCGGGACCGGATAATGTCCGTTGGCTGACCAATTTGGGCGTGAATTTTGCCGCCCAAGACTCAAAGGGAAGCAACAGTGAGGATTTCGACCGCGGCAAGGAAGGTGGACATACTCACAGCCGCGTCCTACACGTGGCGGATTACACCGGACGGGAAATTGAGCACCGCCTTCTGATGGCAGTCCGCGCGCATAAAAATGTGGAGCTGTTCGAAAATCATTTGGCTATTGACCTGCTTATGGGAATACACAACGTTCCTCCAGCTACCAAGGGCAGCGACATCAGAGTAAGTTATGGCGCCTATGCGCTTGATATAGTGCAAGGGACTGTAAAGATTTTCAAGGCAAGCCGCACGATTCTTGCATCCGGCGGCGCGGGAAGGGTCTATTTGCATACTACCAACCCTGATATCACTACCGGCGATGGAATAGCGATGGCCTACCGCGCCGGTGCGGTCATTAAAAATATGGAGTTCGTTCAATTTCATCCTACAAGTCTTTACACTCCAGAGGGAAAGACCTTTCTGATATCCGAAACAGTTCGCGGCGAGGGCGGCAAGTTAATGACCATAAGCGGCCATCATTTCATGTCAGATTACCATCCTGACCGTGAATTGGCGCCGCGCGATATTGTGGCCCGTGCTATCGATGCCGAGCTCAAGAAAAGCGGAGATAAATTTGTATATTTGGATGTGAGGCATCTCGGCTCGCGGTATCTGCAAAGCCGCTTTCCAAATATCTATCAGAATTGCCTTAAACACGGTATTGATATTACCACCGACCTCATTCCCGTAGTTCCGGCGGCACATTATTTCTGCGGAGGGGCGGCTATCGACGCTGAGGGCCGAACAAATATCGCGAATCTCTTCGCCTGTGGGGAAACCTCCTGTAGCGGCATGCATGGCGCCAATCGTCTGGCTTCGAACTCCCTATTGGAAGCGCTGGCCACGGCCCGCATGGTCGCCAATAGCATAAGGAATACTTTCTCTGGAACCGAAGTTCGGACTTATCCTCAGATACGGCCATGGATTGAGGAGGGTGTTTTTGACCATCAGGAATGGGTAATGATTTCCCACGATGAAGATACCATCCGCCGCCTGATGTCTGATTACGTAGGCATTGTTCGTTCCAACAAACGGCTTAATCGCGCCAATGAACGGATGAGTGTGTTGGCCAGGGATATCGAAGAGTTTTACCAACTAAATCCGGTGCGGGCTGATGTCATCGAATTGCGGAACCTCTCCACTATCGCCATGCTGGTTATCCGATCGGCATTGATGCGCCTGGAATCGAGGGGATT
This sequence comes from candidate division Zixibacteria bacterium CG_4_9_14_3_um_filter_46_8, assembly GCA_002791595.1. Classification (GTDB taxonomy): domain Bacteria; phylum Zixibacteria; class MSB-5A5; order UM-FILTER-46-8; family UM-FILTER-46-8; genus UM-FILTER-46-8. Next base: position 17,799 of record PFXJ01000119.1, read on the forward strand.
GCATTACACAACGGACTACCCTCTGACCGACGACATTCATTGCAAACATGATACAGAAATTCGGCGAGTTGATTTCACAAAACTATGGTGAGAATGGATTGGATTCTTATAATCGATTTTGGTTCGCAATATACCCAACTCATAGCCCGCAGGATTAGAGAACAGAGAGTTTATTGCCGGATCCAATCCTGTCTTGAATCGGGTTTAGAGAGCCCTGAAAATCTTAGGGGGATAATCCTATCAGGTGGACCGGCATCGGTGGCCGATGTTGGGGCTCCTATGATTCCCGATTTTGTGTTTGACCTCAATTTGCCGGTATTGGGAATATGCTATGGCCTTCAAGCGGCTGTAAAGCAATTCGGGGGAACGGTAAAGAAATCATCGAGAAGAGAATACGGTCCGGCATCCTTAAAGATTCTGCGCGAAAATCCCCTCTTTGCCGGAATCACAAATACTTCCCGCGTCTGGATGAGTCATGGCGACCATGCCCTGCGTCTGCCGAAGGAGTTCAGGGCCATCGGATCAACACCATCTCTTAAGAATGCGGCTGTTTATTGTGGAGAGAAACAGTTTTATGGGTTGCAGTTTCATCCTGAAGTCTATCATACCGATTATGGTAGGGAAATACTTGGGAATTTTGCGATCCAAATATGCAGGTGCCACCCTGGATGGACCCCGGAGCATTTTATCAATCAGACGGTCACGGAGATAAAGGGAACCTCGGACAAATCGAAGGTGATTTGCGCTCTCTCCGGCGGCGTCGATTCGGCGGTCTGCGCGGCTTTGCTCTCCAAAGCGATAGGCAAGCGGACCATAGCGGTCTTTGTTGATAATGGTCTGTTGCGCAAGAATGAATCTTCCGAGGTGAAAGAAGCCTTTCGAAAATACCCTCAATTAGATTTCCGTTTTGTGGATGCTTCGGCAATTTTCTTGAAACGGTTGAGAAATGTAAGAGATCCAGAACGGAAACGAAAAATTATCGGGCGAGCTTTCATTGAGGTCTTCAGCGATTTTGCCAAAAAAGAAAAAGCGGATTTTCTGGCGCAGGGAACTCTTTATCCTGATCTGATCGAGAGCGTTTCTTTTAAAGGTCCTTCCGCGCTGATAAAATCTCATCATAATGTTGGTGGTCTTCCCAAAAGAATGAAACTTAAAATAATAGAGCCCTTAAAGGAACTTTTCAAAGATGAGGTCCGCGAGGTTGGCAAAGCTCTCGGTTTGCCGAAATCGTTTCTCAAGCGGCATCCATTCCCCGGACCAGGGTTGGCAGTGAGAATAATCGGTTCCGTTTCGACGGAAAAGTTAGAAATGCTGCGGGAAGCGGATTACATCTTCATTTCGGAGCTTAAGCAAGCCGGACTGTATGACAAAGTCTGGCAGGCGTTTTGTGTATTGTTGCCGGTAAAGTCGGTGGGCATCATGGGGGATGAACGCACTTATGAAAATACTCTGGCGTTGCGGGCCGTTACCGGGGTTGATGGCATGACTGCCGACTGGGCGCGGATTCCTGAAAATGTTCTGGAGACAGTCTCCTCGCGAATCACCAGAGAAGTAAAGGGCATAAACCGCGTGGTTTACGATATCAGCAGCAAACCCCCAGCCACTATTGAATGGGAATGAATATCCGTGGTTAGAGATACTCAGCTATCCCATCTTCAAATCGGATCATCTTTATGCCAAAGTTATCTGCATAAGATAGGTTCTCGCAGAGATTCTCTGATTTCAGCATCAAGAGCTGCTCACTGGTGAGTGGAATAGGAATCCCGATGAGCTCAGCTATTTTTATCGGGGGAGTTATCAACCCGAATGGAATTCGAGGCATTATTATCTTCTTACCAAGTTTATCCGCAATCTTTTTGATTATATCAATATAGGCGAGTTTTTCAGGCCCGCAGACCGAATAGATTTCGTTATCCCAAATGCCATGGTTGAAGGCTTTCACTACTGCTTCAGTTAGATTGTAAATTGAGACGGGTTGAAGGCGATAGCGGCCATAACCGAATATCGGGAATATCGGAGATCTTCGCATAATCCCGGCCAGCATATTGACAAATCCGTCGCCTGGACCAAACAAAACCGAGGGCCGGAATATTACATATTCCAGCCCTGAAGATATGATGGCTTGCTCCGCTTTGTGCTTGGTAGCGAAATATGGCGTAGTCTGGCCCTCAGAAACTCCCAAAGCGCTTATCTGAATCACCCGCTTGACCTTGGCCTTCCGGCAAGCCTCAATTATATTCAATACGCCTTGATGATGCACCGCTTCGAAAGTATTGTCACCTTTCTCCTTAATGATTCCGACGGCATTGACCACCACTTCGACTCCATCAATGGATTGGTTCAGCCCTTTGCCACTGATGAGGTCACTTTCAAATAATTCCTCTCCATGTATTTTCGATTTTGGGTGACGAGAAACAAGGCGCACTTCGCAACCCGCGTTGAGCGCGCACTGGCCAATATGGCTCCCCACAAATCCACTGCCTATAATGGCGATTATTTTTGCCCCTGGTTTGGGATTTACTGAAGTCATTTTTCACCTAACCCAGCTATTTGGAAACACAACAAAATTTAATATCCTGAATTTAAGCGCAGTACGTGAAATTAATGTAAACGCCTAAGGAAGATCAAGAGATAGATATGCCGCAACGTTCCCAATCCGGCTGACTAAAGATATGAGTAGTGTAATAGAATGCCGCCCGGACAAAATAGGTGAGGTAGGAATTTTCGATCTGGGGAGCATTGGGGTCTGGTTTCCAGGAGTAAACAATCAAAGAGGTTTTGCCAATGATCTCGGATACATTGATGAAACCCCAAATCCTGCTGTCAGGATACATATCGCGGTCATCGCATAGGATAAACACTGTGCCGGATGGAACTTGAATCGGACCATAATTATCCCGAGCAGAGATTGCGGAAGAGAAAATTCTGTAATCGACAAATCTGATCCCTTTGGTATCTTCAACCGGTTTGTCATTTACAAATAGCTTCTTGTCCCTTATTTCGACAATTTGCCCTTCGACTGCGGCGACACGTCTTATTAGGGATTCCTCCATTATCAAGGGATGCTTAAGGAGAACAATATCTCCGGGCAATGGATTGGAATAGGCATAAGATAAAACGTTGACTCCGACCACATCTCCTGGCAAAAGGGTATTAGCCATAGAATCATCATCGATCTCGACAAACTTGAAAATAAACAACCTGACCGCGATAATAAGCAATATTAAGACTACAATGGATTTTAGGATTTCAGCCGACCTGCTTGGCCTTTTGGCTCCCATAATAACTCCATTTTGATTAAGGTAATAGGGCTACAATAGTTATCGACATCTAAGCAGGCAATTTAGTATTGAGAAAATTATTGTTCAAAATATAAACCCCCGCTTCGGAACGAAGCAGGGGTCTCATGGTAAACTGCAAGATATTAAACCACTATCATTTAACCAAAACCATTTTTCTGGTTATGGTATTGATGTCAGTGGTTAGACTATAGAAATAGGCGCCAGATGACATAGAGGCGGCGTCCCAGACAATTGAATGCTGGCCGGCAACTTGCACCCCATCAATCAATGTCGCCACTTTCTGGCCAAGCAGATTGAATACTTCCAATCTGACTTTCGCTTCTGCGGGAAGACTGTATCTGATTTCCGTGGACGCGTTAAATGGGTTGGGATAATTGGCCAGCAATGCCAATTGAGTTGGGATTTCCGAATTATCATTAAACCATCCTAACAGATTCCAATTATCGGCATCGCCGGTTTTGCCGGCAGTCACCGTGAATTCAAATGAGGCATCATCGATAATCGTCGATGGATAATCGCCACAGTAGGCGATATAATTATATGTCCCTAGGGGGGCATAGCTGGGCACTGGTTGCGTTGCTCCGGCAGCCACCAGGGCGGTATATGGGCCAAGCGGAATGTTATTAAATCTCTGAAGCGGGCCAAATGTTCCATAACCAGGGACTTCCAGCATTATCCAGACATCGCTGGTCCGTGGCAGGGCTGTGCTGTTGCCGATGGAGCCGGTGAATGAAAATGAACCGCCAGGAGGAGTCGAGACCGGGAAAATTGCGGGTATCATTTCGATATAAACCTCGGGCAAGGTGGGTTCCGGCACACCGGTTACGTGGGCCCAGCTTATGCTGGATTGGTCAGAATTCTCTATGCGAAAGCAGGGATAACCCAGATGCGCCTCATAGGCCACCACCGCGGATCTCCCTCCATTGCTATTCTGCCACCAGTTGCCGACAGCCACCGGATCATAACCATAGCCTCCCACGATGTGATAATCCTGCAGAAGCGTTTCGCCACTTGAAGACGTGAATTTCACCCGTCCGACCCCCTCGGCGTTATACCAATAGACAGTTTCATCGTAAAGGGGCCAGAAGTATATCCTCATTCTGAATTTGGCGCAATTATAAAAAGTGCCAGCGGGACAGACCACGGTCTCACTCATCGATTCAACCGCGAACTGAAGCGATACATTAAATCCATTCACATTGACCGTCTCATTCCATTGATCGCCCAATACTGGATATACCTCGCCAAAATGCTTATGGCCGGTAAAGTCGAATGGCTGAGCAGGATTGCTTCGAACCTCCACTAAATAGATCGGTGCACTTGCCAAGGCACTGCCCTCTACGCCCCACACGAGAATCGATGCCATCAGAATCGCCAGGAATTTTGTTTTCATTTTGAATCCTCCAATTTCCAAAGATGCCGTTAATTTAATCTAAATTGATGCTCTCAAAAAACTCTTATCATCTAATCCGAGAAGAATCTGGGATAATTTTTTTTAACCTCGCCAATTAATAGGGCATGTTGAAAAGGTGGTTTCCGGACTTCCTCCACATGTCATTCCCGCGAAAGCGGGAATCTATCTCTTTGGCAAATATGGATTCCCACTTTCGGGCTTGTTGAAAAAGCCAGGAAACTCGAAAAATGATCTTAACCTTCTCCCGCGTTGTCGGGAGAAGGTGGCCCCGCCTAAAGCGGGGACGGATGAGGGCGTAACCCCATAAGCTCCCTCATCCTCCGACTCCTTCTCCCAATTAATGGGAGAAGGAGAGAAAGAAAAGAACTTTTTGAAGCACTTTCTTTTTCATGGCAGCGCAGCTTTTTCAACAAGCCCTTTCGTGGGAATGACAACTAAGTAACTTTTCCTTGCCCAATATGGTTTTTCAACACTCCCTAATATGCTTCCCCTTCATTCAGATGATATACTTTTGAAATAGCGCGATCTTGATGCGCAAGATCGATTTTGTTTAATATAATCAATCATTCTCATAAATCAATCTAAATTTGGTATATGTAAGGTTCCCTTTCGAAAAATCCTGAAAACTCCGGATAAAAAATTTATTGCGAAATATGGTATGCTGAATATAATTTCATCAGGAATAATCACAATTTGGAGGCATTTTATGAAACATTGGACCGTAATTGTGCTCTGTGGAATGACTATCGGAGCGCTACTCATATCCTGCGGAGGGGGCAAGGAGGAATTTAATGTTCCCGGGATGGATATTGCCATCAAAAATGTGCCTTCCCAGAAAATCGCCTATGCCGAGATAATCGGGCCTTATTCGGAAATCGGCGATAACCTTAACGCGCTATCTTTCTGGGGTGAGCAGAATGGCTTAGCCACAAGCACGGTGTTGATGGGGATATTCTATGATGATCCCGGTGTCGTGCCCGCATTTAAATTAAAATCTGAAGTTGCTATGACAGTCCCGATGAATACCCAACCTGATTCGGTCTATCCGGTGAGGGAGTTGCCCGAAATGACGGTGGCCTCGGTGGTTCTCAAAGGCCCCCATGATGATATTACTAAACGGTATGGCGAAGTTTTTGGCTGGGTCGCGCAAAATAATTATTCTGTGGAGGGACCGCTCTTTGAGATTTATCTCAAATGTGGCAAGGACATTCCTGAAACCGAGTATGAAACTGAGATAAGAATACCGGTGAAGAAGATTTCTTAATTGGCGATTCTTGGGGGAACCATTGATTTGAAGGCCAGGACTGATGCATTAGAGCATCCCCATTCTGCAAATAGATATCTATTTGAATTTGCTGAAATGGCGGTCTATTTCCGGCCCTAACTCAATTCCGATGAATGATGGATTTTGACTGCCTCGTCAATGGCAGCTGAAAATATTGTCTCGATATCCGTGACCAATCCGGCCTGAATCATTTTCTTGGCGCTATTCACTTCATCGAATTTCAGTTCCCTTCCAAGGCGTGTCATGGCTTCCTGTTGAAGTTCACCCAGTGCAATCAGAAAAACAATATCATCCTCTTTGACTATGACAACACTCATCGAAAAATCCTAAAGGTCAAATGCCTCTCGCAGTTTGATCGGGTTCATTTCAGATGAATAGAGTAACCCGATTTGGTCTGGTAAGACATTGATGTATCGTCGATCTAATTCCGGGAAACTATTCAATACTTGCCGAAACTTCTTCTCTTCATTTGTAATTATGTACATTAATGGGATATAATATCTTCTGGCATCAACATCCTTGCCCATCTACTTGCTTGCTTGACAGTGAATAAATCAGGGTCTTCGAATATTTGATTCTGCGTGTCTGCCATGTGTACTTCTTATTCCCTCGGTTCGGAAGTGGCCTTATCTTTCCTCGAAGTCATCGCTGAAACCTTATCCCATAACCTCTTCCCCGGGATTGCGCCGCGGTATTTGCGCATCACCTGGCCCATCAGATAACGCTTTTGTTTGAATGGGTCGGCGGGGAGGTTGGCGGTATCCGACAAGTCCTCGAAAATTAATTCCGCTTCTTCATCCGTGATTTTGAATATAATTTCATCAATAGCTTCACTTACTTTTCTATTCCGCTTGCATATAACTTTGAGTATGTCGAGAGTGCCTTCGCGATAGAATTCTTTTTCCCGATACGATTCCGCCAAATCCAGAAGGCGTTTATCGGTCAAATTCGCGGTTTCGAATCCTCTTCGTTGCAAGTGCTTAATTGTTTCCGCAACTAATCTGGCCGCCCACCTGATATCTCCTGAAATTTCGACCATCTTCTGAAAAATCTCAAATCGCGGATGAACTATCAACTGGCTGACAAGTTGTTGTGAAAGCCCCGCTTCAGATAGTTTTCGACGCCGTTCCCAGGGAAATTCGGGAATCGAGGCTCTGGCATTTGAAACTCGTTTCATCTCGATAGGAATTGGGGGATGATCGGTATCAGGATACATTCGATCCGGACCCGGAAGGATTCGCTCAAAATCGGTATAGCGTCCATTCGATAGCACCTGACGTGTTTCCTGCGGCACTCCACTGATAGCTTCCCGGCATCGGGCGGCAATTTCTTCGAGGGCGGTTACGACATCGCGTTGTGGACCCCAAGTAACTATGAGGGCATCATTGGTATTGGCATTCAATCCCTTCCCAATGCTTTCCCATTCTCTTTCGGGGATTCCCAAGGCGGCCCGGTTGAGGCGATGAGCCAAATTAGGCGTTTTGTCAAGGCAGGCGATTACCCGAACTCGTCCTCCAAGCTCATCGGCGAATGTCCGTTCCGGAAAAACATACCACCCAATCAAGCCGCCAAAACCCCTGATGCAGATTGCGCCGATGACGCCTCCCTGATCAACTGCCCAATGTCCCACAAATTCCGGGGTCTTAAGGAGGTGACGGGTAGCATCAGAAATGTTATAGGCGAAATTGTCGAGAGAAATATCACGGTTGCAGAGCTCATCGCGAAGTTCGAGAAGCGATTTCTGCCGCAGGGCTTCGAAATGGGTCAGCCCGGGGATAAGGCCTATTCTCTCAACACCCTTGATTTCCACCCGATCCCCGCCGGTTATCGAGACATTGACATCCTGACGGGCGGCGCCGATTCCCCGACGCACCAATCCGGAGATACGGTTGGTCTCCGCCAGCAACTTGGTAACCTCTCCCGCCTCAATAGGGTTTCGCATATCGGGGGCGGTTATCACTTCCACCAATGGGGTTGAAAGACGGTCGGTGCGAAAAACTATACGGTGACCGACATCACTGACCTCACGGCAGGCGTCCTCTTCGACATTAATCTGACGAATGGTAATCCTGCGATCCTTATAGGGCATCCAGCCATCGGTGCCCAGCACCGTTGTGCGCTGGAAGCCGGTAGGGATGGAACCATCAAGATATTGTTTGCGCGATATGTGAGCTTCATCGACTATTTTGCATTGAAATAATAATGCCAATTTTATTCCAATGTCAACGGCCTGTTGATTGATAAGAAAAGGCGGGGTGTCATCCATCTCATAAGTACAAACCCGATCATTCAAGATTTCATAGATTATTTCTTTTCGGGTCTTTTTCTCCATCAGGGCGGTGCCATCGTATTCTCCCATCTCCGAAAGCGTGGGCCGCATATGGCGAAACAGACGGGCATTGGCAGGACCTTCGACCAGGCCAACCGGACAATGGCAGAAAAGTTTTTGATGAGTATCAAGTTGCTGATGTATTTCAATCCCGCACCTGAAACCCAACCCAGCATAGTCAATTTCATTGGTATCCCAGAGGTTCATAACAAATAATCCCTCATAAATTGCTCCACTTCCGGCAGTCCCCCTTGAAAAACAAGATAGCCGTCCGGCCTTTCCCTCTCCGTAATCTCACCATTTATCGGGGTCAGCATTATTTTTTTGACCTCCTCACGGTCGTTGGTTTGGCCCAGGACCCAGGAGAGCTTCATATATGCCACTTCTGGCAACATATTGGCGAGCGGCACAATCCCGCAATCCATCAAATAGCGGCCATTATCATAAACGAACATTTGCACAAAACCCCATAGAGTTTGCACGGTCATATATATATGCACGCCCTGGCCAGTCGCCCAGCGGATTACATTGTAAAGAGGGCGGTTGATATGGCCAAGACCTGTTCCAGCTATGACTATGCCCTCGTAGCCGGCCCCAACAATCGCCCGAATGAGGTTTTCCTGCATATTGGGGTAATAATAAAGGATGGTGACTTTCTCGTTAAAAGTTGGGACCAATTTGAACTCCTTACCGGATCCTCCGCGAGGATTAAAATCCCTTCTAAGAGGTTTAACTCCATTTTCCCGGTCAACAGTGGCCAGCGGGATATCTCCTATGGTTCTAAAAGCGCTTCGGTATGATGAATGCATTTTACGGACGCGGGTTCCGCGATGCAAAAGTCCATATTTATCGGAAGTAGGCCCAAACATACATACCATTATTTCTGCAATCGGTCCGGTGGCGGCCATAGCGGCGTTAATCAGATTTCGGGCGGCATCGGATGATGGCCTATCGCTGGAACGCTGTGAACCCACCAGGATAATCGGCACCGGCGGATTTTGCACCATAAACGTCAGTATGGCCGCTGTGTGGTGCATAGTGTCGGTTCCATGTCCTATGATGATCCCTTCCGCACCGTCGTTGATTTCCTTGTAAATCCTTTGGGCAAGCGGAATATATTGTGCCGGACCCATATCCTCTGAGAATATCCCGAAAACTTTATGAGTCTGCAAATTGCAGATATCTGCCAATTCAGGCACCGCGCCGAAAAGCTCGCCTGGGGAAAAGGCGGGGATGACCGCCCCGGTGGTATAGTCCAATCGAGAAGCGATGGTGCCTCCCGTTCCCAACAATACAACATTGTGCTTCTCGGGATCGTAAGGGAATTCCTTTTCAGGAACTTTGTAATGCCCTTCGCTTCGGCCTGTGTTCTCGATGGCGCTGATTCGTTCCGCACGAACCCCGACATTGTAGCCAGTGTCCAGCTTCAATACGATGTGGAAGGTATCCGCCATTTCATTACGGGGTAGAAGCACTCCTTCAAATGTGCCGGATTCGGATAGAACCTTCACTCGATCCCAAACCCGGACATCAAATTTCTTCAGTGTCTCCAATCCGCTATTGCGGTAACCTTTATATGGATCATCAACTGTTGCCAATATTACTCCAGAAAGTAACGGATTTCATAAATCAAATTCTGAATAGTCTGCTTTGCAAAAGATATGGATTCATAGCAAATAAAAGCATCGGTCCAATTTATCAGGTGAGCATAATCAATTATTGAGCGGGAAGATGTTCCGGAGCGACTCTATTATTCGGGTGTCTCATTTGCCATAAGGGGGAATTTTCACTCCAAGCAACCCGAGTTATAGCCTCTTAATCAATGCCGGAATTACTTCCAGCGCATTCCCCACTATCCCCCAGGTAGCAACTTTGAAAATGGGCGCGTCGGCATCCCTATTGATAGCCACAATATATTTAGAGGATTGCATCCCAGCCAAATGCTGGATTGCCCCGGATATCCCACAGGCGATATAAAGCTTGGGATTCACCGTCTTTCCGGTTTGTCCTACCTGGTTTTTGTATGGCACCCAGCCGGCATCGACTATGGCTCGCGACGCCCCAGCGGCCGCACCTAATTTAGCGGCTAATTCCTCAATCAATTTATAGTTAGCGGCTTCTTTCAAGCCTCTCCCGCCCGAAACGATGATATCGGCTTCGGTCAAAGGCACCTGGCCCCCCCCCTCGACGATTGATTCTCTGACCGAAGAGCCGGAGCTATGTTTCGCCGCATCAAAAGCATATTCAACAATCTGGGCATTTCTTGGGTTGTCGCCGGTTACTCCGAATGCTTTGGGGCGTAGGGTAATGATTTTCGGTCTCTGAGTGCCGAAGCCGAATTTCAGAAGAGCATTCCCGCCATATCCCGGATGTTCCACTATCAAATTGCCGGCATCGAATTCGATGGCCGTAGCATCTGGAATCAAACCGGTCTTCAATACAGCCGCCAGACGGCTAAATAGAGCTTTGCCATAGAAAGTTGCGCTTCCCAAAATGAACCCTGCCGATTCGGTCTTGGCAATATCCACCAGAATACTGCAGTAAATCTGGTCATTAAAATATTTCAAAGTGCTGTGCTGGCAGATAATGACTTTATCAGCGCCCCCCAGGGCACATTCAGAAGCCGACTCAGAAACCGAATCGCCAATCAAAACAGCAGTCAGCTTAACACTAAACTTATCTGCAATCTTGTGGCCCTCAGACAGAACTTCAAATGAGATAGGGGAAGGTTTTCCAGCTTTGGAATCGCAATAAACTAAGACATCAGACACAAGGTTTTCTCCTGCTAATTTTTAATCAAGGCCAAATATACGGAATCCATAGATGATGTCAAAGGGTTTTAGCCATTTTCTGATTTGTGAAGTTTTCTCGATAAGCGCTCAATTTACTTAATATGCTATCGTAATTATCAAGATGGAAAACTTCCTGCCTTAGCTGTGAATTACCTGATAGACCTCGAGTGTACCAGACTATGAATTTGCGCATAATTTTTATTCCCTTCAACGCGCCATAGAAATCAATGGTAAGATGGAAATAATCGAGCATCATATCTAATTTCTGGAGAGGCGACGGTTCGGCAAGTAAATTGCCATCCTGAAGATAGGATTTTATTCTTCTGAAGATATGAGGGTCACCCATGGCGGCGCGGCCTATCATCAGGCCTGAAGCGCCGGTTTCGTCAAGGGATTTGCGGGCATCCTCGGCAGACCAGATATCGCCGCTATATATCAGAGGGATACTTAAAAACCGTACGGTATCGCCAACCAATTTTCGATCCGGCCTGGACGAGAAACCCTGAATTACAGTTCGCGGATGAATCACAATTGCGGCGACACCTACATCCTGAAGACGGCGGGAAAGCTCCGGGAATATAATCGAATCCGAATCCCAGCCGGAACGAAGCTTAGCCGTTACCGGAATGGGCGAGTTCTTGACCAAAACCGCCATTATCCGGGTGGCGAGTTGGGGTTGGCGCAATAAAGCGCCGCCCGCGCCCTGTTTGACCACTTTCTTCACCGGGCACCCCAGGTTGAAATCTATAAAGTCTGGCTGCACCCTTAGAGCGGTCTCCAAACCCTTCAGCACAAGTTCAGGATCAGAACCAAACAGCTGAATCCCGATAGGCCTCTCCTCTTCGCCAAATTTAATGTATTTCATGGTTTTATTATCCGAATGGCCCAGCCCCGCTACAGAAACCATTTCTGAAAATGTTGCCGAGGCCCCATACCGTCGGCAAACACGCCGGAATATCGAATCTGATATTCCCGCCAGGGGCGCTGAAAATAGAAAACCATTGATGTTTAAGTTGCCAATTTTCATTCCGACAATATATTAAAACTGTAGGAAATGCGCAATATTCGAGCTTCTGGGAATAAAATTTAAAGCATCTATAGTTAATTTTGGCTCGAATTTCCTTTGAATGGAGGGTAAAATGCCGGAGATTATCGTAAAATTCGGAGATAAAATTCTTGAGAAGTTTGTGACTGAAAAAGGACGCATTTCAATCGGGCGTTCTGCCGACAATGATGTTGTTCTGGATAACAAGGGGGTTTCTCGAAGGCATTTGATAATCGAATTCAAGGGGCAAACGGCGGTGGCCATTGACAATGAATCCCTGAATGGAACTTTCATCAATAATAGGCGGATTTCTGAAGAGATAATTAATGACTCGGATGTTATCACTGTGGGGAAATTCGATCTTATCTTCCACGCCCAATCGGCTTCGACCTCTCTGGCCTCCGGCGAGGTTGTTTTGGATGGGACTATGGTCTTGCAGACCAAACGTCAGAAGGAATTAATCGAACGAGATCGGGCGGATAAAAAAATCACCGCTGATTCGGGCGGCCCGCTTCTGGTGGAAGAATCGGGAAGTGAGAATGCCAAGTATCTTGTGGATGGCATAATCACCATAGGGAAATCCAAATTAGCAACAATCAAAGCTAAAGGATTCCTTTTATCGGGCCTGCAAGCCAAAATTGTTCCCGATGGTGAGCGTAATATGATTGTAAATCTCGGCAAGAAAGGCAAAGTCAAAATAAATGGCGACGGGATTGAAAAACATATTTTGAAAAATGGTGATATTATTAATGTAGGCAAATCAACCTTCAGGTACCTTCAGGGGCAATAAGGAATTGGACTGATGAAGATCGGCTTTTTCTCTGACGTGCATGCAAATTTGGAAGCGCTTACGGCAGTATTGGAAAATGCCCGCTCTGAGAAGGTAGATAAACTATTTTTCCTGGGAGATGCGGTTGGTTATGGTCCTAATCCTAATGAATGCGTGGAATTGATTTGTGCCAATGCTTCAGCCTGCCTTATGGGGAATCACGACTATGCGGCGCTGGGAATGCTTGATACTTCAAGCTTTAACCGTTATGCCAAAGAGGCCATTGACTTCACTCAAGCAGTCCTGACCAAACAGAATAGAAACTGCCTGATGGAATTTGAGAGGGAATACCTGTTTGAGGATTTCCATATGGTCCATTCCACTCCAACCAAGCCCAACCAATGGGATTATATTATCACTTTGGATGACGCTGAGCAAAATTTTCCTACTCTCAAGAGGCGAATCGGCCTGATCGGCCATTCGCATTTTCCCGCCATAGTGTGTAAAGCAAATGGCAGTTTTCCTGTTTTAGTCCGCAGTGATAGTATCAAGATAGAGAAAGACCAGCAGTTCATTATAAATATAGGCAGTGTGGGGCAACCCCGTGATAATAACCCGGACAGTTGCTATATGTTGTATGATTCCCCGAGCAATATGGCGCGTCTTAAGCGCGTAAAATACGACATAAAAATAACCCAGGATAAAATGCGCAAAGCCGGTTTATCCGAATATTTGATCAACAGGCTGGAGAAAGGAAGATAAAATAATGGGGCCCAGAATCGTGACCACATTCATGGCGACCGTTATCCTGCTGACATTTATTTTGGGAGATTCTCTTTCCAGCAACGAAGCGATGGTCAGGACTATCTCGAAAGGAGAGACCATCAGTTTCCTGGCAATCAAGATTTATGGATTCTATAACGAGGAAATTGCTTTATTAATAGCAGATGCCAATCCCAAAATTGGGGATTTGAATCGGGTTCAAGCAGGGGATAAAATCGTTTTTCCGCAACTTGTGGATTCCAAGGACAAGCCATATTGCCTTCGGACATCGGCATCTTTGGCGGTAGTCACCTATCTATCAGGAAAGTCATTTCTCTTGAAAAGTAAGGAAAAGGAATGGAAGAGCCTGGATGCCAACACCATTCTGACTCCGGGCGACAAATTAAAAACAGGGAAAGGCGCATTGGTGGAATTGGTTGTCAATCATACTGATGTGATGCGGCTTTCCTCTAATACAGAACTTTTGATTGAAAGGTTGGCTGACAAAACGGGAGGGCCTGAATCATCATTTAGGATAAGCGTGGGAAAATTCTGGGCGAAAATAAAATCCTATGTGGAGAGAAGCGGCAAATTCGAAGTTGGATTTCCCACTGCGGTGGCGGCAGTGCAGGGCACTGTTTATCAAGCCGAACTTATGGCAGATAGCACCGCCAATATCAAGGTTTATCGTGGAGAGGTGAAGGTAGCGGCAAAACCGGTGGAGGGACAGGAATCGGCGACAACAGGGTCCAAGATCGGTCCTCCTCGGCAGGTTAGTGGCCCAAAGCAAGTTTCGATGCAGCAATGGGTGAAAATTGTGCGCGAGATGCAGCAATTTAGTTTCGGGCCCGGGAAGCCGCCCGGCGATCCCGAAAGCTTCACCGAGCAATGGCTGGGGAACTGGGAAAAATTCAATCAAGAGAGAGATGCACTATTCAATGATGGAAGTGCTAATCGTTAGCATTGATAGTTATGGCAGACGTTAGACGAAAACAAATCACTATCTTATTATCCATTCTGATTACAGTTTTCATCATTTCGATGGCGCTGGAGAGGCCAAAGCATATCGAGAAATTCGAACTGGCGATCGATGATATTATTTACAGCCTGGGGATTCAAAAAGGGAAATTAGACGATATTGTTATCGTTGCCATTGATAATCAGACAGTGAATGCGATCGGTCGCTGGCCATGGCACAGAGATCGTTTGGCGGAATTGATCTCCGGAATCGCACTGCGGAATCCGAAAGTCATCGGCCTGGATATTCTACTTCAGCGCGATTTCGAGGAAGACACTCTGGGAAATACAGACCGTCTCGCATCCGCCATTGAAGCGGCCGGCAACGTGGTCGTGCCATCTTATTTTACACTATCAAAAGGCGGGAAAATCGTTGATGATTCCCCTCCCGACTTTATCTATTACAATTCCTTTGTGTTATTCGATAACCCGATGACCATTGGCCTATATCCGATTCCTCGGGCAATCGAAGTTTATTCTCCCGCCGAGCAAATCGGCAGGGCTTCAGCCGCCATAGGCCACGTCAACCTGATTCCGGATTCCGATGGAAAGATTCGTTGGGAGCCGTTGGTCGTCTCTTTCAATTCGCATTATTTCCCATCATTCGCCATGCAAGTTGCCCGCCTGTACCGAAACGCAAGTCCGGGAGGAATCAAACTCGTGAGCGGGAAGGGTATCCAGCTGGGAACACAAGAGATCCGAACTGATGCCGCTATGCGGATACCGATTAGTTATTCCGGCGGCTATAATACTTTCAAATATATTTCAGCCAGCGATATCTTTGAGGGGGATCTGCCGGAGGATGCGTTCGAAAACAAAATTGTGCTCGTTGGATACGTTGCGGCAGACAATCGGGATGTCGTTGCTACTCCTCTCACCGAAGTGTTGCCTGGCGTCGAAAAGCAAGCCTCCGTTGTGGAGAACCTGATCAACGGCAATATTTTGAAGGGAATAAAATCAAGCGCATGGCTCAACTTACTAATCCTGATACTGTTCGGAGTCTTAGGGCCGATTATCCTGCCGCGTCTGGCGCTGCAATATCGAGTGATTTCGATCGTGGGCAGCCTCTTCCTTTTATTTAACATCGAATATTATATGTTTGTCAATTATGAGATTATGCTCCAATTCTTTTACCCCGCATTCGAGTTGGTGCTTTTTCTTGGCATTAGTCCGCTTCTGGCAAACGACAGAACCGGAATGGGCTCGAAGATGCGGGCGGCACCGCTTAAAGATACTATGTTTGGAGGCAGGGATTTGAGGGGGGCAACCCAGAATATGGGGAATCTCGAACAGACCATTGTAACTTCGACTGCGGACAAAATTGAATACATGGGCAGATATAAAATCGAGAGGGTGCTGGGAAAAGGAGCGATGGGGACAGTATATAAGGGAGTTGACCCAGCCATAGGCCGTCCCGTGGCGATCAAGACCATACGTATTGATCGACTTGATTCTGACGCCGAGGCCGCCGAAATGCTCAAGCGGCTGAGCCAGGAAGCACATTCCGCTGGCAAGCTTTCTCACCCGAATATAATTATCATTTATGATGTTGGCCAGGAAAGGAATCTTCAATACATTGCTATGGAATATCTTGAAGGTATGACCTTGGAGGAACTGCTGAAACAGCGCAAAGTGCTTGATTTCTATAAATCGGCGCTGATACTCAAACAAACCGCCGATGCTCTTGCTTACGCCCATAAACAAAATGTTGTGCATCGCGATATCAAGCCGGCAAATATAATGGTTCTTCCTGATGATACTGTCAAGGTTATGGATTTCGGAATTGCGCGTGCTGATAATATGCACATGACTCAAACCGGCATTACCGTAGGGACTCCCAACTATATCTCACCGGAACAGCTTCAAGGTGGCGATGTCGACGGGCGTGCCGATATATTTTCCGCCGGTGTGGTTCTTTATGAGGCTATCACGGGCGTCAAACCATTCCGTGGCGATAATATATCGTCATTAGTCGTCAATATTCTGAATACGGTTCCTGCAAAACCATCTCAGGTAAATCCTGAAATCCCCGGTGAACTTGATATTATAACTATGAAGGCTCTCGAGAAGAATCGCGAGGTCCGCTTCCAGGACGCCGCTGATTTCGCAAATGACCTGCGGACTTTTCTTGGTGAAAAAGTGCAGACAAGCGAGCGCAACAACCTGAATGATTCCGCGCCAAACAAAGTCATCATCTGATAGAAATCAAATTTCCTCCAAAAGGCAGTTGATCAATCGCTTTGTAAATATTATATCTAATGAGTGATTCCGCAGGATTTTTCTTGAAAAGGTCGCGCGATTTATGTTTATTATAGCGGGGCTTGTCGAGTCTGATTCAAGTTCTGCCAGCAATGACTGAATTAGCCGGAATCATTCGCTGGCATATATGAACGATCAAGTTAAGTCTCAGAAGGCTAAATTTAGTGAGGAGAGAAAATTCAAATGCCTGATAACCCTTTACAAAACCTCCTTCAATATGGACAAAGCACCTGGCTGGATTACATTACCAGAAGCATGATTGAATCTGGTGAATTGGATCAATTAATAAGAGATTATGCAATTCATGGTATGACCTCCAACCCCACTATTTTTCATCAGGCGATGGTGAAGAGTGATGATTATAAATCAGCGATTGAGAAGCTGGCGCATTCGGGAATGACAACCTCTGGGATATATGAATCGCTGGCGGTCGAAGATATTCAATCCGCTGCCGATAATCTTCGCTTCATCTACGATTCCTCGAAGGGCCGAGATGGCTACATTTCGCTGGAGGTTTCTCCTGAATTAGCCAATGATACGGATGCCACCATCCAGGAGGCCAGGCGTCTGTGGAAAAAAGTAAATCGTCCTAATTTGATGATAAAAGTACCCGGTACTCGTGAGGGCATTCCCGCCATCGAACAGCTCTTGATTTCTGGTATTAACGTTAACATTACCCTGCTTTTTTCCCTTGAAGATTATGAAGTGGTGCGTCACACATATATAGGCGCCTTGGAAAATCGCCTTGAGAATGGTAAACCGATTGATCATTTGGCATCAGTAGCAAGTTTCTTTCTTAGCCGCATCGACACTTTGATTGATGATTTGCTCGAAGAGAATGAAAGGGCTGACAATAGTGAGGCTAAGGCCTTAAAGGGAAAAGCCGCCATTGCCTCTGCCAAGATTGCTTATCAGCATTATCTCAACGATTTCCATTCGGAACGATTCATGAGGCTGAAAACCAAAGGCGGCAAAGTGCAACGGCCCCTCTGGGCAAGCACCAGCACCAAAAATCCAAATTACTCTGATGTTATTTATGTGGAGCCTTTAATCGGACAGGATGTAATAAATACTCTGCCTTTGCCAACAGTGAAGGCGTTTAACGACCACGGAGTTGCCCGGGACACTATCGGGATTGACCTTAATGAATCATATAAGGTTGTTGAGAGGCTGGAGGAAATTGGTATCAGTATGAGGAAAGTTACCAGTCAACTTCAAGATGAGGGTGTTCAGAAATTCAAGAATTCTTTCCGTGAATTGATGACGGGCTTGGAAGCAAAGCGTAAGCAATTGATCCGCTATTAATCATCGATTACCGGGGCAAGAGGTGAAGCGGGGTGGACTACCCCGCTTCCATTATTTTGTCAACGCTATTTTAGCAAGGTCAGTTTTCTTGTAAATGCTTCTCCTCCAGAAGTAAGTCTGGCGTAATAAATGCCGGATGCTAACCCTTCGGCATTCAGGTTGACCAGATGATGACCCGTTGGCTTGAGCTCATTCACCAAATTTTTCACTACTTGACCTCTGAGGTTGAACAGGTCGATGCGTACCGGACCTTCGCGCACAATTTCGTAGCCCAGATTGGTAAAGCCGTTAAAGGGATTCGGATACGCGGGCGAAAGATAAAACCTGCCGGGAACATATTTATTGCCACCATCATCGACCCCCACGGATATAGTATGACGCAAATACATTTGCGGATTGTTGGTCTCCTCGCCTTCCCCACCGGAAGACATACCGGCGTCTTTATCGTTAATGTAAAATAGATGCAATGCATTATTTACGAATTCGGCGGTGGAAAGCTGGAAATCATTATCGCAATTCCCGGGTTGGCATCCATCGCTATGAGAATTGGTGAGGTTTTCATCCGGAAACCAAAAAACACCATCATCTATGGAAAAGGTATAGAATATATCTCCATTAGAAAACCCGCCGCTGGACATATCCAAGTCGTCAAACCTGCTATAAGTTACATATAGCTCGCCGGCATCGTTCACCGAAATGTTGCAGCTTGATATGGAAAGGTCCCAGGCTCCGGGAACTGAGTGATTCAAACCCTCTGTGATAATTGCCGCACCGGTGGCTTCACTCCAATGCCACAGCAGGCACGAATCGGAAGTGGCCTCACGCGATATCTCATCATAAAATGGAGTCGTCCAGACAATATGCAGGTCCCCTTGCGGATCATAAACCGCATCGAGGCTATTGAAGCACCGCACAGTATCGTTCGTAGTATAATTGGTGATATTGATTTTATTATCGAAATCCCAGGTAACGCCATCGGGACTCTCAATATAAACAACATCATTATTATAGAAATCGGCATCAAAAATCTGGCGTGGTTTGGCATACACAATGGCAACTTTGCTGTCGTATTTGGAGCCAATCACCAGGTAGGCTTGCACCGCGATCGTATCGATTAGATTTGGGCCAACCCATTGCTGTCCATCGTTTTCAGAATGGGAATAGATCATCGGCACTGTTATTTCCTCCATTCCGTGAGCTATAGAAATGATATGATAATTCCCGCTATTATCAATGGCTACCCGCGGCCAAAAGGTTATATCTCCGGCAGGGAGATTATCCGGCGGATCGTACGTTGTGAAAATTCCCATTCCCCTACCGGCATCAACCGCCAGCATCAAGTTTAGGTCGCTGAAATTATGGTAGGCGATAACGGCCGCATCATTGGCATCAGTGACCACCGTAGGGAAACCGCCGCCAGCCACAGCGTTCACCGGCTGGCCCACATCGAATATGATGGTGCCATTCTCATCCACGAAATTATAATAGACATAGCGATTGGAGACATCCCCCGCTGTCCAGGATAGGTGAGCTCCGGCTTGATCATCGAGGGCGCATCGGTTAATGGTGGCGCCAACTGTCTGCTGATCCCTGGTACTGTAGCCCACTATTTGTCCAGGTGAATCGGCAAAAACCTTAAGTGGAACAAACATTGATGCGACTGACAGGATTGTCAACGCAATTCGGAATTTTGACATATTACCTCCTTAGTTTTTGAATTACTCCAATGCCAATATAATAGTTCTTTTATTCTTGGCCATAGTGTTTTTTTCACTTAGGGATCATTTCCCAATTATCATAGCTTTCAGAAGCCTGGCGGCAACAACTACTTCCTATCTAATAAATTATCCCCTGATATGCTAAATAATTTTCAGCAAAATGTCGATACAATTAATTGAGTATATATGGTAGGAATCAATGGCACCCCTCATCTTTGCGGAAAGCATACTGCGAGACACACGGGTTTTTTTGCTTGACAACATTCGCAGAAGCAAATAAGTTTGCGAAAGCTCAAGAATGGATTCAGAATGAGGTTTCTAGGAAAGAAGAAAGAAGCGCTGGGATTGGATATTGGTTCCAATTCCCTTAAACTCATTAGGCTGGGGCGCAGAGGAAATAGCTATCAACTTAAAGCCATTGGTTATCGGGAAATATCTCCGGATGCATTTATTGCTTCGGAAGTAAAAGACCGAGAGACCATCATATTCGAAATTCAAAACTTGATGGACCAATATGCTCCGGGCATCAAGGATGTTGCGGTTTCCATTGAGGGGCATAGCATAATCACTGATAAAATAACCATCGAGAAAAAATCGGGCGCTGAAGCCGAGCAAGCCATTCTTTTTGAAGCTGAGCAGCGTTCGCCTTTTGATGTTGAGGATGTCACTATGGATTATCACATCATCCACATCAACGAAGAGACTAATAAGATGGACGTCTTGCTGGTGGCGGCCCGCAATGAATATCTTCGATCATATCTCAGTCTGATTATCGATGCCGGATTAAATCCGGTTCTTGTTGATGCTGACTCCTTGACGATTTTGAATTCGTTTGAGATAAATTATGAAATAGATCCCAATAGGATCATAGCTCTGGCCAATGTCGGCTTTGACACCACCAATGTGACCTTCCTGAAAGATGGTTTCTACCATTCCACCCGTGACGTTACCGGTGGGGGACGTCTCATTTTCGATGCCATACAGAGGGAGTTTCATTTGAATCAGGAATCGGCCGCCAGGGTTATCAGGGGAGAAACTTCCGGCGCCCTCGACGAGGATCTTTATAAGGCCACTCTGGTAACTTCAACCGATGAATTGCTATCGGGTCTCGATGTTGCTTTTTCCTATTTCAAATCATCTGCGAGGGTCTCGGAAGTGGACTGGGTATTGCTATCAGGTGGAGGGGCGTTGATACCGAATTTTGCAGACCTTTGCCAGTCAAGATTGGGAACGCCGGTGGAGATTGCCAACCCCTTGCGAAACATCGAATACGACCCGTCGCTCTTCGAGGGAATTCATATTGAGCAGATAGCCCCCATTTTTTCGGTGGCGGTAGGATTGGCTGCGAGGAAGGTTTAGATTAGTATGATTGAGATTAATCTGCTTCCCAAGGAATTTCAGAAGAAAGCGATTTCAATCTCGTTTGACCGGAGTTTGATCTATGCTTTGGCAGGAGCAGTCGCATTAATATTGCTGATGGTGATCTATTCGATTTATCAGAAATACGAGATTTCCGGGATCAAGGAGAAAATTGTAGAAGCGCGGTCGCAGACCGACGCTTACAATGATGAGATCACCCAGATCGATGAGCTTAATAGGCTTAAAAACGATTTGATGGCCAGAATCTCGGCTATTGAGATATTGGACGAGAACCGCGCCTACTGGGTAGATCTTTTTGGTGACCTTGCTGTGAGAGTTCCTGCCCATGTTTGGCTTACGGGCTTGAAACAGGCCGGCGCCGGCGAAAAGCAGGAGATCGGCAAAATAAAAGGTCAGCCGATTGAACCGTCCGAAGGCAAATCCAGCATTGAAGGTCGGGCATTCTCGCTGAATTCCCTGGCCGCCTTTCTCATCCAGTTGCATGATTCCGGTTTCTTCAAGGATATTAGCGTTTCTCAGATCAAACTGGAAGATTTCGACGGCAAGGCGATATATACTTTCGTGATTAATTGCGACTTGGCGGGATCTACGGTAGAAAAGACAACGGAGACTATGGCCACAGATGGTGCTAATGCCGGCAAAACCCCAGGCGACACAACGGCATCAAAATCATAACCAAATCGCAGATTAGCTTTGATGCTTAATTGAAAAGATATGATAGATATTAAGGATCCGAAAAATCAAAAACTTATCCTGGTCATCATTGGATTTTTGCTGATCGCCTATGGCTGGTATTCTCAATTTTGCACAAAAAGCCAGGATGAAATTAATCAATTCAATTCCGAATATGAAGGACTGCTTGCAAAGTTGAGCCAGGTGGAACAGAAGGCTAAAAGCCTTGAGGCATTGAAAGCCGAATATAATGATTTATTGATTTCCTACAGGCCAATGAAGCAGCTACTCCCTGATTCGTTAGAATTCTCAACTCTCCTTAATCAGCTTCACGTAGCGGCGCAGAATAATAGATCGATTGTGTTCGAGATTACTCCCAAAGGTGAGGAGCAGAAGGAATATTATAACTCAGTCTTCTACGCAGTCAAAATGGCAACTACCTTCCATGATATGGGCAGCTTTTTGGCCGAGGTTGCCAATTTTCCATTTATCGTCAATGTCTCTAAGGTAATCTCTAAAACCTATGAGGATTTGCCAAAGGCTCCTAAGGTCAAGGAAAAAAGTATGATAACAGAATTCGTGCTGACCGCCTATACTGCCAAGCCATCGGCAAATGTGAACGTGAAACCGGCAAACCCGCAGAATTGATGGTATGAATAAGATTCCCAAAATAATTGGCGCTGTTTTCTTAGTGATCCTCATCTGGGCTTCCTACACAGGGGCGTACGAGATAAAGAACATCGATCTATCGAAGATCGGGAATATGACCATAGCCACCATATATGCGGATGGCAAAATCGATTTCACCCATAAAATCATCAGTGAAGCTCCAATCAGGGTCGTTGTGGATTTCAGAAATGCCCGGCATGCGCTTCCTAATAAGGATTATTTCTCGCTCCCTTCGGCCACCCTGAAATCGATCCGTACCAGTCAATTCTCTCTGGATCCCCTGATCACGAGGGTTGTCTTTGATATCGGGAAACCGATAACTTATACAGTGAGAGATGAAGGTGACAAGCTGGTTTTAAGTTTTCCTACTCCCAATGATCCGGAATTTTCTCCATGGGCGGCGACGGTTCCGATGATCGAGCGGCACGCAAAAGCCCCGGCTGATACCGCTGAACGAAAGACGGAAATCAAGAGGGTGGTCAGGAAGGAAGGTAAGCCAGCTCCAGAGCCAACAGCAGAGGAAGCGTCGGATCAAGTGGAAAAATTGGCAACTCCCACACCTTCTATAAGCAGCAAATGGATCGAGTTGGAAACAGCGTATCAGCGCGAGCTGATTGCCTACAGGAGTGGCGAGACTCGTGACCCATTTGCCTCCCTGATTGAAACCAAAAAAGCAGGCAAAGCATTTGGTGAAACTGTTCTGCCCGCGGTGGAGGAGTTAATCCTAGTAGGCGTACTCCAGGGAGACGATGTCAATATCGCCCTTTGCCAGGACGGTCATGGTAACGGATTTATGTTCAAGCCCGGCGACAAAATAAAGAACGGTTGGGTTTCAGAAGTCACGAAGGAAACCGCTTACTTTAGAGTATCCGAATTCGGGTGGACCCGAACCGTCGGCATCAGACTGCAAAATACAATAACCGAATGAGGTGATAAATATGATGAGAAACAGAAAAATAATAACCCTATTCGGCGGCACGATGCTGTTTCTCGCGATTGCTTCTCTTATGGTCGCCGAATTGGCTAGCAGTCAATCTAAAAACGGTGGCGACCGCATCATTGAATCCTTGTCTCTTTCCAATGCCAATATCCAGGCGGTTCTGACTTATATTGGCGATTATGGGGGCAAAAATATTATTGCCGCCCCAACGGTGGACGGAAATATCACCATGAAAATCCGTGACGTCACCTGGCGGCAGGCCCTCGATATTATTATGGAGACCTATGGGTACACAGCCGTGGAAAGCGCCGACCATATCACTGTCCTGCCAACCGCCGAATATCAGAAGAAATTGGCGCAGGAAGATCAGTTCCAGTTTGATCGCCGCCTGCGGAAGGATGTCGGCACTAAGGTCGTAAATATCAGATATGCTTCGGCCAAAGACCTGGAAAAACCGGTAAAGACCATGCTATCGGAGCGGGGAAACATTGATACTGATCAAAGAACAAATTCCCTAATCATCCGTGATATTCCAGAATATATCGAACGCGCCGAATCCCTGATTGCGCAGCTTGATACCGAGACCAAGCAGGTTAGAATATCGGCGCAATTGTTGGAAGTCGAAAGCCATTATTTCAGGGAAATCGGTTTCGACTGGTCCATGATGAGCCGTACTTCTATTGACCATCCTAACATCGAATTGGATGGCGGCGCAACCAACTCTTATACTCCAGAGGGGGAAGGTTCGCAAACTACGACTGACAACATCATCCAATCGACCGCAAAATTCAAAATCAGCAAGATCGTTAATGACAAGTTCAATGTTGACGCTATCGTGGATGCCATTGTCTCTTCCAACAAAGGACGAATCCTCGGACATCCGGAAGTTATCACTGTCGATAACCTGCAAGCTAAAATCCAAATGGGACAGAAAATCCCTATCAAGCAGTTTGACGAGGCGGGCAATGTGGTAACCAAATTCTACGATGTGGGTATCCAGTTGAAGGTTACCCCTCACATCACCGCACAAGATAGAATCCTGATGAATCTTGAACCCGAGCGGTCAGATTATTCCTTCGATGCGAATGGCATTATAATCAATACCCAAAATGCCACTACCAATGTCGTTGTAAATGATGGGCAGACAGTGGTGATCGGCGGTCTGACATCGCAGGAAGACCGCGACATCGAAATAGGCGTCCCCCTCCTCAAGGATATTCCGCTTTTAGGCGCTTTGTTCCGCTATACCAAGAAGGAAGTCAAGAGCCGCGACCTGGTGATATTTGTCACTCCCACGATCATTTCTCACGAGATTGCGGCCAACGAAGTTCAAGAGGAAAAATAATCATAGCCAAATTATCAATGGACAATATAAAACCCGAGCCCATACGGGCTCGGGTTTTTTGCCGCTTATATTCAAAAGAAGGGCAACATCCTGATTTAGAAATTGTATGATGGAGGTGCAATTCGGAATTATCCTAAAGGGATATTCAATCCCTTAAAGACTCCTTGCTTCCCGGATTGAATTCAATTATAAAAGATAGGTTTCTTCGGTAAACAACACTCTATGGATGCGAGATCATTAAAGACATTAGAGTATCAGCGGATAAAGGAGATCCTGAAAGGCCGCTGTTATTCATCCACCGGCGCCGCTTATGCCGAGGCTTTGATGCCATCTATCGATCGGTCAACTGTGGAGCATTGGCATAGAGAGACCCTGGAATTCTGTGAAATTAACAAGTATGATGGAGGGGCGGCGCTGGAGAGATTTGACGATATCCTGTCTTTTCTTGCTTCAATCCAAGCAGAGGGCACTTTTCTATCGGGAAAGGACATTCTGAAAATTGCAGAGCTGGCATTAGTTTCCACAAGAGTTTATCGTTCCATTTCCTCCAATCGGGTCAAATATCCTGCCATCTGGCGGATTGCGGCGACCCTTTGCGATTTCACGGCATTGCTTGCGGAATTGAACCGCATAATAACTCCGGATGGCGAAGTATCTGACAATGCCTCGCGAGACCTAGTGAAAATTCGACATCAGATAGAACAGACACGTCTCCGGATTACAGATAAATTGGAGAAGATGATCTCTTCAAAATCAGCCTCGGATTATTTGTCGGATCGACTCATTACTTTGCGGGATGGGAGATATGTGATTCCGGTCAAGGACTCACATAAGTCCTCAGTCAAAGGAATTGTGCATGACCGGTCGTCATCAGGCGCAACTGTATTTATGGAACCCCTGGAGCTATTGCCGATGAATAACCAACTTCGCGAGTTGTATGCCGAAGAGAAACGGGAGATCGAACGTATAATGATCGCATTATGCGACAAAATCCGCGAAAAGAATGATTCGCTAATCCAGTCGCAAGATGCTTTATCCAAATTGGATTTCATCCACGCCCGGGCTTTGCTTTCCACGCAATATGATGGTGTTACTCCTGAATTGGCCGATGATGCCGTAATCAAGCTCAGAGGAGCGCGTCATCCATTGCTTTTCATTGACGGGGCAGTGCCATTAGAGAATGTGGTGCCATTGGATTTTCAGCTTGGAGAAACTGCGATTATGGTGATTGTCACTGGTCCCAATACCGGAGGCAAAACCGTAGCTTTGAAGACTGTGGGCATGGCTGTTTTATTGGCGCAGTCGGGATTGCAGGTCCCCGCTCAATATGCGCGTTTGGGTATTTTTAGAAATGTTTTCGCCGACATTGGCGATGAACAGTCGATTGCGATGAGCCTTTCCACATTTTCCGGACATATGAAACAGATTTGTACTGCTCTGGAGTCTGCGGGTATAGGCACTTTGGTTTTGCTGGATGAACTGGGAAGCGGCACCGATCCAGTAGAGGGCGCCGCCTTAGGCGAAGCAATCATTGAATGCCTCGTCAGGAACGGAACGCTGGCAGTGATTACCACCCATCTGGGAGCGCTAAAGACATTGGCGGGCGAGGACCATCGAATCCGCAACGCCTCAATGGAATTTGACCGCCAAAATCTGTCCCCAACCTATCGTTTCCGACCCGACCTGCCAGGTTCTTCTTACGCGATTGAAGTAGCCGAAAAACTGGGGATATCTAAGGATGTTTTGAAACGAGCGAAAGAGTTGGTGCATTCCGGACATCGGGATTTGACAAGATTAATAACACAGATCGAGGAAAACCTGGCCAGAGTTCAGAAGGAAAGGGATGAATTGGCTCGGAGCAGACGCGCCACCGCCGACCTCGAGGAGTTATATCTTGGCAAAATGGACAAAATGAAAAAATGGGAGAAAGACTCCGAGCGGTTGGCATTGAAAAAATTGGAAGCCACCGTTTCAGAGGGGGAGAAAGAGATCGAGGACCTGGTGGCCTCTATTAAAAAGAGCAATGCCGATCGTGAGGTGACCAGAATGGCCCGTCGCCGCATCCAAGAAAAAAAACAGGCGATTCAGAAGAAAACAGAGAAACTCCACGAGAAACCGGTTTCGGCTCTATCAGCAGTCTTCCCCGGAATGAGGGTTTTGCTGGGAAATATGAAAACCGAGGCTGAGGTTTTGACAATGCCTGATGGGCGGGGGCGCCTTAAGATTCGTGCCGGAAATCTGATTATCGAAGCCAAACTCTCCGATCTCTCGAAAGTTGAATCCGCCGGCAATGATGTCAAATCCATGGGTGTAAAATATGAACCAGTAGAATCCATAAATCCGGAACTTGATTTGCGGGGACTAACCTTTGATGAAGCCCAACCCAAATTGGAGCGTTATCTTGAAGACGCCTATCTGGCCGGTTTGGGCTTAGTCAGAATTATCCATGGCAAAGGCACTGGAGCGCTTCGCCAGAAAGTTACGGAATATCTTCGTTCCCATCATTGGGTTGAAACCACACAATTAGGCAATTACAACGAGGGTGGGGCTGGCGTGACCGTAGTGAAATTGAAGAGCTGATTCCTCTCTCAGCGAGGCTTTGATTTTTGCTTCGCTCTGGCGCGATTTTCATTTTGCTCCTCATTAGTCATCGCAAAGAGATGCCCTCCCTCCCCCGAGGCCACAAAATAAAGATAAGGAACTTTCGCCGGATTTAACGCCGCATCCAACGAGCTTTTCCCCGGATTAGCGATCGGCCCTGGCGGTAGAGAATAATTCAGATAAGTATTATAGGGTGATTTTAATTCCAGGTCCTTCATTAACAAGGGACGGCTTAGTGGCGGGAGCGCATATATCACTGTTGGATCACATTGCAGGGGCATACCGAGTTTTAGACGATTCTGAAAAACTGCGCTTATCAAATACCGTTCATCCATCAACGCCGTTTCCTTTTCAATCAAAGATGCCAGAGTCACAACTTGATGGATCGAGAAATTCACCTTCCGAGCTTTGGCTTTCATTGAGTCATCAAAAATATCAAAAAAGCGGTCCACCATTGCATTGATGATCAATTTCGCATCAGCGCCGAAATAGAAATAATAAGTGTCAGGAAAGAGATAACCCTCCAGATCCTCCGATTTAATATCGTGGGCGGCGATGATAGACTTATCCCTGCAGGCCTGCGAAAACTCAAATGAGTCAACTGCTAGCTCCCTCTGTGCAAGTCCCGCCATCTGGCGATAGTTTAGGCCCTCGGGAAAGGTAACCTTTATAGGCGCATTGCTCCCTTGCAAAAGAAGCCTCGCGATGGCGACATAACTGCGATTATTAGTAAAATCATAATGGCCGGCTTTCACATTATTGGCTGAGCCGATTAAGGAGACCAGCTGTACCAGTAGAGAGCGGTTGCCGATGATAGCTTTTTCCTCAAGCTCATCTGCCGCTGATGCCAAGGTCTGTCCATTCTTTATTGTCAAAGATGCATCCCGGCAGGCGTTCAAGCCGCCAGCAGGCATCGAGGTAACATAATAATATCCCCCCATTGCGATTATGACCGCCACAAAGCCAAGGAGCATTATGTTCTTACCTTTGGCGGTAATGAGTCGATAGGTCATAATCGGCGCTTCTATTATAATCCTCAGCAATCCACAGAGCAAAATGAATATCGAACTTACGATATATACTAATATATCGGAAATAAGTCCCGGATAACCACCCGGGTAATTTGCTGGCCGCCGGCGTTTTCTGGTCATACAATTTTCTTTGAATCAAGATAACATTGCAGGATGTCGGCGGCTGCCAGTTGATCCAGGGCCGCCTTATCCCTTCTGATCTTGAGTCCGGCCTGATGGAATTTCTTCATAGCAGTGGCTGTGGAATAATATTCATCATATAACTGGACTCTCACCTTGATTTCTATCCTTATCCTCTCCGCAATTTGTGATATTTCTCCGGCGAGATCCGCCAGTTTGCCATCGTCCCGAATCGGATTTCCAATGATGATCAAGTCGATGGCCTCATCAGTGACTATTTTCCGAACGGCCTCGATCAGCTCGTTTTGATTATTAGTTATAATGGCTCTCAAAGGGACGGCAAGATTTCCGGCAGGGTCGGATATCGCAATTCCGACCCTCTTGCGGCCATAGTCGATTCCTAATGCACGCATGGTTTATGGTGATTCTCACGATAATCGGCAATCGCCCGGACATGAGCCCTGAAAGCGATATTACTCGGTAATTCGTTTAGATCGAAATATCCAAGTTCGGAAGCATCATCGCCCGGTTCCAATTTCCCGGAAACAACTTCTGCCAGATAAATAATCAATACTACCTTGGTTCGGGGATCATCGCCGCCCTTATATGCATTAAGAATCCCCTTAAGCTTGACTGCCAAACCCGTTTCCTCTAGTGTCTCCCGAATGGCGCATTCCTCAGGGCCCTCGTGCGATTCCATAAAGCCGGCTGGCAGGGTCCAATCGCCCTCTTTCGGTGGATATTTTCTCCTTGCCAACAATACCCTTCCATCCTTGTCGGTTATCAAAACTCCGCAGGCGGGAACCGGATTGTTATACCAGATAAATCCGCAACTGGCGCAAACCAGCCTTTCATCGACCCCCTCGGCCGGGATTCGTTTGACCATTCTCTCAGAGCATAAAGGGCAAAATTTATAATGATACATTTGTCATCCTTCAGTCACCTGGCGTTAATATATAATTTTGTGAACCATTATCAACGAATTATTAATTCCCAATTTCATTTCGTAGCCGGTTTCGAAGTGAAAAATCACCTTCAAGTCGAAATCTGGGGGGATTATATTACCCTGAACATCATCATCGTGCAGTCATCCTGGAAGGGACGGCCCCGACAATGATCCTTAATACTATCCAATACTTTTTCCTGAAGTCGATCCAACGGGAGACATCGATTATTTGATAACAATTCCACCAATCTCTTTTCGCCAAACTCAATCTCATCATCATCCATCGCTTCCGTCACCCCATCTGTATAGCATGTCAAAAGATCCCCCGGACGCAACTGAACCAGGTTGGATGAATACTCCACTCCCCCGAAAGCGCCCAATAATAATCCACCTTCTATGAGGAACTCGCATCCACCATCCCCATGAAGCAGGATGGGGTAGTTGTGGCCGGCATTGCAGTATCTAAAAGTCATCATCCCCGTGTCTATCTCCCCATAGAAAAAGGTGACATAATTCTCAGGCATACCACTGGACGAAAGCACGTTGTTGATATGGGCTATTTTGGAATGCACTTCAAATTGCGATCGGGTCACTGAATGCAATATAGCCTGCATACGGGCAATCAAGAGCGCGGCCGGTATGCCTTTTCCCGAAGCGTCCCCGATACAGACCGCCAGATGCTCCGAAGGCATCACGATAAAATCATAGAAATCCCCACCGACCTCCCGCGATGGTTCAGAATAAACACTGAACTGAAAACGATCGTGTGAGGGAAGTTGCTTGGGCAGTAATTGCAGTTGTATCTGGCGCGCCAGCGCCAATTCCTCTTCCATCCTCTGTTTTTCCAGCGATTCCAGATATAGCCGGGCGTTGCTGATGGCGATCACAAGTTGATTCGCAAGAACCTGAAATATAGTAAAGTCCTCTGCATTGTACCCCAGTCCCGAAGCTTTCTTGCCCAATCCGATGTATCCTATCAACTTGTGAGTCGAATTTAAGGGTATCAGGAGCTCGGTGTCATGTTCATGGAATAACTCTCTTGTTGATGGAGATAATGCTGGGACGGGGATGTCGTCCCGTGGCACCGGCAGATCTCTGACAAGCAAGAACGACTCCAAAACCCGATCTTGCTTGCTGGTTTGGATATTACCGCTTTGCGCCGAATAGACGGAGTACTGCCCCTTGGATGATGGAATTGCCAGAAAAGCATTCTCTATGAGCAGTTCTTCATTAAATGTCCTGAGCACTTCAGTAATTAACTCATCTAAATCCAAAAGGGTGATCACCTTATGGGAAAAACCCTCCAATATCACCTTAAAATCGGCCCCGCCCTTGATGAATAGCCTTCGAAGTATCCCATCAATGAAATTCAATACCGGCTGGAAGAAAATCACTGCCACGATCATCGTTACTATTTCCAGGACCGCGACCCCGCCGCCAAAAATAGACTTTAGAATTTCCCGGAATTGCCCCATTATTAGCAGGTAACCGCCGACTACCACGATAGATGATACTGAATAAACAAGCGATTGTCTGACGATCAGCCTGATATCCAGGAACCGATGTCTCATTATCGCCCAAGCGATGAATCCCGGACCAACCAAAAGCCCGATAATTATCGCCAGGTACTTTATTTGAGGGTTGATGTTTATGCCAAATATCGTGGGAACGATATAGGCGGATATGTATAATCCTACTGCGGTGCGAATTCCATAGGTTATGACCTTCACCTGACGCTGAATGCGCGGGTTCACAACGGAGCGGTAACCTTGATGCAGGAAAACCGAAGCTATTACCGCATAGGCAAGATTGATGATGGAGAAGAAACGAACATGGACTTCCAGCGCCAGACCAAAAAGCATCACGATATATTTCAGGAAATAACCCACAAACTCAAGAAGTATGCCCAATACCGGAAAATCACTGGTAATGGTCAATTTAGATAGGATGGCATTTGGATCGGCAAGAAACATCACCAGAAGCAAATGCACAATATGCGGAATATAGGCGGCATAAAAAGCCCTGTAATATCTCTTGTAATACTTGTGCTCAACAGGAAAAATGGCGGAGAAAAGAACAAAACTGGGGAAAAATAATTCCCAAATGTAAAAGATGTTGTATAACCATATAGGATATTCGCGCCCCGATGGCACCAGAACGGCATAGTAAATCGTTGCCAATATCGGAGCGGTGCCGGCGAAGAATAGCATAACCGATGTAACACGGTTTATCTTGCTCCGCGGGTTTTCGCGAAAGATGATTCCGCTCAGAAGAATAAGTATGGCGCCGCTTAGTGCGAATACTATTGAAAGAATGATATTAAGCATCGGAATTCATCAATAATACCCAGAGAATCTAACTTCGAGATGGCGAGAATCTTTTGACCAAGAAGACTGTTGTTCCTCTGTCCTTGCCCGTTGATATTTTCACCTTATCCATCAGCGAACGCACGATGAAAAATCCTCTGCCCGTTTCCTTGAGGATGTTCTCTTCGCTTAGGGGATCGGGGATAATTGAAAGATCAAATCCATCACCTTCGTCGATAACTGTTATTTCCACTTCCGATCGCTTCAAACTCAATCTCACTTCAACCCTTTTGTTGCGATTGTTCTTATTGCCGTGGACAATAGCGTTATTCACTATTTCGGTAACAGCGATGGCGACATCCGCGATTTCACCTTCTCCCATCGCAAAACCCCTGAGCGTATCCTCAAGAAACTCGACCAGCGCTTGCAGATATATCTGATCGCTCGGAATAATTATTTTCCCCGGTTTCTTGACAATTTCTTCCATCAGTCCCTTATGTTATCTTAACGTATCAATATAAAAAAAGGCAGGTTCACCACCCACCTTAGACTCACACGGGATAATGTATTTACTTCTTAAAGCTCTTGACCGCTTCTTCAACAGATTCGTAATTCTCGAAAACCGTAATTAGCTTCGTTATGGTCAGCAGAGATTCAATTTTCTCAGTCACATTCGCCAGCTTAAGCTCGCCCCCATTGTTGCGCATTGTAGTCAAACCGCTGATCAAGATCCCTAAGCCCGTGGAGTTCATCCAGTCAACCTTCGCCAGATCTATGATTACTTTCCTCTTATCTTCTTTAATGAATTCGTGGAGTTGGTCGTGAAGCGAGGCGGCATCAGGACCACCCATAATCTTTCCCTTTGGTTCTAATACAATAACTCCATCAACTTCCCGAAAGGTTAATTTCATAAAACAATCCTCCTCAATGTGAAATGCTGCTTAGAATAAGAGCAGTTTATTATCTCAAAGCTGTTGACCTTGTTTGATGCCCGCAACCACACTATCCGCCCACAAGGGATCATTGCCGCTGGAAAGATGCCTTAATAGATCCTCATATTTAGCCGGAGTCAATTCGCTCTTTGTAAGAACATCAAGCTTCTCCTTCTTAGCCATCGCCACCAGTTTATTGTACTCATCTACCAGATCCGGGTTCGAAGCGATAAATACCGAATCCGCTACCAGACGATATTCGCCTTCAATATTGTACTTCTTTAGGAACGAGTCAAATACCCTGCCATATTTTCTTTCAATCCTTTCCAAATCCAAATATACTCTGGCGAAATCAGCACCAGAAACCGATGGTTTTGCCTGGTCTGTTGCCGGGAGCTTGCCCTTTTCAGTTGAACATCCCCAGAAAATCACCACAAAAAGCAAAACCACCAGCGTGCCGATTACTTTACCGTTGGTGGACAATTTGCACAATCCGATTATAATATGATGACCTTAAATCTACCTAAATAGAGCTTTTATCTTGCCCCAGGTATCGAGCTTAATATCCAATGTATTAACTTCAAGGTTGTGGCGTTCGCTCCCCGCAAAAGCCTGAAAACTCGGTGTGGCAATGCGGCCATTTATATGAATCGTGATAACATCACCTGCTACCCAACCATCTTTCTCAACTGTCTCGGGATTGTCAGCAGGAATTGCCAGGGAATAGCCTCGGCCAATCGTTGCAGATTGGGCCACAATAATCTCACCGATAAATGCCTTAACCTCAAGACCGTCTGCCACCGGTTGACCTTCATAGGTCGCATCACCATAAGGTTGACACTCTCCGAGAACGGCATACGCCCCAGCAGAAGATATTATGATAACTGCCGCAATCCCCAAAATGATTCTTGCCATCCCGTTTCTTATCGAGCTCCTCATACCATTAAAGCATAGAAATAAACAATTATTATACATTAACTCATTAATAATATCGCCTATTTTCCATTTAGTCAAGCTTTTTTTAGGCCGTATAGTAAAGATTTTCGTTAGTCAAGTGAAATGAAAGATGCTCCATCTCAATGGCCATATTTACTGTTCTCATCGTCACATTTGATGGCACCCTTAAATTGGTCGGAGCAAAAGATAGTAAGGCTTTCACTCCAGCATCAACTACTTCATCAACAATCCGTTGCGCAACCGAGGCCGGAACCGCAATTATAACCAGCTCTATATTATGCTTGTTCAGCATCTGCCGCAAATTTGTCACATCGTGAACCTCAATGCCCTTGTTAAAACTACCTATCTTTCGCTGGTCATTATCAAATATCAATTTGATAATAAATCCTTGCCTGATAAATTCCTTGAAGGATACTAAAGCCGATCCCACATTTCCGATCCCGATCAGAGCAACATTCCATTTTCTGTTAATTCCCAGTATTTCGGCGATCTGCTGACGAAGCTCCACCACCGGATAGCCCAATCCCCTGGTGCCAAATTGGCCGAAAAACGACAGGTCCTTTCTAACCTGCGCTGGCGTAAGTTTTTCCCGCTGGGCAAGATCCTTTGAACTCACCGTCACATACCCCTCCTTTTCAAGAATTCCCAGCGACCTAAAATAAAGTGACAACCTATGAATTGTTGATTCCGATATCCTCTTGCCAGTGATTCTCACTACTTTACCTTCCTGTGATGTAGTTCAATTATTATTTGTGAAGTAGTTCACAACAATTTGGCGAAAATTAAATCGAGCATGACTATTTGTCAAGAATTTTCTTGAACGTTCATCGATTGACCTAATCCCTTTATATCGTCTTGGTTATATATTAGTCAATCTCCAAGAATCCAGATAGCACGCCCATCATTTCCATTATACTCGAATGACCCAAGATTCCAAATGCCATTAATATATGTCGTGAGGCGATACACCGGCGCTCAACAAAATTCGCTACCTGAGTTGTTTCCCGTGGAAGAATTCATCATACAGCAACACCTCCCATCATTGGCCAATGGACATTATAATGCCGGGCGACATTTCGTAATATTCGATGGATCGCAATTGGCGTTAGGAATCTATTTCTCGAAACTCAAGACAGACAGAAACTCTTTTGCTCGGCGGATGATCCTGACTAAATAGCCGTTAGTTTCAACGCGCAGAAGTCATACCAAATAGGAACCCCGAAATCCTCTAAGGAATTCCGGGGTTCTGCTCATGGAGGTATCGCTATGTGGCCGACGGGCATGTCGGCATATTTATCTACTTCAGAAGATTCATCTTCTTGTAAGTGATGTCATTACCAGAGGCCAGGCGATAGAAATACACGCCGCTGGAATAGTTGTCGGCGTTCCAGTTGATGGTATAGCTGCCGGGCTCGCGGACATCATTGACCAATGTTTCTACCAACTGACCAGCAAGATTATAAACACTCAGATTGACATTGGAAGTTTTGTCAACACTGAAGCTGATATTGGTCGTGGCATTGAAAGGATTCGGGTAGTTCTGTTCGAGCGCAAAGCCATTGGGCATACTGCCGCCAAGCTCTTCAACTGATGTGGTGGAGGAATCATATACAACCGCGCGGAGCATAAAGTCATTGGTGGCATCCGCATTCCAGGAACCGGAACGCCAGAAGGAGCGCCCATCAGGAGCAGTGGCATCGCCTGCGACTCCGGGGTCAGCGGGAGTGCTCTGCAACCAGTTGAAGACCACGCAGAAATCACCGCTATTGACTTCATATTGGGCCCCTTCCGGAATTTCGAAATTAACCCATTCCTGGGAAGTGGTGGCTGAAGTGCGCCATGGACCGGCCAGGACAGCGCCCGGGAAACCGCCGGTATAAGCATTGATGCTGAATTCGAATTCGTTAGTGCCATTCACAAAAGCCCTGAGCATAGTAACCTTAACCGGATAGGTAGAAGGGGTGCAACGGACTGCAAAAGCGTTGCTACTATAAGTAGTGTCGACAATCCACCAGCCCTCAGGACCACCATCGTCATAGGCTATGCCCATTCCTTCAACAACAGTATAGCTTATCGGATCGGACTCGCCTCCGATCGGATAGTAACCGGTATTGGCGTATATTGAACCATCGGTAGCTTGAATATAATAGTCAACTACGGTGCCAACTTCGAACTGAGGAAGCGTAACCTGATAATTGTTGCCGGAAGTATTGGTCATCTCGATTCCTGTAAAGTTACCACTAGTTCTATAATAGAGATAGGCATTATCAATACCGGAATCATCTGTAATTATGGCCTTGGCAACCTGTGGAGCCCCTTGGGAGAATCCCATATCGATAGCTGTGTGGACAATGGATGGTGCAACCAGGTCTTCCCCATAATATTGAACAAAAGCACGGATATTCAAATCGCCAGCATTAGAACCAGGCATAGAATACCATGAATCCCCAGGGTAAAATATCTTACTCCGATAAGTGGTGCTGCCATCGCCATCGGTTGTGAAGAAGGGAGCCGGAGTCTGTACATACTCCCACCCCGCGTGAAAATCGACTGCTCCGATATTGATGGCTGGGCTAATGTTTATATTCTGATAACTCGTATTGCCCTGTAAAGTCCTCTGGAAAGGGGTGACGATATCCGCATTGGGGAAACCGGTACCGTCATCGTCCCAAATATGAATCATGCCCGGGCCGGCGCCATTGTAGCTGACAATCTGAACCTTTTTAAGAGAACAAGGTTGCGCCGGAGTAAATCGAACAGCCACCATAGTCCCAACCTCGGTAATGGTGGGATAATAGGAGGTCGGGGCAGAATCATAAGCGATCATATCTTCCAGAGCATCGAAAGGCTCCTGGTAACGCTCAAAGGGAGTAAGAACGGATTGAACGGTCGGCCTTAATTCAACAAGAGGTCCTGTTACAGCATACGCTGAAACAGCCCAAAAGGTCAAAGCCATAAGTGAAAGAATTGTTAGATGCTTTTTCATTTTAACTCCAATCTCAAAATTAATTGTTTAAATCGTTCTGACAGTTGTTGTTAGTTAGTTTCATCACCCCTTTAATTAGAATTTGAAATCAATGTTATATAATTAATCATTCTTAATTTCTATCTTTCCATTACGCAATCATTATGCCAGTAATCATTTTTCTCAATCAATCGCCAGACATATAATATTTCTTGGCATCTTTAAGACCAGAATCCATTATTCCTGAACAGGCTATGAAATTAACCACATATATATTCCATTTCCATCCCCACTTTCCAAATCATTAATTCGACACTACCCTCTGATTAAAGCGATCCAAATATGCAAAAGATTTCAGGAGTTTCGCAAGGAAATAATTAGGATTCTACCGAATCAGGATTGATTAGATGGTTATTGAGACAATTATCGACCCCATTGGCATTGAATCTTCAAATCAATAACCGGCAATCATGTATTCTAATCTTGAGC
>PFXJ01000122.1:0-531 GCA_002791595.1 candidate division Zixibacteria bacterium CG_4_9_14_3_um_filter_46_8
ACATGCGCTAGAAATGGCGAGAAGATCAAAGCCACGTCTTTTAGTATGTGCACCTTCAAACGCTGCTGTCGATAATATTATTTTGAAAATTATGGAAGATGGATTCATCGACGGACAAGGGAACCGATATAATCCCAGTATCATTCGTGTTGGAGTCGGTCAAAGTTCAACTGTAAAAGCTGTGGCGCTTGAAACAAAGGTGGATTCTATTTTGGGAGAGAATCTAGACGCAGGACGCCTTGAGTCATCAATCAATGGCTATCGCGTTGAACTACAACGAATCAGCCATGATATCGGGGATCTGCGCCGCAAATTACAAACGATTGTATCGGCTTGTGACTGGCCGCTTTCAAAAGACTGGGAGATTCGCGTGGAAGAAGGGGGTTTTGACATGCCAGATAGACCTTTCTTTGTAAATCACAAAGAAAAGCTGACAACATACGAGGCCCCCCCGCCGCCGGAGCCCGATGAGCAACAGTTCCCTTCCACTTCCATGCCAGAGTATCGGTCGTATGTCGGTCGTATTGTGAA
>PFXJ01000122.1:657-1274 GCA_002791595.1 candidate division Zixibacteria bacterium CG_4_9_14_3_um_filter_46_8
CAAATAATATGGACGTGCGGATGGGTCTTGAAACCCACGTCTTGAACGAGGTACATATTGTGATGACTACGCTTGGATCAGCAGGAAACCGAACACTTGAAGGAACCGAAAAATTCGAGGTTGTCGTTGTCGATGAAGCTGCTCAGAGCGTGGAACCCGCCACACTATCGGCTCTTCAGCTTGGCTCGAGGCATTGTGTTCTTGTAGGAGATCCACAGCAGCTCCCAGCCACCATTTTCAATGTATCTGGCCGGAACACGAAGTACGACCGTAGTCTATTTCAACGGCTTGAGGAAGCAGGTCAGCCAGTGTACATGCTGAATGAGCAATACAGGTACGCACAACCCCGATTTGATGCTTTGACGTTTTATGGAAGACTAATGCTTCTTTGTTTTTCTACAGAATGCACCCGCAGATTTCTCATTTTCCGCGGCACATTTTTTACGACGGAAATCTTTTGGATGGTGTCAATGTACGAGACCCAAATTACGGGAATCCTTTACTGCAGACCGTGACCAGAAGTGTCGCCATGTTTCGCCCTTTTACGATTTTGAATCTTGACTCAAAGGAAGAGAAGAGTGGGACCAGCTTGGCAAATCCATCAGAGGCGCGTCTTG
>PFXJ01000122.1:1410-5105 GCA_002791595.1 candidate division Zixibacteria bacterium CG_4_9_14_3_um_filter_46_8
TATTCTGATGCCCTCTGAATTCATCGACTTCGGCCTCGATATCCAGTCCGACCAGCTCTTCGGCTCGACTTTTCCCGAAGATGAATTCGAGAAGGAACGGCAGGTGGTCACCGAGGAAATTCGCAAGGATTATGATGATCTCAATTATCGGGTGGAGATGTTCAATGATAGCCTTGTTTTCGCCTCCACGCCATACGCACGCACTGTCCTGGGCAGTCCCAAAAGCATCGCCGAGGTCAGCCGGCAAGCCGTTATCGATTATTACAAATCCCAATATACTCCCGAAAAAATGCTGGCGATCGCCATCGGTGATTTCAATCCCGATTCGATGCTGGCCCTCTATCAAAAATATTTCGGCAGTCGCCCCCGTGGCACCCAGAGCCGTGAAGTCCAGATAAATTACTCCTTCCCCGCTTCCGGCCAAATCCATTATCGCCAGACAGATACCAAAGTCAGTACTATCACCATCACCTATCCCGCCCCTGATTTCAGATCGAAAGATTATTACGCTTTCGAAATGCTGACTATGATTCTTAATGCCAATGAAACCTCGCCACTTTACAAAGCTTTGACCGAAGGCGAAAAGCCGCTCATCCAATCGCTCTCGGTCTCGCTGGATACCAAAACGGAATTCACCAATATGGTTGTTTCGGCGATGACCGATGATGCCGCCAACGCCGATGAAATCCTCAAAATAACCAACAAGAGTCTTCAAGATATGACCTCACAGACTATCGACCCCGAGGAGTTAAACCGCTTCATAGTCAAAGCTAAAGTGGACGAATACCTTCTGGAAGAAAGGTTGCATTACTGGGGAATCATCAAAGCCCCCTATCTTGCTGTGGGCGGCTATGGTTTTGTCAAAAGCTATATCGACAATTTGAGCGCTGTTCCCCCGGAGGAAGTCCGCAAAGCCGCCGCAACAAACCTCTCTGACCTGAAATATATCGCCACCGCCGTAGTGCCGAATACATAGTGCAAGGAGATTAAATATGAAAAGACTCGTTTTACCGCTAATAGCCTGCCTTCTGCTCGGGAATCTTGTGGTTTTCAATGCCAAAGCCGATGCCAAGAGCACCTACCATCGCGAAATCCTTCCCAACGGCCTCACTGTTCTCATAAAAAGCAATCCCGACAGCCGCGTTTTTGCCGTCAACATCCTTGCCAAAGGCCGCTCTCTTCTGGAACCCGATGACAAAGCCGGCATATCCGAATTCGTGAATCGGATGCTCACCAAAGGCACCAAATCCTATACTTCGGAGAAATTGGCTCGCTCTCTCGATAATAATGGCATTAAGTTGACCCTGGTCGATAACCCCTATATCCCTTATGATGACCGCTATACTTCACGGGCGTTCGCCTTCGTGAAAATGGAGACTATCGATGAGTTCGCCAATGCCTCTTTAGGGCTACTGGCCGAAATTATCGTTGAGCCGACCTTCCCCGATGATAAAATCGAGGAAGTCCGTAATGAAATAATAGGCGTGCTCGGAATGGACATGGGCTCCACCTACAAAAATGCGGATAGATTATTTTATCAGGAACTACTCCCGGGCAACCCACTTTCCAAAACAATCCTCGGAAATATGAGGTCCGTAGGCTCCATCACCAAGAATGATCTGGTAGATTTTCATAAGATGCTTTATGCCCCCAAGAATCTCATTCTGGCGGTCGCCACCAATATCCCCCCCGAAAAACTTATGTCCGCCATCAAACTGCATTTCGGCAATATGCAGAATCCATCTTTCGAATACCCGGTTGCAAATGCACCGGCGGCAATCAAAGAAATCGTTTCCCAACATCAGCAAATGGAAAAAGATCAGATTTATATCTACCTTGGAAATATCACCCCCGGCATCGGTGACCCCTCTTATCCGGCATTGATTATCGCCACCGCCGCACTATCCACTCGGATGGGGCTGGAGCTTCGCGAAAAGCAAGGCTTGGCGTATTCGGTCGGCTCATCGATCTCTCTTTTTCCGGGCTTCGGGATATTCTCCGCCACTATGGGCACCGGCTATAAGAATTATGAGAAAGCCTTATCCGGCATTCAATCCGAAATCGCCAAAATCTGCTCCGATGGAGTTACCGATGAGGAGCGGACTAATACCACCAACAGCCTTTGGGGAAGTATCCTCACCCGCGACCTTTCGCGCATCAATCAGGCCTATTATATGGCGCTCTATGAATATCTTGGCGTCGGCTACCAGTATTGGGATGAGTTTATCGACGACCTGCGCGCTGTCACCACCCAGCAAGTCCGCCAAACCGCAGAGAAATATCTGCCACAAAACAGCTATGTCTTGGCAACAGTGGGGAAGAAATAGGCGGAAGCGCTTCAACACACCCCAAGCTGTGGGGCACCCAATTTCATACAGTAGGTCGGACATTCCTGTCCGACATTTGACTTATTCGCAGACAAGAATGTCTGCGCTACCGGTAGCCGAGGCCTTGTGCCACGGACCAGTAGAGCGGCAACTCCGTATGCCGCCAATCAAAATTGAAAAGGGTGGGCACGGAGGCCGACCCCTACGGGGAATCAACAGCTCGTAGGATGGGTCAATCCGGTTGGACTGGGATTACATATAAGCGAGCAGCGAATCGAACAATGATGTCCTATTTCGATTGATTTGACCCATCATTTCTATTATTGAATAGATGGGTCAATTGAGCCTAATTTTGATAGTAGGCGACCTTTAGCGGATGATCGAGTTTTTATCCGTATGCGATGTGATTGACCCATCCTACAGGACTACCAACGATTGGTAGGCTTCAGTAGAAGTAGGCCGGACATTCTTGTCCGGCTCAGTTGCTTGCAGACAAGAATGTCTGCGCTACCCCGTGCATTGGTAGGCCATCCCGATTTTATCGGGACTGTCCGACATGCTGATCAGCAGAAACAGTGGGTCAAGATCCCTGCGATCTTGACGCCCGCAAACCGCAGGCATAACATTGATGAGATGGACGTTGATTTAATTTTACAATGATTTCCGGAATTGTCAAGGAGTATTTTCCGCAGGACGGGATTTGGGATGAGGGCAATCTCCCTGACCCCTCGCCCCCTCTCCGATTTACCGGTAGCCGAAGGTTTGTCCTTCGGTTCATCCCCTCATCCGTCCCCACTTTAGGCGAGGCCACCCCACCACAGGCGGGCAAGCTTCTCCCGACCAAGCTGGAAAGGATAAAAATCATTTTTCGAGTTTCCCGGCTTTTTCAAAACCAGCCAATCTACCTCTGCCCATTCAACTCCTCCTACACGCGGGCGGTCTTTTTCCGTTTTTCCGCCATCGCGCCTGATGCCAGTTCATTCCTTAGGAACTTGCCGGTATAACTGCCGGAGGCATTGACCAAATCCTCCGGTGTGCCGGCGGCAACCAAGTACCCTCCATCATCCCCGCCTTCGGGGCCAAGGTCAATCACCCAATCGGCAGTCTTGATTACATCGAGATTATGTTCAATGACCACTACGGTGTTATTCCGCTCAACCAACTGATTCAAGACCTTAAGGAGCATTTTTATATCCTCAAAATGCAGTCCGGTGGTCGGTTCATCGAGGATATAGAGGGTTCTGCCGGTGGCGATTTTCGATAATTCGGTGGATAGCTTTACTCGTTGGGCCTCGCCGCCGGAGAGAGTGGTAGCTTGCTGTCCAAGGTGGATATACCCCAAACCAACTTCCTTCAAGGTTCGAAGTT
>PFXJ01000051.1 GCA_002791595.1 candidate division Zixibacteria bacterium CG_4_9_14_3_um_filter_46_8
TGGCCTGCGCCTCCGCGCACATTAAGATAATTGGATTTCCTTTCGGTCAATCTAATTTCAATATCAGGAGGAGAGTGAGTGTCGGTAAAATACTGGGGATTTGCCGACACATAGCTGAATAATCCGGAGGAATATAACCGTCTTTGACTATCAAGTATCTTTTCCTTATTAAAGCTGTCTCCTTCGTGAAAGAGAAGCTCCCTTTTCACTACATTTTCTTTGGTATTGTTTAACCCGCTAATGGCGATATTGCCGAAACTTGTCTTGGGCCCCGAGATTATTTTTATCATAACATCGGCGGTCCTTCGGTCTGTGGATATCTGCGCTGAACTCTTGATTTCGCAATATGCATAGCCATTGGCGGCAAAGAGGTCTTTTAGCTCATAAGCCGCTTCCGCAATTTGCATGTGGTTGTAGGGTTTGCCTGCTTTTATTTTCTTGAGTCTGCCCATAACCTTGCTGTCGAGTCCCTGCAGTTCGCCGCTAAACTGAACTTTTCCGATCAATGTTTGAAGACCCTCATTTATCTCGATAATGACTTCAACCCTCTTGGAGTCTCCCCTCGGCTTGACTGCAATTCGACTTCCGCCATCGAGAAATCCATTGACGTGATACAATGAATCTATCAACGCTTCTTGATATTGCAGGACCCTCTCCGTCAGCAGTTTTTTCTTCTTGATCACATTATACCAGTGATTCTGGCTCAACGTCAGTTGGCTTTTAATCTTCTTGTCATCCAACCGATCATTCCCTCTCACTGTGATTTCATCAATCACAACTGGTTCGGGTTTTGAGGGCGCTCTCAGCATCTGTGCAGAAACATAACTCCCGCTCCACATGCAAATCATCGAGATAAGAATTAAGATTCTGCAGACTAGCATCATTTAAACTCGATATTGAAATTCAAGTCGAGATGGTACAGATTACTTGCGTCGGATTTTGCCTCCAGCGAAAAATTCCGATTCAAACGATATTCGGCCGCGATCTCCTGTCCACTGGTGTGAGAAAGCGTCCTCGAGTATTTTAGGTAAACACTCGGTGAAATATATTTCCCCACTGTCACCCGGGTTTGTCCAAGGTTTAATTTGCCTGCGGCGGATGGTTGAATTTCCAAGGTCTCGACCCCTATGGATCTGGCTGCCTGCGATTTAATTTGTTGGCCTATCAGATCGC
Source organism: candidate division Zixibacteria bacterium CG_4_9_14_3_um_filter_46_8 (assembly GCA_002791595.1). Classification (GTDB taxonomy): domain Bacteria; phylum Zixibacteria; class MSB-5A5; order UM-FILTER-46-8; family UM-FILTER-46-8; genus UM-FILTER-46-8. The sequence continues at coordinate 1,174 of PFXJ01000051.1, forward strand.
CGAATAAACCCCGCGCGCGATTTGTCAGCGATTTATCCGGACTGCTGGTTTCGCTTCCGGCGGAGCTGAAACTTCTGTGGAAAGTTAGGTATTCCAGAATCTCCTGTTGAGAAGCGCCTTCGGATGATGATAATTTAAGCACAGGTTCAGATAATTTACCACTTACTCCCAAATAGATGATTCTTTCCCCGGTAACTTCCCCTTGCTCATTGCTCTGGCTGATCCGTGTCGAGGCTTCAATATTCAGTTCAGGATCAATTGAGCTGATGGAAACATACTCGGGATCATTAAATATAATCTGTCCCTCATCGATTCTAAAATCCATCAGCGGCGGGAGGTAATAACGTCCTCTAATAGTGCCAATTTCCCCCTGCAATCGATACAACCCCTTATCCCTGGAAATATTAACAATGCCTTCAAATTCCGCATCCATATCGGGGTTGATAACCCAGATATTATTATCAGCAGTCAGATTTAAGTCCAGATTCCATAAATCCTCTTCCGTCTCATGCTGCCTTCCTGCCAATCCAGCATTTTCCTCAGAGGAGGCGAAAGGTTCCCGGTAGATCGCTTGAATAACTTCAATGTCTCCCATCACCGTGGGGATAATATTACCCTGAATAGTCGCCTTAGCATTAATGATCGCGGATACATCATATACTTCATGCATAATGGGGATATCTGTCCCCTCCAAAGACAGATTATATCCAAAATTATCAAGGGAATGCACATCGATATCACCAGTCACCAGAATCTTCCCTTCCTGCTGCCTAGCCGGGAAAAGGCTTCTCCAGAACTTCCTGAGAGTACTTTCACCTTGTGACTTCTTTAATTCAAACTTACCGCGCGCATATTCCAGTGAAATTATTTTATCATGAAGGTTGACCGCCGCGGTGATATCGTAAATTGGTTCAATCAAATCCCGAATTTTAAGCGTCCCTTCCGAGATATTGAGCTTTCCGCTGAAAGTAGGTCTATGGATAGTATTATTTATAACAAAGCCCGCATCGAATTTGCCATAGAGATACTCAAATTGGGGAATAAAAGTGCTGAGGATATTCAGTTGCTCCCCTTTCGCCTTGATGTCCACGAAAAAGGCGCTATCTGGAAGACGGTCCTCCACCTGCTCGAACGACAGATCCAATGGCAAATAACCTGCCGCCTCGAAATTATCAAGCGAATCTTTAAGCTGGACGGAGGACGCAGTTAATCTCTTATGATCATAATTGAACTTCGCCATCAAATTACCAAGACTATAAAAATTGTAGCCCAAATCACTGACCCTCACTTCGCTTTCTATTATAGGAGAAACGAAATTCCCCTTTACTTTCGCATCCACAAATAATTTTCCATCCCAGCGATTTTCCTTATCGATCAGGGCCGCATAAGGCGAGATATCCAAATCCTTTATCTTAAGCGCCAGATCCATATTATTTTCATAATCAATTGCGCCCACCATTTGCATTTCGCCCCCCATCGTGTGAAGATTAAATTGTGGAAATCCCACATCTTTTTCCCCGAGCAGAAGCACTATCTCCCCAGAATTAGTGATCTTATTGCCCAGAACATTCAAAATCACGGAATCAATCTCCAGTTCCCCGGGAGCAAGGGTGCCATCATATTTGCCTGTCAACCAAACATTCCCCGCTTCGAATTTAATCTTCAACGAATCAATGAAAGTATAGTCGCCGGCCACCAATGTAAATCCGTTAACCGAATTAATTGGAAAAGAATAAATATCTCCGCCTGTCCAACCGAATTTCACTTCACCTTCAGGATGGGAGACGAAGCTTTTTAATGCCAGGACAGCCTCAAGGGATGGCGTATATATTCCATAAATGTGGCACGAATCGGAATTGAAGGTGCCATAAAGATTGAAGTCTAAAATCGAACCATCGGTGGCGAAAATCGCCTCTCCTCTGCCGCCAATATCAGTTAAGAAAATCTGTCCATCGAAATCGTCCAGATCACCAAATCGGGCATCACCTTTAATCTTAACGTCACCCTTATATTCCAACCTGCCCCCGAAAGCCGCATCGGTATGCTTATAGCCTGCTTGAAATCCATCCGCGAAATTTATGTCCTTGGTAGTAACGGCAAACTTACCGGCGGCTCTATCGAATCTATAAGTCTCGATTCTGGTCCGGCCCAGATTGACATCGAAATTCATCAATAAATTTGCCGAAGTTAGGCCTTGTCCATTGAGAACCACTCTCCCATTGAAATCAGTGTCCAATGAATTGAAGATTACATTTTGAAGGTTTAGATTCTTGGCAAGAAGATTAGCATGATATTTCTCCGGCTTTTCACTCAAGTCCAGCCAACCTGCACCGGAGATGTCTGCCTTGAATATTTTTCCGGAGATATTCGAAAATGAAATCCTTTTGTCCTGGAATTGAAAGTCAGTGCTGACATCCTCCATCAAGCGATCATAGAACTGGCCGTCCAATTGGGCTTGACCGCTGATGATTGCCCCTTCTCCAGAACCTGACACCCGGTATTTCAGATTACCATTCAACTTGACTTTTGCCAACCGATTAAGCTCCTCGAATGAAAAATTGTCCCCCGCCAGGTTGAAACTGTACTGGAGGGTATCACCAGTTCGCAGGATAATATTTCCATTTATGTCAGATTCCCCGGTTGCCGCAATGAGATTAAAGACCTCAATCTTACCCGGCGTTAACGTCACTTCCGACTGCAATGACGTCAAAACAAAATCCTTCAGTGGATATTTAAGATCTGCTTCATTTATGATAATCTCCATCAAATCCGGAGGAATCCGTTCAATTTCGCCCTTTATATTAATTCCCTCCAGGCTATTTTCAGGAGTGAATAGTTCGACCCTTCCGTCGAGGACCTTCACCTGTTTGGCGCCAAAAATCAGTCCCGGCAGGAATTGCGATTCATTTTTCTCTTTTGCTGTATCCCCTTTCGGAGGCAGAAACAGCTTCCCATCCGCCCCTCGGCGCAGATAAACAACCGGATTATCAATCAGCAGGGAATCCAGAATAAACCTGCCACTCAAGAAACTAGTCAAGGAATAATCCGCGACTATCGATTCGATTTTAGCTAATCGCGTGGAATCTCCGCTGGGGGGGGTATAATCAACATAAATTTCGTGAAGCTCAAGCCTTCTCCACCATTCACGATTGATTTTGCCAATATGAACTCTCAAGCCAGATTCAGGCGAGATAAGCGTGCGAAGCAAATCGTTGGCCTGCTTTTCGGGGATATTAGTCGCTCTTAGGATCAATATTCCCAACCCAAGCAATAGAATGATACTAAGCGAGAATAAAAGCGATATTTTATGTCGTATTTTCATCGCAGTTTCGATAGCATAATATCACAATAGAAAAATACGGTCAAGCCAAAATGCCCATCATACCAAAATGGTCACGAATTGAATCCATTACTCCAGTCATTCCATCATTTATCGCATAGGTTAAGGCCGCACTGGCAGTTAAATTGCATTATTAACTCTCACACAACGAGATTGCTTTCGCAGTTGAATCGGAATCCACCCATATTCCCACAAAATTAATTATATCTATGATTTCCGCATGAACAGCACCCGCATTCAATGCTCCTCTGATATGGGAGGCAAGCTGATTCGGAACTCCTTCCGGGACCAGGGCCGCCACGGTCACCAACTCACGTTCTTTCGCTGTCAGTCCGGGCCGCGACAACACTTTACCATATCCTTCCTGGATCATCCACAAGGTCAATTCCGGCGAAATAGCGCTCATTACCTCCATAAGCCTGGAGTATTTCTGTCCATAGATTATCCTGCAAAGTTTATGGCCATCAGCTTCAAAATTTCGCGGAGAATCATCTCGGGGCAATACGAGGCCGATATCATATCGCTTGAAAATGCCTGCAAGATGCCTTAACCCTTCGATGGATCTGGGAAATCCGAGGAAAAGATAGCATTGTAATATTCCTTCGTATATCCCTTCGGGCGGGAATTCCAAAGCAATGGCAAGCTCGATCATGGCCTTGAAAAGAACGTATTCCTTCAAGGCTAACGTTGAAGCGGCACCGCAGAGACTCTTTAGGCCGGGATTGTATTTACCCTCAAATAGGCCGGCTTTTATTTCATCCCTTCTTTGCGGTGCAAGATGATTCCAGTTCTGGAGATGGTGAAAATCTTTCATAAACCTCTCTGCTTAAGACGCTGAACTGCTCATGCCGTGCATCCACATAACGGCCAAATTGAAGTGGTAAAGCCGGTCGTAATCCTCATACCGATAATGAATAATATAAGCTGCTTAAGATGGCAAGCCTTACGCCGACAATATAATAAGAATCGGAATATAGACTCAAGGAGGCTTAATATGCTTTGGTGGTGCGCTTTCCTATTTTTGCTCGGGATATTGGCATTTATGGATACCTTATATAATTATGGGGAAATATTCAGGCGGATCAATTCGGTAATTTTCATGATGACCTCGCTGGGATTATTGATGAGAGTCAGCATGAAAATGAAAGTAAGAACCATCGAAAATTATATAGAAAAAATTCAGCGCCTGGAAAACGAAGTTTCTATGCTTAGGGCTCCTCACCAGGCTTTTTCAAAGAGCACGAAGATTCAAAAAATAAACGAATCCTGAGGCCTCATCCACAATTGTCGCCTCAACACCAAGGGTATCGATTCGGATTTTCAAATATTTCCGGAAGTATTCTTTAGTCCTTCACGGGCACGATCTATTATCAGGGCATTGGGGTATTTTTCGAGGATATCTCGATATATGCTCATTGCTTTGTCTTTTTCCCCAAGATTGTTCTTGTAGAGATCAGCCAGGTCAAGCAACACATAGGGAGTATAATATGAACCGGGGAATTTCGTATCAAACGAGAGCATCATTTCAGCCGCCCGCTTATAATCATCGACGCTTATCGTAATCTTGATTATCTTTAGATATGCCGCCTGCCTTAATGTTTGGTTTCCGGAGGAATCGATCAATGCCCCGAAGGTCGATTTTGCCGCCTGGTAATCGCCGATATCACGTTTGAAATCAGCTTCTGCGAATCGGAGCAACGAAAGAGAGTCAGTTTTCGCCTGGTTAATGAGATCTATCAGAATCAGGCAGTCATTGGCGTAACGGCCAGATGGGAAATCAAATATATACCTCATTCCTTTCAATGCCGCGGCGTCATAACTCCCCCTGTAAAATTCAACCTGCGCCATTTTATAGACCACATCTCCTTCAATTTCCAACCTTTCGGAATACTTAATGTTGGCATAGGCATTGATAGCGCCTTCAAAATCAGAATGATACAACCTGATATCTCCCAGCCGCATCTGGGCGCTTATCGCCGGCAAGCTTTGAGGGAAAAGTGTGACGATCTGATTGAAATTATCCACAGCCTCGGGGAATTGATGATTTTTGAAAGCAATTTCCCCAAGCCGCATATATGAATCTGTCTTAATGGTGATTTCAGGACAATCCTTTATTATCTCCTGATATCCCGTCTTCGCTTTCTCGATTTCGCCTTTATTCTCATTGGCGCCCGCAATAACACTCCGGCATTTCCAGTAGAACTGGGACGACTTTCCATAAGTGGTCACGATATATTGGGCGCCCTCAATTGCCAGATCATACTGCCTATCTTGAATACAATCTGCCAGGAATGGCATCATACTCCATCCCTTGCGCTCCGTCCCCTTGTCATATTCGATATAAGTATTAAGCGCCTTCCGATGATTGCCAGCCAGACTATATGTATTGGCAAGAATCAACAATTTTTCGCCGCTTTCAGGATATTTCATCGCCGATTTCTCAAGCGCGTTTACTATCTCATCCGCTTGACCGGTACTCTCAATCAATGCTTTTATTCTCGCATTTGCGGTTGCACTCCCACTGGGAGTATTAATGCCGAGAAGCAGATACTCGGTGGCCGCATCACCATAGCGCCCTAATGCCTCATAAATGTTAGACAACTCCATAGTGAATTCGAAGGGTCGTTGCAGATTCTGACGACCATTGAGATAGACATCGATCGCTTCCTGTAAAATCCCATTCCGCATAAATTCTCCAGCCACATCATTATACTTAGCTGGCGTCTCCGGCAAATCCTTGATGGCCCTGTAAAGCACTTCCTTCCCTTTTTGATCCTGATTATTGAGGAAATGAGATCTTGCCTGGATTAAATAACCCCTTGAGGAATCAGGGAAATCGGTCCGATATTCCTGCACAAATTCCTCCAGGAGTTCATATCTTTTGGCATTTTGCATCGCCTGGACCAAAAGATCAACGGTTCTCTGATGGTTGGTGTGTTTCCGATTCTCATATAACGCCATGAGGAAATCTATAGCCTGCTCATTTTGTCCCCTATCAATCAATTGACGGGCATGACCCAATTCCTTGTCGTCAAAAACCGGAGGCTCCCATTTGAATTGGGAAAGACCGGACTGCGCCAGTGAGAATATCAAAGCAATAATTAGAACAATCTTACTTCCAATACTTATCATTTTTCTCCTGCAAAGTGAACCGCGCTTCAGCCCATGCGGTGTCCAGATGGTTCAATCAATTTTGCCGCCCTGATTGGAGAGTTTTTCAGTAAGAGCATTGATATAGGCTCTGATCATATTCCTGTATTCCTGGGGATAATTTTCGTTCAAAGCTTCCTGAAGCCGCTTAAGCTGTCCGTGAAGGTCGGATTCCATATTAGAGAGACTCTGGGGCCCGGCACGGAAGATATCATCACCGGCTTCCGCCTTGCGTTCTTCTTTGAATCCCTGAGTCCGCAACGATTTTTGAGCATCCAAGAGGCGTGTAAGGATCTTTTCCTGCCGCATAAGGGTATTGCGATTTACTTGGCCTCGTTCAAATTCATCGACAACGTCTTTCATTTCGTCACCGAGGTCATCAAGTCTCCCTAACTTGCCCGTTGTTCCTTCTTCACCTGCCTGAAGCATTTCCCTCAAGCCCTGGCGGATTGCTTCTTGTTCTGCCGCCATTCGCGCCAGTGTCTCCTGCTGGCTGGAGCCATGACGAAGCTGCTGGGCCAAAGCGGAAGATTGCGCATTTAGGCCTTGTTGTTGCTGGGCCAATTGTGAGAGTTGAGGTGATGATGAATTACCTGGTGTTGGACAGGCGCTGCCTCCGCAGGAACTCGCGGCATTTTGCTTCAGCAGTTGCAGTAACTTGAATCCGACCTTATTAAGCTGTTTTAATGCAAAGGATTGGGGTACGGAAGCGTTCTTATTCCTTAGCTCCAGATTTCCGGTGGCCTCCTGCATTTTGCCTACGGCTATGGCCATATCGGCGCTCATTGACGGATCCACCCTTGGCTCAATCTGATAAATGCTGTCAAGGTCAGCCCGCACCTTTAATGTTTTTTGGCTAAGTTCCTGCTGTGGCGGAGCAATCCCCCGAATCGAGCTATCACGAGGCGCCAATTCCGCCAATCTATCAATCAGCTCTTCCTGATTTTGCGATAGATAAATTACATCATTAAAGGCCTTTCTCGCCAGGCGGCCCACTTCGCTGTTTTGGCCGGATCTCATTTGCATCATCATTGATTCCATATTGGAAACCATCTCAGCAAGTTTCTGACTAGCACTCTTACATTGATTCGAACTTTCTCCCTTTTTGCCTCCCTTCATACTTTTCGACGCCTGTTGCATATCTTCTTTAAGGCCGGAACTGTCTGCCTGCTTCTTCAACGATTGCAGATCCTGCTCGGGCATAACCGGAGTTTCCTCATTGTATTCCTTCATTTTGTCAAGACCCTTATTAAAAGCGTCCAATTCCTTTGATACTTCGTCCTGACGCTCTGCCAGCCGAGAGAGTTCCGATTCATTGGCGGGTGGAACGTTTTCCTCAAGTTTTTCCTGCTCGGTTTTCATTTTATTGGCAAGCTCTTTTAGCTGATCAAATTTCTGCTCGGCACGAAGACGTTTGAGCATCTCCAACGTCTTCTCCAACCTCTCCAGATATTCTTCCTGAGAGAATTGCAGATTTTCAAGGGCTTTCTGCAATTGATTTTGGTCGATATTTTTCATAGCCTCTTGAAGCTTCTCTATGGCTTGCATCAACTCCGGCGAATTAATTTCCTTCAAAAGGTCCGCTATCCTCTGGGCCTTGTCCACTATCTCCATCGTGTTCAATTGGTTCTGTCGGGCCGATTCCAGATTTTTGTCCACGCTTTCCTGCAGTTTTTCAAGAGCATCTGAAATCTGTTTCTGCTTATCGACCGCCTCTTGAAGACGCCGATTCTTCTCCCAATCGGTTTTTTGCATGCGCATCGTCTCTCGCCTCAGCTCCGATATCTCCTGGTTCAGCTTCTCCTGATTTGAAATGGCCTCTTCGAGATCGCTCTTATTCTCCTCGCGACGGGAATCAAAATCAGCCAGGACTTGCTCTACAGATGGGAATCTCAAGCTATAATGCTTGCTTTCCGCCATTTTGGGCCCCGAATAACTATCATTATCTGCCACAACAGCAAAATAATTCACACCATCACCAGGTATCAATCCCAATGCTTCCAGGTTCCAATGAAATTCCACAGTCAGATCAGTTCCGTAATTAGCCTTTAGAGGGATATCAACTGAAACCGGCTTCTGCTCAATCCCGGAGGTAGTTACCTGATAGACTAATTTCAAGGTGCTGAACCCATAATCGTCCCGAGCCCTGATTACCAACGGGAGGTCCTCGATATTGCCGATCATCAAATCCTGCCCGGGCTGGATTATTTCTATCTCAGGATAAAAGTCCGAGGTGGTGAATATATTATAGATAATTGGATCTGGGTTTTTCAAACCGTCTGAATCTGCAATCTCGAGGCGATACGAATCATCCGATTTCACCATGAACTCAAACCGAGCCGTTTCCCCATCCAGAATCAAAGGTATTTCCCTGCTCTTCTCAAAGATGGCTTTTCCTTCCACGATTCTCTTGCTGGACTTCAGTTTAATGGTGACCTGTGTTCCTGGCAAAGCCGATACATTGCCATCATTCTCGTTTATTATCGCAGAGGGCAATCTGGTATATTGGGGATACACGAGCTTCTGCTCCAAATCAACAATTCGTGGGTAGTCCACAACATCAACCTTATATTCGGGGCTGGCAATATCCAAGGCCGTCAAATAATACTTAAAGGGCTGAGTAACTTTTTCAATCTTGATATCGAACGAAGCTTCCGATAGGCAAGAATCTGATTGGTTTCCAGCTTTGATTGGCTGCATTTCCATGGAATACTCTTTGTCACTGCCGACGTAACTCCAGATAATTTCCACATCTCTGGGCGTCCCTTTACCATTTTGGCCGGGCAGGACTTGCTTTACCACCGCGCCAATACGGAGGTCGCCGCCTTTCATCATCTCTATGTCGCCCGGAACAGCATGCAACGAGAAAGGATCTGGCTTATTGAAGCTTACAGATGGGTTGGAGAAATCCAAAATCGCATAGGTGAATCCCGAAGGAAAAAGCGCAACCAACAATAAGGCAATCGCAATCAAGAGCGATGAAATCCTGGCTTTTCTCAAAATGGGTTTCTTGTCGAGGCATTTATTAAAATCAACTCTGGCACAATTCTGAGAAGCATCTTCAATAACGGCTTGTATGAACTGTATTGAGTACCCCTCGGGATTACTCTGCAAATTTCTCTTAAGCTCGATGGCGGCGGAGAGAGTATCTTTAAGTTCGGGATGAAATATCTCGACACGGCGGGCCAGCATCGAATAATTCGATTTTATAAAGAGCGGAGGCACTACGAATTTCGCGATAAGCAAACCGAGCATCAAGCCGGCACCAGCGAGGAAAATATACTTGTGATATGGAGCCAGCTCAAACAATGAGGATAGTAGGGCCGCTATGACCAACAAAATGGCGGCCGACGCCACAAGGATAAATGATCCTGCCCCAGTATGAATCAGACGATTCAACCTGTCCATTGAGGCGAATTTGCCATAAATATTATCGTTTCTATTGGGCATTTGATTACCTAATGCGTTAGGGCATAAATGATGACATTGGTTCCCATCTTAAGCGCCGCTTCACGCTTTTCAGGAGGATCCTTATGGACTTCGGGGTCTTCCCAACCATCACCAATGTCCGATTCATACACATAAAATACCGCCATCCGCCCGTCGAGAAAAATCCCGAATCCCTGGGGCGGCTTCCCGTCGTGCTTATGTATTTTCGGTAAGCCTTCGGGAAAATCGTTATAGCAATGGTATATTTCGTGGCTAAACGGCAGTTCCACCAGCTCCGATTCGGGCAAAATTCGCTTAAGCTCCCGACGAAGAGTTTGGTCCAATCCGTAAGAATCGTTGGCAAATAGGAAACCTCCGGCGCGAAAATACCTTCCCAAGCGTTTAACCTGTTCATCAGTAAATCTGATGTTCCCGTGACCGGTCAAAAAGATGAATGGATAATTGAATATCCTGTCATCGTCCGGCGAAATGCTGGTTTCTTCGGCCGCAATCTCCAAATTAGTGTTTTTTAGCAGATAATTTTGCATATTAGGGATAGCCGACCTTCCCCAGTACCAATCTCCCCCACCACCATATTGTAGTCGGGCAATTATCAATTGGTCTTCAACAACTTGACTTTTCCCTTCCATAGGTCCAACTGCAAAACTCAAAAAGAGAATAGGGATAATAAAAGGGGCATTAAATAATCTTCTCATAACAGCATGAAATTATACGCTCAATCAGAAACCAAGTTCTTTCTTAGACCCTGATTTGGGTTAAATTGTTCACAAAAGCTAAACTGCGTCAGTTATTCATCTTTCCTGATATCAATTCAAACTATATGATATCCTGTAAATTTCGCCAACTAATAACTGTTGATTTTGGAAAAAACAAGACCCCGACTTCACGCCGGGGCCATTCATTGTCCAACTATTATCTCAAAATCACATTATGGGATAAGAGCTTCAGTCTGCTCGGTAACTGCGCTGAATTTAAGGCTGTCATCATCTTTTTTGTCCACGAGGATTGTCTTGGATTTATTGAAGGCTCCCTTCAAGATTTCTTCAGCCAATGTATCCTCAAGATATTTCTGAACGGCGCGCTTCAGAGGGCGAGCGCCAAAGGCAGGATCGAATCCCTTGTCAGCCAAAAATATACGGCCCTGCTCAGTGATATTCAAGGTATAGCCCCGGTCTTTTAGCCGCTTCTCCACTTCCTTGATCATTACATCTACAATCTTCAGAACATCGTCTTTATTCAAGGCACGGAAAATAATCGTTTCGTCAATTCGATTTAGTAATTCCGGATTGAATGTCTTCTTCAGTTCATCCTTAATGGTTGCTTTCATCTGGTCATATGAGCTTTGTTCACCATTCCTTTGAAACCCCAATGATTTATGGGTACCGATTTGGCGCGCCCCCATGTTAGAAGTCATAATGATGACCGTATTGCGAAAATCGACCTTGCGCCCAAAACTATCTGTGAGTTGACCCTCATCCAATAGCTGAAGAAGGATATTAAATACTTCAGGATGGGCTTTTTCGATTTCATCCAATAGAACCACAGAATAAGGTTTGCGGCGTACTTTCTCGGTGAGTTGACCTCCTTCTTCATAGCCAACATACCCTGGAGGCGCCCCCAGAAGCCTGGATACCGAGAATTTCTCCATATATTCGGACATATCTATTCGAACCAGCGAATCCTCGTCCTCAAATAGAAATCCCGCCAATTTTTTCCCGAGCTCAGTCTTACCGACTCCGGTAGGGCCAAGGAATATGAACGAACCGATCGGCCGATGAGGATCTTTCAAGCCAGCCCGGGCGCGACGAATCGCTTTTGAGATGGAAGTAATCGCATCGCTTTGTCCGATAATCACTTGACTGAGATCTTCCTCCATCCTGAGCAGCTTCTTGGATTCGGCTTCTTCCAGTCGGAATACCGGAATACCCGTCATTTTGGATATAACCCTGGCGATATCTTCTTCCGATAGTTTGACCCGTTGCTTATTCTTGTTTTCCTCCCACCTCTTCTTGAGACCCTCCAATTCATCCCTTTTGAATTTTAGATCATCACGAAGCTGTGCCGCCCGCTCAAACTCCTGATTTTTTACCGCCTGCTCCTTCTCTTTCTGGATTTGGGCAATTGACTCTTCCAAATCAGTAAAACTCTGCGGTTTGGTATAGACCGTTAAATGAGCATGGCTACCGGCTTCATCGATAACGTCGATTGCCTTATCCGGCTGAAATTTGCCCGAAATATATCTGTCTGATAATATGACTGCCGCCTCAATTGCCTCGTCACTGATATCGATTTTGTGATGTTCCTCATATCTTTCGCGGAGGCCTTTTAATATCTGAATAGTATCATCCTTAGTGGGAGGATTAACCATTACCGTTTGGAAACGACGATCCAGCGCCCCATCTTTTTCGATATATTTACGGTACTCATTAAGGGTCGTGGCCCCGATACATTGCAATTCCCCTCTCGATAAAGCGGGCTTAAAAATGTTGGATGCATCCAGAGAACCTTCCGCTCCTCCGGCGCCGACTATCGTATGCAATTCATCAATGAATATAATAATATCATTGGAATTCATAATTTCGTTCATCACTGTTTTCAGCCGTTCCTCGAATTGACCTCGATATTTTGTGCCGGCTACCAGAGAAGCCATATCCAGTGTTACCAACCGTCGGTTTTCCAAAGTCTGAGGGACTTTATTTTGCACGATCCTTTGCGCCAATCCCTCGGCGATGGCGGTTTTGCCAACCCCAGGTTCACCAATCAAAACTGGGTTATTTTTTTTGCGGCGGGAGAGGATCTGGGTCACCCGTTCAATCTCGTTATCACGTCCTATGATCGGGTCAAGCTTTCCCCGACGGGCCAATTCGGTCAAATCCCGGCCAAAATGATCCAGAGCCGGTGTCTTGGATTTCTTGCGCTTACGAGTATAAGCCGACGGTTTGCCCGATTGAATATTGCGAAGCTCCTCATAAGCTTCCTTATAGTCGATCTCATACATCGATAAGACCTGGGCGGCAACGCCTTCTTCATCTTTTAACAACGCCAGAAGTATGTGCTCGGTATCGATATCCTTCGATTTGAGCGCCCTCGCTTCATTGCCGGAGACTTCCAGGGTCTTTTTGGCGCGGGCCGTCAATGGCAACTGACCCAATGTCATAGTCCCGCCCGAAGGTTGAACTACATCCTCAATTGACTGCTTGAGCTCCGGTAGTTCAATGCCGACATTCTGGAGTATCTCAATGGCCCTACCCTCTCCCAACTTTACCAAACCAAGAAGAAGGTGTTCGGTCCCAATATAATCGTGCTTTAGTCTTGCCGCCTCATCCCGCGCAAACTCAATCGCTTTGCGGGCTTTTTCGGTGAACATTTCATTCATCGTTAGTGACTCCCTGTTATTTCATCTACGGCTGTTTTACGGTTTTGTTAAGTTTTTCTCGGACCAACATCGCTCTTTGAACGTCTCGCTCTTCGGCATCCATCGTTTTATTCAAATATTTCTGAAGGTGGGCCGGTTGTGATAGCAACAGAAGCTCGTTGATTAACGCCAGTGGCATTTCTTTAATAACCCCCATACCATAACCCAATCTAACTGCGGATAAAAGATTCATCACATCTTCGCTCGTCAATATTCTGGCATACAGCAATAATCCATAAGCACGCCAGATTTTATCTTCGATTTGAACCCGGGCATCATTGAACAACCTCTCCCTTGCCGCATTTTCGCGCGCTATTATCTGTCCCGTCATCGACTGGAGGCTTTCAATAATATCCTCCTCACTTCGACCTAAAGTAGTCTGATTTGAGACCTGAAAAAGATTTCCGAGTACATCGGTGCCTTCACCATAAAATCCCCTGACCGCCAGACCAAGCTTGCTGATCCAGGAGATTACATTATCTATGTCTCTGGTCAACACCAAACCTGGAAGATGTATCAACACAGAAGCCCTCAATCCTGTTCCCACATTTGTCGGGCATGAGGTTAGATAACCGAAATCATCATCGAAATCAAACTCGATTCTCCTCGAAAGGTAATCGTCAGCTTTATTGGCGGCATCGAAAGTATCTTCCAAAGTCAATCCCGATGAGATCGACTGTATTCTAAGATGGTCTTCCTCATTAATCATAATGCAGAGCTTTTCGTCCTGCCCGACGAATAAACCTCTGCCCGGAAGATTCATCATAAATTCCGGAGATACCAGATGCCTTTCGATCAAAAAACTTCGGTCGATAGCATCAATATCATCAACATACAAAATGCGACCCTTGAAGAAAATACTGTCCTTCTTAAAAACATCCACTGCCATAGCCAGGACATGCTCACGGTCTTCTTTGGCGGCAGCCGGCGGAAATTTGATTCCGGAGATGTTGCGAGCAAGCCTGATCCGAGAAGAAAGGACAATCTCCGCTTCGGGGCCCGTGCCTTCCAACCATACAGTGGATTGTTTTGCCATGTCATCAAACATTTCTGCCTCCTTTAACCCTCAGCCGGTTCGAAAAGGATTTTGAGCCGGTCACGGATTGCCGCGGCGGTTTCGAAATCTTCCTGTTCTATGGCCTGACGCAGCTCATCTCGCAATTTGCGTTCCTCCCGCAACGGTTTTAGCTCTTTGACAGTCGTTATCGGGGTCTTTCCGTGATGCTGATTGGAATTATGCACCTTTCTCAAAAGGTCCTTAAGCTGGGTTCTGAATGCGCTATAACAGCTCCCGCATCCCAATCTGCCCTTTTTCGAAAAATCCGCAAAAGTCAATTCGCACTTCGGGCATTTTAGGGCCTTAAAGGCCGCACTGGCTTCTTCACCAATTTCTCGCAGCATCCCAGTCAAGAACTCTGCCAATGGAAAGGCATTTTTCTCGAATGGGTTATGGAAACCCCTCTTCTCCGCACAGATCCTGCAAAGATTCAATTCCACCTTTTTGTTATTCACAATCTGCGTTAGATGTATGGTGGATTCATTATTGCCACAATCCTGACACAGCATTTTCTTACATTCCTTCCAAGTATCAGCCTTCAGAAATCTTTCCGTCTATTAACAATAACCGCCTTGCATCATTAAGGAGTTCCATATTATGAGTTGCCACCAAAAAAGCAGTCCCATGTTTTTCATTCAACTCGGTAAGCAGACCTATCAGCTTATGGCCATTAGCTCTATCCAGATTACCCGTTGGTTCATCGGCCAGAACAAGCTTTGGGTCGTTGATCAACGCTCTGGCGACTGCCACCCGTTGCGCCTCCCCTCCCGATAACTCCCCTGGCTTATGATCAGCGCGTTCGGCCAAACCTACATCTTCCAATAGCCCTAATGTTTTTTTACGAGCAAGCCCCTTATCGGTTCCAGCTATTAGGGCTGGCATCATCACATTTTCCAAAACCGTAAAATCTCCAAGCAAATGATGAAATTGAAACACAAAACCAATTTCGCGGTTTCGTTTGTCGGCCATCTGGTCGTCGGTGAATAAAGTGATATCCTCTTCCTCCATAAAGATTTGGCCTGTGTCCGGTTTATCTATTCCGGCCAGGATATTCAGGAGAGTGCTTTTCCCACTGCCCGAACTCCCCAAAAGCACGGCCATCTCTCTATCCCATATCTGAAAGTTCACTCCATTAAGAACCTCCAGCACTGCATTGCCGCTCAAGTAGCTCTTTGTTATATTTTCGGCACAAAGCAATATCTTCTTCAACACTCCGATCTCTAATATCTCATTTTTCTTACAATATTCATATACCCCTTCATCACAAATTGTCAAATCAAATCTGAATCATAAATTAGCTAATATCATTCGTAACGGATTATTTCCGCGGGGACCAACGCGGAAGCACGATTGGCGGGATAAAGCGAAGCCAGATATGCAACTGCCAAAGTGATAAGAAAAATCCCCGTCAAATCAACTACCTCCAATTTCACCGGAAGTTTATTAATAAAATAAATATCGGCTGGCAGCGATATTATCGAGTATCTATCTTGAATCAAACATAGGACGATGCCGAGGATGGCTCCAAAAATAAGCCCTATGCCCCCTACAATCATTCCCTTGATAATGAATATCTTGCGAATTGAACTCCGATGAGCCCCTAAGGCTTTAAGAACTCCAATATCTTTCCTTTTCTCCAGTACGATCATTATCAGGTTGGATATTATATTAAATCCGGCCACCGCTACAATCAGCGATAAAGCGGTGAACATCGCCCACTTCTCAAGTGTCATCCACGAAAACAAATTGCGGTGAGTGGTGCTCCAATCGGAAGCGAAATACCGGTACCCAAGTATGCTGTCGATATCCTTGGCAATCACTTTGGCCTTAAACATATCGCTGGTTCTTACATCCACGAAGCTTACATACTGGCCCATCCCGAACAGCCACTGGGCTTCATTAAGCGACACAAAAACAAGCGATCCATCATATTCATACATCCCGGTTTCAAAAATACCTTTGACAACATAATGGCTGGAGATCGGACGGCTGGTCATCGGATCGAAATCAGCGCCATTTAATGAAAATACCGTAATCTTCTCTCCGATAGTAACTTCCAGGTTTTCTGCGAGGCTGGTTCCAATAACAATTCCTGGATTCAACCTGTCTCCGAACTCGAATTTACCTACCACGATGTTATTCTGAATATCAGATACTTTGGCATTTTGGGCCGGGTCTATGCCGCGGAGGACTACGCCGTCGGTGCCGAATCTCGATGAGACCGCGATTTTCCCCTGCACCACTGGCGCCGCCGCAATCACCCCATTGACATTGGAAATGGTCT
>PFXJ01000045.1 GCA_002791595.1 candidate division Zixibacteria bacterium CG_4_9_14_3_um_filter_46_8
ATGTCCGAGCCCGGTTTTAGTCTCGGGAGCTGAAGCGTATTTGCCCAGGAGGCCGAGGCGGGAATATTCAGTCCCCAGCTTTGTGGCAAAAATTTGTGAAGTGACAAGCCGCCTCGAAGGCTGCTCTGGGTAGTGACCGCGCCGCTACCGCGTTTTTCGAGGAGCGTGCGGAAATCCGCGCCCTGCCGTTGATACGAGGCGGAGAAATCGAATAGGTCGGCAAATTTGGAAGTAACCGCGAGCCTTGCGGCCCAGTCGGTATTGTCCCGTGCATTGGTTAGCCGCAGTTCATCGATCCAGATTTCGCCGGAGATGCCCGGTGGGCCGGAGCTATCAACCTCGACCGCCACCCCGAAATATCTTATTGCTGTCAGACGCGGGTCGCCTCGGATAGCGTAATTGCCAGCGGTAGTATCGGGTACACCGGTGCTGTCGAAGTTGATCTGCATATAGTTCTTCAGAGCGGTAATCTGGGCGAAGTCGATGAACATTTCGTTTTGAGTGTCCCATCCACGCCTGGCCGGAGTTTGGAATTGGTAATAATTGAGGGAATCCTGTCCCATCCTGAAAATGAATTTGGTATATCCATCCGCGATCGAAGTGTCCCCGTGAACATACATTTTCATTTTTTCATAATTGGAATAGTCCTCAGCGGAGTAGAGCACCCTGAACGCTGAAGCAGTGTGGCCACGCCTGAGGTTCTGAAATTCCAGAACCAAAGATTGTTCTTTCCGTCTGAGTCCGGTGGTTAGATCCCGTTCTCCGGAGACGCCGGGGGGGGATTCGTAATCGAGGTTTTCTTGAGTATTTTTGACCGAAATATCGAATCGCTCGTCGGGATGGACTATATCGATGATCGGAATATCCGCACTTGCGGAGTCGCGCGGCGCATGAATTCCGCTAACTTCCCATTTATTGCCGGCCAGTTGGAATTGAGCGACCTGGATGGTGGTAGTATCCTTGCCCTGCAACCAGAAGCGGGCATATTCTATCTGGCCCCAATCCGGAAATCCTATTTCTTCGTAGAATTGAGGGTCCTTTATGGGGATGCGGTAAAGTTTCCATCCGGTGGGAGCTCCATCTTTGTAGGTCTCTTCCACAATATAATTAGGATCATCAAGGTTGAACCCGAAAGAGAAATAGCTATCATTTCGGTCCAGGCCACCATTACCATTGATATCCTCCGTGTCCGGCCTACGTCCGCGGTCCGGGTCTTCGCGGTTGTTTTCGGTGCCATTGATACGGGTATAATTGTAGCGGTCAGAATAGTCCCAATTATCGCCATGGGGATCACCCGGCATCCAGAATTTATTGCTGTCTTCCTGGGCATTAGATATTCCATCGATGCCAACATCCTCATCATCATCAAGCACTCCGTCCTGGTTTTTGTCTTCAGTATCGAGAATGCCGTCGCCATTGGCATCTTCATTTATTCTGCCTAATTCGATATTCATAATGACATTGGCGCTGTTTAGTTTTCGAGCCCAGACCTCAATGAATTTAGTGCGGGTCTGGTCGCGTAAGCCTTGTGGCATGGCCCGCATAAGAGCGGCCCAGGCCGAATCGCTGTCCGGGAGATACTGCAATTCCATAATATTGGTTCGATTCTCAGATTCTTTGACCTGGCGTTGAGGCCAAATATCGGTTAACCGGATCTGGTCATAAGGATTGTACCATCGCAACCGCGAAGGAATCGGATCGAGTGATTCAAGAGAATCTATGCCCGGTTTTGAACCAAGGGTCCACGAGCCACGCAAGATGGAAAGATCGGTATATTCTCGGCTGGATTCAAAATCATCGATATACGCCTCTCCCTTGGTGTTGGGATTGGGCATTGACTCCGCGAACTCCGCCTGAATATTCAGAGATGAAGGGGCTTCAGTTTCTACTAATGGTATCGCTTCTGCAATATCGGTCATAAATTGAGGTTCGAACGCCATAGAAAGGTCAGTGTCCCAGACAAAGTTACGGCTCGGCTCCTGGCCGACGCGCGGTTTTTGTTCGCCGCTGGATTCTCCCTTATAGAGAGCGGTGAATCCCAGTTTGCTGTTATTGCTGAAGCTGTATTCCAAGCGGGAACCGAAGAGCGATTTCTTTTCGACCATAAAGAACGGGGCGAATTCATAATCGATAGTGATATTGGCATTGGGATCGGTAGCGTCCTGGTTTAAGAATGTTATCTGGCCTAATTCGTATATAATGTTATAGTCTTTGCCCCTCTGTAATGCACGTCCATTCAGTTTAACTACCTCGGACCCTTCAATGATATTGGCGTGGCCCAAAGAATAGGTCACATCTCTATTGGCGGTTTTGATAAGCAGATAATATTTGGTAGATTGCTGGATAATGGTCGCATTATTTGACTTATAAATGATATTTACCCTGTCCACCGAATCCAAGGCGGCACCGGAGAAGGGGTGAGAATCAGGAAAAATCAGTACGCCGCTATACAGATAGACATATTCTGGATCAACTATGTTGTCTGGTTTGGGACTGCCGGAGAGGTCCTTGGCATCAAGCCCCAATACTTCGATGTAAGGTTTCTGTTTGTATTGCCAAGAATCGTTCTGGGGGTCTTCGGCGCCATCGACACCTCGATAAATGGATATTTCCAAGCCTTCACGATTGATATTAGTGCCGCCGAGGCTGTACACATTACGCCATTGGTTTTCCCAAGTGGTAAAGGTGCTATCAGCGTTGTCCTTCCAAATCAACTTCAGGACCAAAGTAGTATCTGGCGTTTCCGGATTGGGGGCTGGGAAGTAATTTGTGTTTCCGATGGTATCAACGGTTCCATCGGCATGGTGAATAACCATAAAAGCGCCAAGCACAACATCCCGGGAGAGGGTGCGGTTGAGAACCACATAGAATTGCTTACGGTATAATTCGTAATCGGTGTAATCCAGCCTATGGAAATAGTGGTATTTGTATTCATCACGGGTTTCTTCTTCCGAGGTCAGGTTGGGTTTGGAATTGGGAGAAACGGTTACGAGAGCGTGATAGTCGGTCTGAATATCATAGTTCTCATTGACATAGAGGTCGAAAGTTCCAATGGAATCGCCGGCTTGGAAATACCCGGAACCGGGGGGCGCCAGCCAGAAGAATTTGCGTTCCACATATTCATAATCGCGGACGATGTTCTGACTCGGCTTGGCGCCGGCATTAAAGGTTGTCTTTTCGGTTGATCCTTTCTCCTGGCTGGCGATGACAGTCATGTCGAGATTGCCTACCTGAGCCTGGGCCTTGATGCCGAATAGTCCCTGTACATTCCCGGAATAACCTACAAATTGGGATCCGCCCAATGAGAGATTGGTATTGCCGGCTTCGATGTTCTTGATTATCTCATCTTCCTCGCCGGTGTATTTCAGATGTATGCGGTTCTCCAGATCGGTCATAGCTTTTGAATCCTGGTCAACATCCACCTGAATTTTGGAGCCGATAGTGCCGGTTATTT
The DNA here is from genome assembly GCA_002791595.1 of candidate division Zixibacteria bacterium CG_4_9_14_3_um_filter_46_8. Classification (GTDB taxonomy): domain Bacteria; phylum Zixibacteria; class MSB-5A5; order UM-FILTER-46-8; family UM-FILTER-46-8; genus UM-FILTER-46-8. Next base: position 3,455 of record PFXJ01000045.1, read on the forward strand.
TGAATTTGGATTCCTGTTCCATGTGGAGGTTGGGGAATTTGGACTGTTTATAGGTGGCAGTGTTTTTTAAACCAGAATCCCAAGTCGATTTTCCTGAAAGCGAGATTTTGCGATAACCGGTGACTTTGAGGGCCGGCCCTCCTTCGCCGATGATGCTGCGCACCATCTTGGGGAATTTTATCGGGATTTCGTAACGAATTCCTCCTTCATCTTTCCCCTTTTTCTTTTCCAGGAGGTTCTTGGAAAGCTCATCTCTCCAATCTCCTGCCGAGGTCATAGATATCTCGCTGGGGAGATAGGAATCCAGGGGAACATAAAGTGGTTCATAGAGGCGATAACCACCCTCAGAATATTCAATTTTGACCCATCTGTCCGCGGCGTAAAAGGCTACGGCACGGCTTATTTTGAACTTGGTGGAAAGGAAAGGTTGACGTTTTTGAATTATGGAGAAGCCGTAGGCAGAAGGCTGTTTATGGAAATTCAAATGACGCAACTTGGACATATCCAGCGACATTTGAAAAGATTGAGCCCGCAGGATTGATGGGAAAAATATTAATACCGCCGATGAAAGGAAAAGGAAAGCGGTTTTTCTAATCAGAGATATGAATTTTGATAAAGCCCTTAAGGACATTATTCCATTGTATTGATATGTGTTTCTATCGATTACCGTGTCCCGATAGGCTCCTCCTAAATTATATCAAAATCGAGTTTAGTAGTTCCCGGCAGGGGCCAAAATCCCCGACTGCACGAACTTCCATCTGCAAGCTCAAGCCAAATCTCGCGAAGACTCTCTTTTTCAATTCGGCAGCCAGTGCAACAACATCGCAAGCGGTGGCATTCCCATAGTTGATAAAAATGTTGGCGTGTTTCGGGAAGACAGCAGCATCTCCCATAAGGAATTCGTGCGCTCCAACCTGCTCAAGGTACCATCCGGCGGCGGTTAGATTGCCGCCAATATTGGGGTCCTTAAAATTTTTGAAAAAGCTGCCTGCGGAAGGCAGATCAACCGGATGTTTGCCGGCGCGTATGTTACGGTGTTCTTTTATCTTGCCTTTGATTTCTGAGCTGTCGCCGCGCTTTAGTTTGAATGAGGCAGTCATTACCAAATCTCCAGAATCTTTTAGACACGAATGCCTATATTGAAAATTGAAATAGCGTCGATCAACGCATTTTACTTGGTCGTCATCGGCACAGATCACGGCCCTTGTAAGAATGTCGGAAATTGACCCGCCGAAAGCGCCGGCATTGCCGCAAACCGCGCCGCCGACAGTGCCCCAGATACCTGCGGCGAATTCCAAACCAGAGAGCGAAAGATCCTGCGAGATATCGACCAGCCTATCGAGCGTCATTCCAGTCTCGGCAGCAATCGTTTCGCCATCGACCAGGTACCCATCGCATTCGTTTTTAATTACTAATTCTCTCACACCATTATCTCCGACAAGGATATTCGACCCGCCTCCCAGTATCAAATGATTTGCGTTACAAGCTCTGGCAATCTTGATGGCATCAAGAAGCTCCAGAATTGATCTGGCCGGCAAGAACCAATCTGCGGGACCGCCTATTTTAAATGAAGTGTGTTTTGAAAGAAGCTCATCCTCAAGTAAAGCTTCTCCAAATCGCTCCTTAAGCAATTCCTGACATTCGCGGTGTCGTAATTTCATACCCCTACTTTGCGGGGCACCTGGTGATTTTTCTAAACTTCCCAATATAACAATATTACCTTATAAAGCAAGTTCAATATGAAGTAATCTTATTAATCTTTGGTGAAAATATCGGAAAAGCGAAGAATAGTCATTAGAAATCGTCGTCGTCCCTTTCTTTCGGGAGAAACTCTTTGATTTCGTAGAAATTTGCGCCATCTTTTTTAGGGATGCTTTTTGCAGGAAGATCCCTGACCTCTATTACTTTGTAGCCGGAGGAGAGTTTTAAGGCTAGGACATCTCCGATTTTGATTTCCCTCCCCGGTTTGGCGGTGAGGCCATTAACTTCGACTCGGCCGGCATCACAGATCTGTCTGGCCAACGTTCGACGCTTGACTAAACCGGCAATGGAGAGGAATAGGTCCAATCTCATCAACTGATTTTACGAACCTCCACATTATAACGCTCATGGGCCTTGGCAATCATCTCCTGAAGCTTATCGCTGGCTTTTTGTCTTCTGGCCAGCTCTTTTAGTTCATGCCAATCCAGGTCAAGGTTGACCGGCCTCTCCGGTTGGCGGTCCAGAACTTTCAAGATGTGAAATCCGGACGGGCTTAGAGTAGGGGCGATGATAATACCGGCTTCACTTTCGCCGATAGCTTCTTTGAATTCCGGCGTTAATTCGTCCACCGCATACCATCCCAATTCACCGCCGAATATTCGGGATTCAGCATCTTCGGAATGCTCTTTGGCTACCTGTTCGAAAGGAGCTCCGTTCAGAATCACTTTATAGACGCTAACTGCCTTGGCCTGGGCGAGAACGGTATCTTCAGAAGTGGGACTAGTTGCCAGTAGAATATGACTGCAACGGATCCGCTCGCCATCACGGTCGGTGCATTTGATTATGTGATAACCATAATCGGTTTTGACGACTCCCGATACCTGGCCGGGCATCAACGAAAATGCTTCACGCTCAAATGGAGGTACCATATCTCCTCTGCCGAAATAACCGAGGTCGCCGCCCTTGGCTCCGGTAGGATCATCGGAATAGTTCTTGGCGAGCTGGGCGAAATCATCACCATTAAGCAATCGAGTATGAAGGCTTTCGGCTAAGGCGAATTTGGCCTGGAGGGTAGATTCGCCTGGTTTAATATAAGTTAAGATATGTGCCAGTTTTATACTGGCGGGACGTTTGGGCAAACTGTCACCGTAAATCTCGAAGAAGTCCTTTACCTCTTGATTATTTACATTGGTAGCGTTCAATTGTCTTTTGAGGAGGCGATCCTTCAGCAATTGTTTCTTTACTTCATCTTTATATCGATTTCGCAAATCCTTGACCGTGAGGCCCTCGGTCGCCAGTTGGTTGATGAAAGACTCCTCCGAGGGAAAACGGGAACGAACATTTTTAATATGATCTTCCAGGGCTTCATTTATTTCCTGGGAAGTGACCACTATACTGGTGTCCCCCCGGGCAATGATTAGAATTAGTTTGTCATTGATCATCTGGTCAAGCAGGTCCCCTTTTGCTTTCTCCGTCTCATCCTGGGTCAATCCCTTGAAAGCGCCCTGTGTTGCCATCATCTGATATTGCGCTGTGAATTCACTATTTAGGATAATTTCCGAATCAACTATGGCTAAAATCCGGTCAATGTTTTCCGCAAATCCTATACGGGATAATCCGAAAAGGGCAAGCAGTATCGGAATCAAATTGAATCTTATCTTCATCGGTTGCTGTTCTCCATATCATTGGCGATTTTGAATTCTTGAATCCAAGTTACTTCACCCTGAAATTATTTTCAAGAATTATTATTGGCGAGATTATGCAACTAACTTATACGTTTTGAATTGATGGTTGTTTTAAGAAGGTCGTAATTTATTTTCATTTCATACTTATTCTTCAATTCATTTATATAAATTTCTTGGGCTTTTTCACGGGCGGTGGCCAGCAAATCCGCTTTGATAATGTGCTGGATGGATGTGAAGGTTTTGGGCGCCGAATCCCTTTTTTGTTTCAGGCGGATGATTCCGAAGCCATCCTGGATTTGAATCGGGCCGAGGATATCTCCGGGTCGGGCATGCCGGGCTTTAGCATAATATTCAGGGTAGCGTTGTGTATTTACCCAGCCGAGATCTGCCCCTCTCTTGCCAGAATATGATCGGACGCTGAATTCTTTGGCAAGCTTATCGAAGCTGGCGCCTTCTGAAAGCTTCTTCAAAATCATCTCGGAATCCTGGCGGGAAGCCAGTTTAATTTCATCCACTTGTGCCTGCCCGGGTTCCATATATTTCTGCGGATTGTTCTGATACTCGGATTTGACATCATCTTCGGTTATCTTGATTTTACTGGTTATCGCCCCGATGGCAAAGTCTGCCAGCATCTTCATATATGTTAATCTCCATTGAAGCAGGTAGCGGGGATCGCTGGAGTAATTTTCGCTTTCGGCTTGAAGGTAAAGAAATTCATCGAACAAACATCTGTTGATAAATCTCTTATAGCTCTCCCAATTCCCCGAAGCAGGATAAAGCGCGGGGCCAAAATCGTTAAAGCCATCAAGGAATTGGGAGAGTAAAAAATCGCCGCCATCGTATTTGGCGAAGCTCCGGCCCTTTTCCTCCTCTGAGAAATATTCATTTTCGAAGCCTCGGATACTATTTAAGGGTTTGCCGCGTTCTCTGATGCGGTCTTCGAAAAGGTTTATCATGGATTTATCAATATTGGTATCGAATTTATTCCAGAGTTGCTCGGAAATAGAGATAGTTCTATATAGTTTCTTGAAATCTCTGGCAACCGCCGCAATTTTTTGATCGTTATATTCCTCGCCTGAATTTTCAACCGTCTTGCCTTCCAGGACTTTAATGATCCAATATGAATCGTTGTCGAAAAAAGGGGTAGTATAGACCATTTCTGTCAGAGTATCGATTGCGGCCCGGACCCGTGATGGATAGAGGGTTATGGGTCGCAGGCCGGTCAGGCCGCCATTATTCCGCGAAAAAATATCATCAGAATAGTTCAAGGATAGCTTGGCCAGATCTTCACCATTCAGAAGCCTTTCATAAATGCTCAGGGCGGTGTCGAATGGCGCAGATAATCTGATCAGCGCCAGGTTGACTTGAAAGCGGGATTCACTTTTGAAGTTTTCGATTTCCTCGGGCGAGGGCTGGGATTGGGCAGTAATGTTATCATCAAAGTATAGGGTTGAGACTATCAGACGGCGGTCATTTTCCAGACGTGACGAAAATTCGGAACGAAGATGCAAGTTGGAATCAATCGCACCCGAAGCCAATAGTTGTTTGGAAGCCAGATTCTCAAGAATCACTTTCTTGACTTCATATTCCTTATCCGAAGGAAGATTTCTATTTCTGGGATTCTTGTCAAATATGGAATTGACCATATCGGCGGTGATGGTGCTGTCTCCAACGGAGGCCAGGATTATCTTTTCAGGTTCCGAGCCGCAATTAAGTGACGCAAATAGTGGTATCAGGATTACCAATAAAATAATAAGGAATGGGACTAATTTGGGTTCTTTTTGAAATGGCTTCGACGTAACTCTCATAAGACAGATTCAGCTTTCTGGGGAGCGAGGCTGGCCGCCATATTCCGAATAATCTCAGTTACTGCAGAAAGGCCATTCTTGCCTCGCAAACCGTCAAGGGAAATATCCATCTGGAAATTCTCGGTAGAGTAAAACTCGATTCGCTGGCTGACGGCTTTGACCAAGCCAGCAACCATATTTCTGGTAATCTGTTTGCCGGAGGAAAATTCCGCCAGTATTTTTTCTCCTTTAAGCGAGACACGTGAAAGCCCCAATTTTCGGGCGGCGATCCGTATCTTAGACATTTCGAAGAGATTGGCGACAGTTTCGGGCGGTTTGCCGAAGCGGTCGGCGGTTTCTTCGAAGATCGAATCGACATTGCCATAATCGATAGCATCAGCCAAACGGCGGTATAAATCGACTCTCAAGTCTTTATCGGGGATATACCCTTCCGGCACATACAGATCGCAATCAAGGGCTAATTTAGTATCGACCTCCTCTGAAATCTCCTCGCCTTTTAGCTCGGCCACAGCTTCATCTAACAATCGGCAGTAAAGATCGAAGCCGATTTCTTCGATGAATCCGTGTTGTTTTGAGCCCAGGAGATTCCCGGCGCCGCGGATTTCAAGATCCCGAAGTGCAAGGTGGAATCCGGAACCCAAAGCCGTGAATTCCTCCATCGCCTTCAGTCGTCTCTTGGCAGTATCAGAGAGAAGCCTGAAAGGCGGAATTAAGAAATAGGCAAATGCCTGGCGGTCGGAGCGCCCGACTCGGCCCCGCAATTGATATAATTGTGCTAAACCCAGCTGATCCGCTCGGTGGATGATAATCGTATTCACGGCCGGTATGTCGAGGCCCGATTCAATGATCGTAGTCGAGATCAAGCATTGGAATTCAGCCTTTGAGAATTGGTGCATTATTTTCTCGAGCTGGCGCTCGTTCATCTGGCCATGGGCTATTCCGAAGCTTACACTCGGAAGCAGCTTTTGAAGATAGCGATGGATCGCTTCGATTGATTGGACACGATTATGGACAAAGAAAATTTGCCCGCCGCGATCTACTTCCCTCAAGACAGCTTCGAGGATTATCTTATCGCTGAATGGCGAAACCTCGGTGATGATGGGGCGACGATCTTTCGGGGGCGTATTGATGATGGACATATCGCGGGCGCCCATCAGGGAAAGTTGCATAGTCCGCGGGATGGGGGTCGCCGTAAGGGTCAGAATGTCAATCACGGTCCGCCATCTCTTGAGTTTTTCTTTATGGGCTACGCCGAAACGTTGTTCCTCATCGATGATTAATAAACCTATGTCGGCAAATTCGACATCTTTGCCCAGCAAGCGGTGGGTGCCAATGATCATATCAGCGTTCTTTGCGGAAATTTCCTGCAGAATTTTCTTTTGCCTGGCCCTATCCACAAAACGGGACAGCATCTGGATTTTGATGGGGAATTCGGCCATCCTTTCTTTAAAAGTATCGAAATGCTGCTGAGCCAAAACGGTTGTGGGAGCGATAAGCGCTACTTGTTTTCCGGCATCGATGGCTTTGAAAGCGGCGCGCACGGCCAATTCGGTTTTGCCATAACCGACATCGCCGCATATAAGTCGATCCATTGATGCGCTTGACTCCATATCGGCCTTGATTTCAGCCATTGCGCTTATCTGATCCTGGGTTTCCTCGTAGGGGAAGGAGGCTTCGATCTGCTTTTGCCAATCAGTGTCAGGGGGAAAGGCGAAACCTGGCGAGACTTTGCGGCGGGCATAGATAGCTATCAGTTCCTCCGCCATTTCCATCACCGCCTTTTTGGCGCGATTTACCGCCTTTTTCCAGGCGGTGCCGCCCAATTTGGAGAGCTGGGGTCGGCTTTCACTCCCAGAATATTTCTGAACGCGGTTGAATTGCTCGATAGGAACATATATGCGATCGTCATCTTTATAGTCAATACAAAGGCAATCCCGCCGCCTTCCTTCGACAGTGATAGTCTGCAATCCATTATATTGGCCAATCCCAAAGTCGATATGCACGACGTAGTCGTTGGCATTCAAGCTACGATAGTCCGGCAGGGATATGCCTTCCTTGAAGCGACGGGGGCGTCGGCGGATATGGTGGCCAAAGAGCTCGTGGTCGGTCAATACTGCCAAATTTCCATCCGGATAGACAAAGCCCTGTTCCAGCCGGGAAACTCCGAAGGTTAATTCGGGACGGTCTTCTCCAAGCAGTTCTTCTACACGATCCTTTTGCCCCACATTATCGCAGGCGACAAAGACTGCGGCGCCATCGCCCAGGAATTCGTCGATTTTATTCCGTATAGCCTCCGGCTTGAGGCTGATGATAGTGGGGCGATAGGAGCCGAAATCCAAAAATTTCTTGCCGGCAATCTTAAACGGGAACGGCAGAATTTTCGAAAATCTTTCAATATCTTTTGAGAATTTATCGAAACTATCCAACAATTTTTCCAATTCGCAGACCGGCCAGCCCTCAGATTCGGCAGACTCGCGATGAGAGATTGAGAGTGTTTCGAATTCGTTGAATTTGCCTTCAATCAGCTCAGATTCGAGCAGAACAATGATGGCATTGTCGGGAAGATAATCGACAACCGCGGCTGAAGTGCTTCCGGATAATGGCGCCAGCCATTCCAAACCGGGCAGAGGATCATCGACTAATAAGCCCTGATGAAGAGCTTCCTCTTGAGCTGGCGGGAATTTCTGCAGGAGATGCTTTAGATCATTGTCGGGCATCTGAAATTCACGGCGCGGGAAAAGCAAAACCTTATCGATATCCTGAAGCGACCTCTGATTGGCTACCGAAAATTCCCTGATGGAATCAACTTCATCGCCGAAAAATTCGATCCGCACCGGATAATCGGAAGATGCCGGAAAGATATCGATGATTCCTCCTCTGACGGCGAAGTCGCCAACCTCCTCGACCATCCGGGACCGGCGGTATCCGGAATCCGACAGGTGGAGGGCAATTGCCGCCATATCGCGCTCTTCGCCTTTGGTTATCTGCATAGATGCGCCAATGAGATCGGTCGGAGGAATAGTTCGTTCCGCCAAGGAAGCTACCGAAGCCACAACTATCGGGGAATCATTCAGCAGGGCGTAAAGAGACTCCAGTTTGGATCCGGTAGTTTCGAAGTAGGTGGTTTTCATTTGAAACGGATATATTCCCCGCCAATTCAGATGAAATACATTGGCGGGTGCGATGAAATTTTTTAGATCACTCTGCAGAGGGCCGGCGTCATCCTCATCGGGGACTACAATGAGTATTGGTCGATGAAGCTCATAATACAGGGCGCCGATCAATACCGAAAAGAATGAACCTTCGATACCGGAGACATTTACAGTTTTATTCTGCGCTTCACCCAAAGCTGTAAGTAAGGCGGTGACCGCATTGGTTTTTGTTATCCGACTGCGAATGTGATCAAGCATAAATTGACCAATGGCAAAATCCCACTGCCCGGAAGAGGGGGTGGGTTTCATTGATGTATGTTATTTCTAAATGGCGCTTTCCGGAAACAATCAGGATTTCTGCGCCAGGATTATCATTCTGCGGCTGTCAGCGGAGTATTGATTCAGATTAAAATCACCATAAACCGCCATCGTTGACAAACCGGCTTTTTGGATCATGGCCAGCATCTCGTGAAGCGAGTATAAGCGAATTGAAAAATCGGATACTTCCCCATTGCGCTTGGGATTCAAATAAGTGCGTTTCATTTCAAGGCGGCTGGAGAAGAAATCAAACATCGATTCTTCAAGAACAGTAAAACCGCTGGAAGAGTACCATTGCCGGGGTTGCCAGCGTTTCAGGACATTCTCGCGATTAGCGAGGTCGATAAGGAACAGTCCATTGGCTTTCAGCAATTTGGCAACGCCATTTAATACCTTCTGATTATCGGATTCTCTTGTATAAAAACCGAATGCAGTGAAAATATTAATGACGGCATCGAAAGCACCATCGACTTGCTGCGTCAATCTTCGCATATCGCCAAGTACCAGCTTCAGCTTTACATTTGCGATTTTGGCTTGTTCCTTTGCCTTCTCGTAGAGGGGTTTGGAAATTTCAAAGCCGGTAACCCGATATCCCATCTTAGTGAGAGGTATGGCATGCCTCCCGTAACCGCAGCAGAGATCAAGGATTTTAGCCTTGGCTTTCAGTCCAAGGATGCTCACAATCGTTTTTACTTCGTTGGGAGCGCGTTCTTCGATATGCGCCAGCTCTTTTAAATAACTTTGATTCACGTGGCGGTTTTTGGGCATATTTGCTCCATTCTATCAATTATTCTTTCGGAAAATTCGGGCTATTATCTTATATATAATTTTGGCGGCGGTGAACTCCGAGCGGACCTCCCCGGTGATGGGCCGAAGCTCCACGAAATCAAATCCCACCACGTTTCTATTCGTGATAACCTCGCTTAGCAAATTATCGGTCTCCTGGTAGGTCAATCCTCCCGGTTCGGGAGTCCCTACGCCAGGTATTATCGATGGATCATAACCATCGGCATCGATGGTAATATAAATATTCTCGGTCAACTTATCAATAATCGACTTGAAATTATTCAATCGACGGAAATCATCAACGGTAATTATTTCGCCCGCAGTTCTCTTCTTTTTGAAAGCATCCAATTCTTCAGTCCCGACAGAGCGTATTCCTACCCCCACATAGGGGGCCGATTCAGCTATTCTGCTCATTGCACAAGCGTGAGAATATTTCGAGCCTTCGTAGCTGTCTCTAAGATCGGCATGGGCATCGATTTGTAAGACAGTCAGGTCGGGGAATTTTTCCTTACAGGCACGAACGCTTCCTGCTGAGATCGAATGCTCTCCACCCAATAACACTGGTAGCTTGCCATCATTTAAGGTTTTCTGGACGGCATCATAGATGAAGTCCTGCGCCTTTTCTGGTGAAAGGCCTTCGATTTCGGTTTCGGAAAGCGTGTGAATCCCCATCAGATGCGGTTCGGAGTCGGTCTGAATGTCATAAAGTTCAAGCTGGGAGGAGGCTTCCATGATAGCCCCGGGTCCTCTGGAGGTTCCCTTGAGATAAGATACAGTTTTCTCGTATCCGAAAGGGATAATTACGGCTCTGGAGTCTTCATAAGGAGGTTGTTTAATGTCTAAAAATGTTTTCATATTGGGAACCGTTCAGGGCAACTCCGAGGTCAACCGGCCATTCCCAGTATCCGTCCGCCCTGGTCAATTTCGTAGTCATGAAAAAAGCCTCTCATCGAGATATGTTGAAAACCGGCTGAAACCAGATGCTGATTCATCTCATCTATGGTAATTCCCCTTTCTTCGATGAATTGATAGAATCTATCATAATTGCCATCGGGCCGTTTGACAAATCCTTCAATCGAGATCATCGCACGTTTGCGGCTGGGAATATATTTTCCTTTCTGCAGAAGAAAATAATCATCCTTCGAGTTTAGGTCGGTTCCCTGCCATTCCTCCAGTCCTTCGGGAGTGAGGAAGTCAAATACAAAGATGCCCCCGTATTCGAGATGATGGTGGACATTCTTTATAAAGCGCCGCAAGTTTTTTTGAGAAGTGATGTGATTGATAGTATCAAAGAAGCAAGTGGCGAGGGGGAACTTACGATTTGCTTTCTTATCACAGATATCGCCGATAAGCAGGTGGAACTCCGCGGGATCCAGTTTGAGCCTGGCTTTTTCGATCATACCGGGGGAGGCATCGACGCCGATACCGGTGAAATCCAAATCCGCGAGACGAGAAAGCAATTCGCCAGTGCCGCAGCCAAAATCAATGATCTCTTTAGGGTTGATTTTGAATTGTCTGATTATTTTCCCCAATTTACTGAAGGTGGAATCAGTGAATCGTTTCCATCCCAGTTGATCGTAATATTGGGCGAAATGTCCATAGCGGTTTTGCCCTGCGGGTGTCCAGCGGTAGTCGCCTTGAGGATACTGAATATCGCGACCTTTCAATAGAGCCCCGTTAATCCACGATGAAGACCGCAGCGGCCAGAACAGTGGTCCACAAGCCATGAATATCTCCCTTTGCCGATTGAGTGATATTCATAGAACGCACTATTTTGCCGGAGATTTTCCACTGCTCTTTTTTTTCATCATAGCTCTTGTCGATGTCCAGTTCAATTCCAAGGGTGGAAGCCAACATTGAGGCGGCCAGGTCTTCGGCATAATCACCGACTTTCTTGGCGGGCTGGCCAAAATCATGGTGCTCGGATACATATCCATAATGGCTTTTATCAGTGGGGATGGCCAGGCCGATGGAGGCGGAGATTAGTCGGTTTGATTCTTTGGTGGCGTTTCTGCTCATCACCGCATAAATTATTTGTCCATCCGATAACCTTGATAGACCAACTTCCTGCGAGATCACCTGGCAATACGGCGGGAAAATCGAGGAGACCGAAACGATATTATATTTGGCGATTCCGGCCGCCCGCAAAGCCATCTCGAAACTGGATAACTGCTCGCGATGGATTCCCAATCCTTTGGTAAAAAATACTTCGCGTGGTACAATAGCCATTAACCATTCCTCCAAATTTCTATCAAAAAGTGAATCCCCAATTTAAGGCCCTTCCTTGAATTATGCAACAATAATTATGGCATCTCTTAATGGAACATTATCGATTGTGTTACCCTATCCGCCGACATATTCTTATTTCCGTAGGCCCTCCAGCACCGCACCTATTATCAAGGGCAGGGCAATAGTGGTATCGCAGTTGACCGTAATGTAATCGGCTTGGTCAGAATATTTGCCCCAGGAAGTTGACTCCGAAAAAGTGCAGCCGCTCAAACCGCCATAAACCGGCGTATCAGTCGTAATCGTTATCCCATATTTATAACCATCAAATTTGCGGACACGGTCGCCCGGCGAGAGATGAAGGTACTCAAGCAATGGGGTAACCTGCTGAGCCCAGTTCTTGGGAACGCCGCCGCCGCAAATCAGCAGTCCAGATGATTTGACGTTCTTGATTATCTCGGCGAATCTAATGTTATCCTGAAGGCCATTCCAGACAATGCGATTGGCATCGTCTTGTTTGAAGTTGTAGTAATTTAAAACCAATCCCAACTCCGAATCGTTGAGCGCCGGAATAAAGATGGGGACATTGTGCTCATAGGCGGATTTCAAGATGCAACGATTTTGAGCGATAGAGCCGAGGAAGCGGGTGAAATCACACGATGAAGTCCCCTTAAACTGAGGCAGGTGGGTCTTGATAATGGCGGCCGTCTCCAGAAAATCGTCATCATCAAGGAAAGTGTCGTAAATGCGATTGATGAAGGCCGCTTTCAATTCCGTATCTGTCTGCAGGTCCGCGGTGCGGTAGTGATGGTGTCCCGTTCCCTCAACAATGTCGTGCGACATATTGGCGCCGGTGGAGATGATGACATCGACCAGATGATTTTCGACAGCGTCACATATAGTGCCCTGTAATCCCCCCGGCACCAGGGCTCCCGCCAGAGTCATCACTACCAGAGTGTCGGGATTCTGATGCATCCTGGCCAGAAGCGAGGCGGCTTGGCCCAGATTTCTGGCCTGGAATGACATCTTTTCGTATGCTTTCATCAAATCCATCAACCCATTCAGATGGCTTGGTCGGACCCCCTCGACCGGATGCGATAGATGCTTATTTCTTTTCATTTTGTCTTCAGACATTAAGTTCTCCAATTTATCTCAGCCTTATTTATTTGGCGGAATCAACTATCTTGCGGATAATCACTTCAACTTCATCTGCAACTTGATGGATTTTCTTGTTATCAAACAGCTCACTCATTATTTGCGGATGCAATCCCGAAATATAGGTTTGGCCATTCTTGACATAAACATTGATTTTGCAGGGCAGGAACAATCCGACCTCAATATCCGCATTCAATACTTCGAAAGCGAATTTGCTGTTGCAAACCTCAACGATTCGGTATGGTTCCCGCTCGAATCCCTTTTCGCGCAGAGTATCATCTACATAGTGAATATGCAGGACACGGAAATTTTGATCCTGCGCCGCCTTTTCCACCGAAGCCACCGCCTCATCTGGGCTCTTACCTGTTTTGACTGTATAACCATAGTTTTCCATCTTAAATTCCTTTCTCTTAGCGAATGTTGACAAAGAGCATTTTAATCTTTTCCAAATGTCATTCCCGCGCAAGCGGGAATCTATCTCTTTGATTAATATGGATTCCCACTTTGGGGCTTGTTGAAAAAGCTGGGTTGCCATGAAAAAGAAAGTGCTTTAGAAAATTCTTTTCTTTCTCTCTTTCTCCCATTAATTGGGAGAAGGAGTCGGAGGATGAGGGAGCTTATGGGGTTGCACCCTCATCCGTCCCCGCTTCAGGCGGGGCCACCTTCTCCCGACGAAGCGGGAGAAGGTCGAGATCATTTTCGAGTTTCCTGGCTTTTTCAACAAGTCTTTACCCGTGAATGTATCTATTACGGAATCTCCTCGATTCTATATGTATTGATTATTTTCGCCTTCGGTCCCAATGTCTGGCCAACCGAACAATATTTAGTATGAGAAAGGTCTATAGCTCTTTCCACATAATCCTTATTGATATTTTCCCCCCTGACGACAAATTCGAGCTTTATCTCCGTAAAATATCTGGGATGATCCTCTGCCTGCACACCATCGATTTCAATCCAAAATTCGCGAACATCTTGCTTCTGCTTCTTGAGAATATTAACTACATCAATTCCAGTGCATCCGCCCAGCGCCGCCAGCAGCAGATCGACCGGTTTAAATGCCGATTCATCGCCGCCGCCTTTTTCGCCGGCATCCATCAGAACCGAGTGATTCTGCTCATCGATTCCAATAAAGCTCATCTTTCCGGCCCATCTGACTTTGACTTTCTTGCCCATTCAAGATAATCCTTTCTGCAACCATCCCGTCCTGACCG
>PFXJ01000086.1 GCA_002791595.1 candidate division Zixibacteria bacterium CG_4_9_14_3_um_filter_46_8
AGCGATTCAACGCCTCCCAGCGATTCCGCTAATTTGAAAATCCTCAATGCAGCAAGAAAAGCCCTGGCGTTCTGGAGGGCGCCAACATCGAGTGAGATTATCGCTCCGTAACCGGTAGATTGCTTTTTCTGAATGGAATAACCCGGACAAGTGGGATCTCCGGGATAGAAGATTCTCCTAACCGCCGGTTGCCTCTTGATGTACTCATAAATTTTCCGGGCGTTTGATTCGTGACGCTCCATCCGCAGGTGCAAGGTCTTTATACCTCTCAATGTCAAGAAGCAATCCATCGGACCGGGCACGGCTCCGGCGGCATTCTGAATGAAGTATAATCTTTCCGCAGTAGCGGCGTCATTGGTTATCACAACTCCGCCCAGTGAATCTGAATGACCCGCAATATATTTGGTAGTTGAATGAACCACGATATCGGCGCCCAGCGCCAACGGACTTTGGAAATAGGGGGTCATAAATGTATTGTCAACTGCCAAGAAGGCATTACTGGCTTTTGCTATCTTAGCCACGCCGGCAATATCGGTGATTTTCAGGGTCGGGTTGGTCGGACTCTCTACCCAAATCATCCGGGTCTTGACAGTGACCGCTTGTTCAATATCAGCAAGTTCCGACGCATCAACGAAGCTGAAATTGAGGTTAAAATTCTTATAGATTTTATCGAACAACCTGAAAGTCCCCCCATAAATATCATCAGAGCATATTATGTGATCCCCGCTCTTCAAGAGCTTAATTAGCGATGAAATGGCGGCCATGCCTGAGGAGAAAGCAATTGCAAACCGGCCTAATTCCAGCGAGGCGACAGATTTTTCCAGCGCGGCTCTGGTTGGATTGCCGGTCCGGGCGTATTCGTAACCTTTATGTTCCCCAGGCGCAGATTGAACATATGTTGAGGTTTGGTAGATGGGAGGCATGATAGCGCCGGTCGAGGGATCAGGTTCCTGTCCTCCATGGATGGCGCGGGTTCCAAACCCCATATCATCATAATCTTTCAACTTTTACCCCCGGCAAGAAATGAAATTAAATCAATCTTGGTCAAAACGGCAACGAGCTTCTGATCTTCCATTACCAGTACTGCCTCTCCGGTTTCGGTGAATGCTTTGGCAAGATTGAAGACGGGGGCATTGGGAGCGATTTTGGACAAGTGCTTCTCGGCAACATTTCTGATAGGATCGTTAGGTCCGATTGATTCCATCGCCAGTGCCCTGAGCAAATCAGTTTCATAAACCATTCCGACAATCTCGGTATTTTCACAAACCGGAAGCTGGGAGATATCATATTTTTTCATTAGATGAATTGCTTCCTTCACTGGGCTTTCCACTTTGATTGTCACCGGTTCCAGCCGTCGGCCTTTGAGGATGTCCGAGACCAACCCGCCGATGGACTCATAGGGCGCAAAACCATTATCAACCATCCAACCATCATTAAAACATTTGGATAAGTAGCGGGTTCCGGAGTCGGGCAGAATTGCCACGACGACCTCATCTGGATTGGCCTGCCTGGCGACTTTGAGAGCGGCATGCACGACACCCCCGGATGACCCCCCTGCAAAAACACCTTCCTTCCGGGCAAGTTCGCGCGCGGTCAAGAAACAATCCCTATCGCTCACCTGAATTATATCATCTACAACAGAGAAATCCATCGCTCCGGTGAGCATATCCTCCCCGATTCCTTCCACTTTATAGACATGAGGCTCGACCAGCTTGCCCGTCTTAAAGTAATCATAGAAAACAGACCCAATCGGATCCACCCCCACATTCTTAATCTTAGGCAACTTCTCCTTCAAATATTTTCCCACTCCGGACATAGTTCCACCTGTCCCGATACCGGCAACAAAATAGTCTATTTTCCCGTCTGCTTGCTCATAAATTTCGGGGCCGGTAGAATAATAATGCGCCTCAATATTATCGGGATTATGGTATTGATTGAGATAAAATGAATTGGGGGTCTCACCAGCAATTCTTTTGGCCGTTTCATAGTAGCTTCTGGGCGAATTTGCCGGGACATCGGTGGGCGTAATCACAACCCGAGCGCCAAAAGCCTTGAGGAGATCAATCTTCTCTGCCGACATCTTATCCGGCATAGTAAAGATTGCTTTATATCCCTTGACGGCCGCAATCATCGCCACTCCGGCACCGGTGTTGCCGGAAGTATTTTCTACGATGGTCCCACCCGGAACAAGCAGACCATCTCTTTCGGCCTTTTCAATTATATACAGTGCCATTCTATCTTTTATTGATCCGGCAGGATTGAGATACTCCGGCTTTAATAATATTGAAGCCCCTGAAGCAGGGGACATCTTATTCAGCTTAATCATTGGAGTATTGCCAATTGCTTCCAAAATATTCTTGAGGTAATGCATAAAATTATTTTCCTTTAAACTTCATCTTGCCGCAAAAAATTAGTTCTCGAGACTTAACCATCGCCATTACATTTACAGGATACGGGACACCGATGGTTCCGAATGCTCCCGGATTTTGGAATATCATAGATTTTGATGCCTTTTGCCACAATTATTTATTTCAAATAGCCTCATCTCTATGAAATTGGGCAACACTATCGACCATAGTATATATAAGCTCTATCTAATGCGGTAATAATGGTCGATAGATAACTGTCCATCATCTGCCACCTTCGCTTAGCAAGAAAACCATTTTACCAAAGTAGTTAGTCTTATTGGTTATTGGCGCCTCTTCTGAATCCAATCGCTTGATTGAAGTTCCTTGTAACGCAATTCGGCATAATCATTGAGGACGATTATGGATATTCGCCTATTTCTGGGGTCAAGTGGGTTTTCAGAAATTCTTGGCCGCTTATCAGCATAGCCTCTCACCGCTTCTATCCGACCCCTTGCTAATCCCGTATCCTCCATTAGCTTGCGGGCGCCATTGGCGCGGTCGGTGGAAAGCTCCCAATTGGAATATGTGTTTTCCAAAACATAGGCTCTGCTGTCAGTGTGACCCTCAAGCACAACATTGTTATCAAGCTTAACCAACTCCTTGGTTATGGCAGTCAGGATCGCTTTGCCCTCATTATTCAAATTCATACTGCCGAGATCATAAAAGGTCGAGCCTGATTTATTGGAAGACTCAATCAATTGGATTCTCAATCCTTCCGCAGTCATCTCTATTTCGATATTCTCCTTGAGCATTTTGAATTCAGGCAACTGTTCCAATTTCGCCATTATTTCGTTACGAGCTTTCTCCAGCTTGTTTTTGGCCGCCGCCTCCTCCTTCAGTCTTTCGCTTTCAGACAGTTTCTTTTTGTCAATGACTGAGGGCCCAGCGCCCTTAAGAACCGCGGAATTTTTGTTTTTCTTGAAGCCCACAGGATCATTAAAATATCCAGCCACGCTTTGCTTGACCTGCTCACTTTGCCCGACTATCCACATAACCAAAAAAAAAGCCATCATAGCAGTAACAAAGTCGGCATAGGCGACCTTCCAGGCTCCGCCATGATGGCCGTCATGTTTCCCTTTTTTCTTGACTATTACGGGAGCAAGTTGCTTGGCCTTCTCTTTAGGCATTCACGGCCTCCTTGGCCTTAGCCGTCCCTCCCCGAGTAGCCTGGCGGCAAGCTGTTTCTAATTCAAGGAACGAAGGGCGAAGCTCATTATAGACGGAACGTCGTCCCAATTCCACTGCAATTGAGGGAGCCATTCCTTTGAAAAAGCCAATCAGCGCCTGCTTCATACAGATGAAGTATCGAGCCTTACCCATATTCGCTTGCTCCAGATTCGTAGCCAAAGGCTGAACCGCGCCGTACGAAAGCAAAATACCCAGAAATGTGCCTACCAATGCCGCGCCTACTTTTTCTCCGATCTCCTCCGGTGGGCCCCCAATAGCCCCCATAGTGATTACCACACCCAAAACCGCCGCCACAATACCAAATCCGGGAAGAGAATCGCCGACTTTAGATAAGATCTTGGGGGGTTCACTAACTTCTTCGTGATGGGTCTCTAAGTCCTCGTCAATCAATGCCTCCAAATCCGATGCCGACATTCCACCCGAGATTATCAAACGCATTGTGTCCGCAAAGAAATTCACCGCCTGGGGATTGGCCAAAAATTCGGGGTATTTAGTAATTATACTGCTTTCATTAGGATTTTCCACGTGAGATTCAAGGGCGATAATGCCCTCTCGCCGGGCGATATCGAAAACCTCATATAGCATTATTAGTAAATTTCTGTAACTGTCACTCGTGTATCCTTTCCCCATAATCCCGAGAAGTTGATTGATCATTTCTTTCAAAATTTTGGGAGACACACTGACCAGCAACATTCCCCCGGCACACCCGCCTATTATCAAAAGCTCAGCGGGCTGGAATAGGACCATTAAATGCCCGCCTTCAAAAATGAATCCTAATATAACCGCTACGAAAACAATGACTAACCCAATGATAGCTATCACATAACCTCCCTGTTGGCTCTGATGCCCCCAAATCAAGCTTGCTTATATTCATTTCGTCATAATCTCGCCAGAATTGACACTTTTTAAGCGATTGACCGAGAATAAATAGGATTAGGAATAACTCATAATGAGCTTGACGAAGTCGAAATGGAATTTTATAATGCCTTACGAAATAAATCGGATATAAGCGAATTTCTGATATTCAAAATGTAAGAGCTGTAAGCAACCCGGAAAGAATCGAACCAAACAGATGCAGAGAGGATAGATGAGAATATTATTGGTCTTAAGTCACAAACCCTATGATGGCACTGATGTTATCTGGAATGGCCTTCGCCTTGCTGGGACATTGACCGCCGCCGGAGATGAAGCTTTTATTTTCATAATGAATGATGCCGTTGATATTGTTCGGGAAAGCGTCAAACACCCCGATGGATATTTCGATCTCAAGCAAATGACGAAGGATTTGATAGCGGACGATATTGGGGTTCGCGCCTGTGGAACTTGTTTGAAGCGCACCGGCTCCAGACCGGGTGAAATGGCTTATGCCGGAGTAATAGTCTCTGATCTGAACGATCTCGCCAATTGGGTGCATAACAGCGATCGGATTCTGATATTTTAGCGGATGAGGTGCAACCTAAAATATCGATTTTCTCTGTTTCAATCGCCTGCGCCCGCCGCCGAATTCCCTGCCACCCAACCGGTAGAAAAAGCGGCCTGAAGATTATATCCGCCGCTATCACCATCTAAATCCAGAACCTCGCCGGCGAAATAGAGTTTTTTCACCAATCGTGATTCCATTGTGCGCGGATTAATTTCCCGAATATCCACGCCGCCGGCAGTGATAATCGCTTCTGTAAATGGCCGGAATCCGGTCACGTCAAGGCGGAAATCTTTCAAAAGCGTTATTAACCGCTGGCGTTCCGAAGCTGTAAGTTGCGATCCAATTTTAGTAGGAGATATCGCCCCCAACTCCATACATATAGAGATTAATTTTCTCGGAAGCAATTCGATCAGGAGCGAGTTTAATCCCTGTTTGCCATGAGCCCGGATTTGCCGGATAATGTAATCATCTAAATCACTATCATTAAGTGACGGAGCTAAATCAATTGAGAGATGGACCTTGTGTCCCATCTTCAATGAATCCACGACTCGCTTGCTTAGGGAAAGGATAAGCGGTCCGGAGAGCCCAAAGTGGGTAAATACTATTTCGCCGCAGTGGCGCGCCCGGTCAACTTGCATCTCGCCATCAAGCACTAATCGGATGGCAACTTCCTTAAGGCTCAAACCCTGTAGCCTTGAAGCAATGTTTCCTTGCGTTTCAACCGGAACGAGCGCTGGCCTAATGGGCACTATATGGTGTCCCGCTTTCTGGGCAAGTCGATATCCATCGCCGGTCGATCCGGTTGAGGGATAAGACGCTCCTCCGGTGGCGATAATTACCGCATCGGCAATATGCATCTGGCTACCGAAGGCGACCCTCTTAGAACCTTCATTTTTTCTCTGAGATTCAGCCGAAACCTCTACCCCCGCTATTCGCCCCTTTTCGATAAGTAATTGCTTGACTGGCAACAAGTTTCTTACGACCACTCCGCATTTATTTACCCATCCTACCAGGGCATTGACGATGTCGCTTGCCCTTTCGCTTTCAGGAAATACTCGTCGATCCGTTTCGGTTCTGACCTTTACTCCTAATCGGGCAACGAATTTGATTAAATCGGGCGCGAAAAATTGTGAAAATGCCTGTCGCAAAAATTGGCCATTCGAACCGAATTTTTCAATAAATTCATCCAAGGGAGAATCGTTAGTAAGATTACAACGGCTATGACCAGTTATCAGTAATTTGCGTCCTGGGAAATTCATCTTTTCCAGGAGGATCGTCGAGGCTCCATTTTCAGCCGCTCTGCCAGCGGCCATCAATCCCGCTGGGCCCCCTCCAACTACAATAATTCGGCGTTTGCCCATATTCTATGATTCTAAAACCGATGCCAAGCTTATTCGCACGGGAATTCTCCAAGGAAAAGTATGGAGATAAGGTTAAAATATATTATGGAAGACATAGGGGCAGTCCCGATGGGAGTGTTGAAAAACCTTATTTGGTAAAGAAAAATTGCGTAACGGTCATTCCCGCGAAAGTGGAAACCCATATTAATCAAAGAGATAGATTCTTGCTTCCGCGGGAATGACATATGGAGGAAGTCAAGAAACCACATTTTCAACAAGCTCCGATGTCAGCTTCCCTTGCCAAGATTGCGGGTTTCGACTCAGCGCCCAGCTTCAGGGTCTATCCGGCGTTATACAACGAGCCAAACTTGGCTCGTAAATATTCCATCAAGGGGATGTGAGATAATGGTTTGCCGGTTACAACCTCCACCAGTTTCCCCGCCCGGTATTTCTGGCCATGAGCATGAATATTTTTTCTAAGCCACTCGCGCAAATCACCAAATTGGCCCAGGGAGAATTGATCTTCCAGGTCGCTGATATCCTTGCGGGCTTTAGCGAAAAATTGCGCCGCATATAGATTGCCAAGGGCATAGGTGGGAAAATAACCGATGTATCCATTACTCCAATGGACATCTTGAAGACATCCCTGGGCGTCATTGGCTGGAGTGATCCCGAGATAATGTTTGTATCTTTCATTCCAAGTCGATGGGATATCAGCGACTTTCAAGTCACCCTTGAAGAAAGCATGCTCAATCTCGAAGCGGACCAATATGTGTAGATTATACGTAACCTCATCCGCTTCGACACGGATAAAAGAAGGTTCCACAGCATTTACCGCGAAATAGAAATCGTCGAGACTAACATCCTGCAAAGCCTCAGTAAATATCCTTTGAGCTATCGGGTGGAAATAGATCCAGAATGAGCGACTTCGCCCCACCAGGTTCTCCCACATACGGGATTGAGATTCATGAATCCCCAGCGAAATTGATTCTCCCCTCGGAGTGCCCCAATGATTTCGATCAAGGCCCTGATCGTAGATACCATGGCCGGATTCGTGCAAAATCCCAAAGAAGGCATCATTGAAATGTTTGGGATTATACCTAGTGGTAATGCGGGTATCACCCGGGCCTAATCCGGTGCAGAATGGATGAGTCGTAACATCCAGACGACCGGAATTGAAATCAAAACCGATTGCCGCAGCGGCCATTTTCCCGAAAATCTCTTGCTTTTCAACAGGATAATCTCGGGATACTATTGAGATATCAGGATGTTTTCCCGAACCGAGTATTTTCTCAACAAACGCCACCAGATCCTTTCGGAAACTTCCTAAGACCTTGCCGATTGCCTCAACAGTTGCGCCAGGCTCGTAATCATCGAGCAATGCATCATAAGGTTCCTTGGGATAACCGACGCATTCGGCATATTGATGCTTAAGGTCGATGACTTTTTCCAACCATGGCTGAAATGATGCAAAATCAGATTTTTCCCGGGCTTCGACCCAGACGGAATCAGCCAGTGTCGTTACCTTTGAGATTTCTATCACCAAGCTGTTGGGGACCTTCTTGGCTTTGTCATATTGCCGCTTTAATTCCCGTATATTAGTAGCCTCATCCGAGTAATCATCTTGGGCATACTTGCCTGATACCAGGGCATCAAGTAATTCGCCGATTTGGGGGTCAGTGAATTTCCGATGCCCCATTCCTGCTAATAAAGAGACTTGCCCCGACCTCTGTTCGGCGCCATTGGGAGGCATATACGTTTTCTGATCCCAGTCCAGCACTGAAAGGCAAGAATAGATCAAGCTTATCTCTTTCGCCCGACTTATAAGCTCTTCATAGACTCCGTCCAAAGAACCCGACATATTTACTCCTAAAAATGATCAAATGTCACTGATGATTCAATTTAATGCTTAAATCAGTCAACAATAACATAATCCCTATAGCAAGTCAACTTGATAATGATTATATGTTTACCTGATTCTAATAATGACAATTATTGAGACTTCCATTAATTCCGAATCTTAGCCTCTAAAGATTCTATCCAAACACTGAATTATTCTTGACAAAGAGAAGTATAATTATATCTTATGCCTGATTACAATTCCCCTTGATCAGGCAATCCAACTAAGGCTTGGCCTAACCGGATGCCATTTACCCGCAAGACGATTTTCTTCAATGCTGGGTTCAAGGGGTGACCGCCCGAATATGGAATATTCATTAAGACCGGGCAAATTGCCGGTATGAATAAATTAATATCGCTGATGAAATTAGGTTTTTGGAGAGATTGCTTGACAATTTCCGATTTTAACTTATCTTGCCTATGAGGGGAATTTAGTAGTGATGGTGTTATTAATGAACGAAGTTTCCCTCAAGTCAAAATCCCATCTTGAATTCTTGGCTCATTTAGCCCGGTTGTGTTCGGAATATCCTGCCAGTATAACCAGTGGGGATATAGCTCCGCTTATTGCCGAGCAATTGCCCAATTGTACTGTGGGCCTTTTATTCAGATGGTCGGCTAACGCCGAACCAGCTCATTCGATAGCTGGGGATGAAGAGTACCAGGAGATAACTGAGAGGATCATATCCGAGTACTGCAAATCATCCGGAACTATTGCGGGCAAAGATTATCAGCTTGAAATCAACAACGCGGAATTTACCATCTCCGGTCCTAAGAATGTAAGAGTGCTCTGCCGCGGATTGCTTTCGGGCGGGCAGAGCTACGGGATGTTGATAATTGTGTCAAGCACGCACCGGAAACTATCGGAGGCTGAGATTGATATTATCGGCATCTGCTCAAGCCTAAGCGCTTCTATGGCCGCCCGCGAATATGCTCCAAGCAAACCTGATTACACCTCTTCGATGAGAATAAGCCAAAGCCCGCGCCAAACACTAATCGACCTGAGAAATGAAATCTGCAAACTAATGCAACCCTCAGCAGTTGCCCTCTGCTATTTGATTCCGGGCGAGAAAGATGGCGAGTTATTCTTTGTAGATGATGACAAATCAAATTCAAAGTCAGAATTCGGAGGCGATTTCTCAATTCCGAGGATTCAATTTGACACGAGAGCAATATACACTCATGGCAGCAGATCTCTGGTGGGTTCTGAATTGCCTCAGGCACTGGTCACAGAATTGGCCAAATATGACGCCCGGGAATTGCTTTTCTACCCTCTTAGAGGCAAAAAGGAGTTTTACGGCTCTTGCATCATAGGGTTTCCGAGAAAGCCGGATGGCGGGATTGAAAGGCAGATTGCGGAAATTATGAGATCATTTCAAGCCAGGTTTTCAGCTTCGGCAGCTTTACATCTCCTGATTGTAAGCTATAAAGGGCTTATCGATACCGAAAAAATTGAGATTATCAAACTGACTGCCGCCACGGTCAATCACCATATTAACAATCAGCTCTCCGTCATCCTGGGGGCGGCACAGCTCTTATTGCTCAAGGATAAAGATGATCTCCCGGTGGATATTCGCAGAAAAGTTGAAATGATCGAAAATAACGCCCTTCGCATCAAGGATTTGATCTCATCACTCCGCAATATCAAGGATATAAACATTGTGGAATATATGGCCGGGGACAAATATCTCGAAATACAATGATCTGATGAATTTAACAGAGCCCATTTGTAAATCACCAAACATTCCTCCAACCCCCCCGCTAAATCCTCTCAACATCCCAATCGCCCTGTTTCTCGACTAATCTAAACTCAACTTTGCATTTTTCGCATTGCGCCATTGCACCTTCCTTCGGAGATGAACCAAAATCCAATTCCCAGCCACATACCGGGCAAATTATCACTACCGGGAAATTGCCATTCTCTATCTGTTCTATCATCTCCCGAAATATTTTAGCATGGCCGCCCTCGGACTTCACCAGTCGCAGAAAATCTTCTTTTGATCGGGGATCTTCCGCTTCCCGGGCAAATCCTGCATAAGATTTATTGGCAAACCTCTCAAATTCCAGATTAAGATAAAGAAAAAATAAGATGGTTTGAAATCCTTTGACCTTTGGTTCAAATTCAGGCAACAGATGTTTTTGAGCGATATCGATATGATCCGATTCGTTGCGCATAATCCCATCTATTATGGCAACTATTCGCGGATTATTGAAAATAGCAGTCTGCATTTTATAACGATAGGTGGCGCTCCATTCCAGACTGAGAGTTTCAGTCCAATTCTTGCGATTTATATCTGCAAGTTTCATTTTCACCTCCATCTAAATGATAGGATTAATTTCTTTCACACGGACTTAAAATCATCAGGGTAACTGGCGCTTTTTTCGGACCGCCCACTCGATAGCCAGCAATATCAAGACAATCGCCAGCGCTGCGGGAAGAGAATAAATATTTAGTGCGGCCTTCTCGACTATTGATCCTTTACGCAACGGGAAGGGGCCCCTCGGGTTTTTCTCGACATCAAAATAAACACCTCCGGTATTAGAAGTAATCTCCCTCAATAATTTCCGGTTCGCAGTCAGACTTCGATATTCCTCACTGAATTCATCCACATCGAAGCTCCCGCCCAATGTTTTGATAGTATCTCCAGAAACAGTGACGTAAGCCTGATAAATATATTCTCCTGAAAAGAGCCTTCCCGGACCCCCCTCATAATTTCCATCTTTAGTATTCTGAAGCTCGAATACGATCTCATTTCCGTATTTTCCCGCCAATTTCACAACAACGCCAGCCTCATTTATCGGACGATAATTATCATCAAGTATCCGCCCCTTAAAACGCACTCTGTCTCCGGAGTTATATATAGGTTTATCGGTGCTGACCTCAATTGGTCGAATCTGCCCGCCAACGGTTAGCCAGGTCACTATGTTTTCAATAATAAATTTGTAGCGGCTATCAGGTTTATCTGCACGATTCATATAGAAATCCCATCGCCATATCGGCCCGCCGTTCAAAATAACCACCCTGTTTCCATTCATTGCCCTTTTCAGTAAAAGAGGCTCTTCCGTCCCATCACCCGCCCGGGAGTTCATCACCACCTCCCAATCCGATTCGGGGTGCAACCCGACAAACCGGAACAAAATCGGCGGCAAATTTGAAAAATCCGAAGCCGAATTCTCTAAGAGAGGTCTCAATAAGGGATCAGGAATGGTTTTATTATGCACTTGGGGACTGAATTCGCCCTTGACAGATACGAGGTCATTTCCACCACTTGATAAGCCAATACCCTTCAGGATGGCACCAAAACCACTTTTTGCGGAGGCGGTCGAAAGTCCCATCATAACATTCAATTTGCCAGCGCCGATCAAATTGCTTATCACTGACCCATACCGGCTATATGTCTCATTGCCGCATCCAACCAGAAAAATGCAATCGTACTCATTGAAACCTTCATCGGCGGGAAGCAATATTTTTTTTGACCCCTTCCCCGGCAGATAAGACGAAATGCTATACTTATTATTTGAAGACAATATTCTCTTCATAAAAGAAAACTCCCAGTTGGGCGTTTCACCGATAAGAAATATTTTCAGTTTATCCTTCAAAATTTGCACCGAGGCCGCTTTGGAGTTGTTGTTTGTAAGATGCTCCGGAAAATTGCTCCTTAAATCGAATCTGTAATTGAATCGTCCAATGGAATCCGCCGGAATGGAAATCCTTACATCTTTGGCGGCGCCCCCTCTTGGCAGGAGTACTGTCTGGGACCGTAGTCTCTTCTTGCCCGAATATGTTTCCAATTCAGCTTGAATATCATTTTGCATATCGGATTTTAGAGTGAGGTCGAAATCGATTTGCTCCCCGCGATATACTACTTCCGGAGCCTTGACGTCTTCGATGGAGATATCAGGCATCGGAATCGTATCTCCCAGGGCAATAGCGGAAATGGGAATCCCGGCTCGCATCGCTTCATAAGACGGATCAGATCCATAATTCGATATGCCGTCGCTCACGACAAGCATGCCTCCGATATCGAATGAATTCTGCAGGGTCGCTATTTCTCGAATTGCGTCGCCAAGCGCGGTAAGATTACTGTCGGGGGGAGGAACGGCCATTGATGGAAGCCGAGTGATCGAATCCGAAAATGAGAAAGCGATCAAATTGCCTGCCGAGACACCTGATTCAAATTCATTGAAAATACTCTGCAATTGGCGCGAACGGCTCACACCGTCATCACTGAAGCCCATGCTCCCGGAATTGTCTATCAAAACAGCCAGCTTCTGACCGGTGACTCTTTCATTCGTGACCACCAGAGTTGGCAGACAGAGGAACAAAACGATAAGAATGATTGAAAGCGTTCTGAATACAAACAAGAATAACTTGAGACTAGAGGGCAGTTCTGGGACAGTCTTCCTATAATAAGCTCCAACCATTACGATAAGCGCAATACCAATTAATAGGAAATATGGATAAGAACCATTTCCAAATTCAAGAGACCAATCTTGCATAATTTCTTATAGCGCCAGGGTGGCTACAGGTTCCGAAATGAGGACAATAGAACCGAAGGTTGGTCCTTAGACTCAAGCGGATGCCGCCGCGAGAATATTATCTGGAGGATCGTTTGTGAAAATGCGAGAGGCAATAGGTTTTATCGCTCCCGCAGAACGGTGAATTCCGCTAATTTGATAAGAGCCGATTTATATATCGAGTCTTCTATTTTGGTAAGGGATTCCAAGGCGCGATCCCGATATGCGGTCGCACGTTGTTTTGAATACTCGATTCCACCGGATTCGTGGACGAAGTCGCGAACAAGGGGAAATTGCTCCTCGTGGAAGCCATTCGCTAATATTTCTTTGATTGTCTTTGCGGCATCGGGCGAGGAATTTCCCAGAGAATAAATTAAAGGAAGCGTGAACCACCCCTCCTTAAGATCGCTCCCAACTCCCTTGCCCAGCTTCCGCTCATCTCCCACAAAATCGAGAAGGTCATCAGCGATTTGAAACGCAATCCCCAGATTCTCGCCATAATTATAAAGCGATTTCCTATTTTCGCCATTAGTGCCTGCAATCATAGCACCGCATTGCCCTGCACAGGAGAACAAAGACGCGGTCTTATTAGATATGATCGATAGATAGGCCTCTTCGGTCAATGACATATTATGTAATTCCTGCACCTGCCCCAGCTCCCCTATGCTCACTCGCTCCGTTGCGGATGAGACAGCGTCCAACAAATCTTGCCTTCCGGCATAAACCAGGATTTTGAACGCTTTTGCGAAAAAATAGTCTCCCATCAACACCGCCACCAGATTGCTCCAATGATAGTTCACTGTTTCTTTACCTCTGCGGTATCTCGATTGGTCGATGACGTCATCGTGAAGCAGGGTAGCGTTATGAATCATTTCCAGGGCGATGGCCGGAGCCACCATTTTATCATCCTGGCAACCAAAAGCCGCAGATGATAGAAAAAGTGTGGCGGGGCGGAGACGCTTGCCGGTGGAAGACAGCAAATGCGAAGTTGCCTGATATATCAGGTCGTTCTCAGCTTCCAGGAAGGCCGATAGACGCTTTTCATAAGCATCCAATATGACAGATATGGGATTAGTAATTTCCTCAATTGAAATCATACTGCTAATTATCAAACTATTTTCCCTAAAATTTCTATTATAAATAGGTTGCAATAAAATGTCAATTAAATTTAGAATCACCTCACAAACAATATCATTAGATGCTTAGCATTCCCAAAATCAATCATTCCCAACCTAAATGTATTCTCCTGTTGCGTTTACGCAATTTATTCTGCAAGACATAATTATCGCCTATACTACCCACGGGCATCCCCCCTATTTTCGCGTGGTTTGAAGCCGATAATAATTAATACATTCAGGAGGCGAAATGTTGCTAAGTGATTATCTAATTTCTTCAGCCCATAATCATCCCTTCAAGGATGCCATCATCACGGATTGTGAACGGATAAATTACTTCAACCTGCTCTTATCGGTCGGAAAATTCGCATCTGCAATCAAGAAGGCGGGTTTAAGCCCCGGTGACCGTGTAATAATCTATATCGAAAATTCCATTGGATATGTTATTTCATATTTCGGCGTTTTGATGGCCGGAGGGGTTGTTGTCAGCCAATCGACCGCTGACAAGGAACGTCATCTCAAAAATATCATCAACCACTGCGAAGCTATCGGAATAATGACTTCGGGCAAAAATTATCATACTGCGCAAAATGCCGCTTCAGAATGCCCATCGGTGCGATTTATTTTCAATGACGGAATGCTGGGACAAAAGAACGTAGCATCCGGAACGGAAAACCGAACATTTATGGACATATTTTTCAATGAGACGGCTGACTTTTCTACTCTGTCACGGCAGGCGGAGGATTTGGCGCAGATAATCTATACTTCCGGTACAACCGGCAATCCCAAGGGTGTGATGCTTTCCCACAAGAATCTGTGCGCCAATACCTCATCGATAATCGAATATCTTGGCTTGACCGCGGAGGAGCGGGTGATGTCTGTTTTGCCGTTCTACTATTCTTATGGCAATAGCCTTCTCCTGACTCATATCGCCTGCGGAGGCAGTATCGTTATAGATAATCGATTCGCGTATCCACAGAAAGTCTTGTCGCGAATGGTTGGAGAACTTGTTACCGGCTTTGCCGGGGTCCCCTCGACTTTCGCCATCCTCGCTCATAAGGCGGGACTAAAGAATTTCAATCTCGACTCATTGCGCTATATTACGCAGGCCGGAGGGCCTATGTCCCCCGCCCTTGCCAGTGAGCTTCGGGGAGCTTTGCCCAATACTAAGATATTCATTATGTATGGACAAACTGAAGCCTCAGCCAGGTTATCATACCTTGAACCGGAAAAACTATCTGAGAAATTGGGCTCAATCGGCAAGGCGATTCCCGGCGTGACATTGAAAGTTAAGAACGAATATGGCCAGGAAGTCAAACCCGGGGAGACCGGGGAAATCGTCGCTACCGGCGATAATATTATGATGGGATACTGGCGCAATGACGAAGATACCCGCAGGGTGCTAAAGGAAGATGGGTTGCATACCGGCGACCTTGCGACCATAGATGATGACGGATATTTATTTATCGTTTCGCGCAAATCAGATATGATAAAATCCGGCGCGCATCGGGTTAGCCCCAAGGAGATCGAGGAACTTATTATGGAAGATGAACGGGTTCACGAAGTCGCGGTGATTGGCGAACCGGATGAAATCCTCGGCGAAAGCATCGTGGCGATGGTTGTGCCGCGCCCGGACGCTGAACTGACTGCCAAAGACATATTAGCGAGATGCCGCAAGCATCTTCCATCCTATAAAGTGCCTCGCAGAATTGAGTTCCGGGATTCGTTGGTCAAAACCTCATCGGGCAAAATCAAAAAGGTCGATTTAAAACGGGAGCTTACCGGCGCCCATTAGCAGGGTCGCGCTTAGTCGCGACCATCAGGGGAATGGGACGCGATGAAACGCGTCCCTCCAAGCACGCCCTCGTCCGTCTTCCCAAAAAGCCATAATTTTCAAGGGTGGCATGCTCATGCGGAAGGGCGGAAAGGTGGATGGGGCATGAGCATGTTATTTCTGCTCAAAGCAACACACCCTGGGAGCACGAACATGCTCATCAAACAAACGCGCCTCGCGCTTGTGTTGATGGCCATGCCACACGTATCTCCAACATAATACCGGTAGCCGAGGCCTTGCGCCTCGGACGAGTAGGGCGGCAGCTCCGTATGCCGCCAATCAAAATTGAAAAGGGTGGGCACAGAGGCCCACCCCTACAGGGAATCAACAAGCGACTATCAAAGAAGAGATAAACCGCGAACGAAAAATTATTTTAGCAACGTCATCCGCTTGGTAAACGTCTTCCCTCCCGCCGTTAATTTGTAGAAATAGATTCCCGAAGAATAGTTCGCCCCATCCCACGTGACCGAGTGTTGCCCCGCTTCAGCACGACCATCGACCAGCGTGGTTACCTTCTGACCAAGCAGATTGTAAACCTCAACGCTCACCTGGCTTGCCTCCGGCAATTCGTAGGTGATGCTGGTGGTGGCGTTGAATGGATTGGGATAACTGCCGGTGAGGGCATACTCGCTTGGAATAGTATATGGAACGTCCCATCCGCCTTCCAATGTCCACTCCGAAGCGCCGCCTTCAATGCGAACTCCAGTGACTGTGAATGGAAATGAGAACGAATCGCATTTGCTAACATTATAATCGCCACAGTATGAGACATACATATATTCACCCGGAGGAGCAAAGTAAGGCACATATTGATTCAAATGAGCGCTTAATGATTGGCCGGGATTAAGCGGGATATTCGAGAAAGACCAAAGCTGGAAGAAAACGGTGACAACCTTTACACCGACCCAAACATCAGTAACGATCGGATCCAGTGTCGGATTGCTGATCGTGCCAGTTATGCCAAAGGTGCCTCCACGCGGAACGAAAATGGGAGAGTTATCTGGAGTCATACTAACATCGCAGCAAGGTGTCGGGGTTAGGTTGATCAAAAGCGAAATGCTGTCAGAACCATGATCTGCTACCACCAAATCATTGACCCTATCTGAATCAAGATCAATGGAAAATACTGAAACAGACCCGATTCCGCACGGATAGTTATCTGCTGGCCCGAAGGTGCCATCGCCATTATTTAGAAGAACCGAGACATTGTTAGACCCATAGTTTGCTACCGTCAGGTCGAAATCTCCATCGATGTCAAGATCGGTGCAGAAAAGCGAATTGGGCCACTGCCCCACGCCGTAAATAACTGCCACTTGGAACGTGCCATCGCCATTGTTTTTAAGAATTGAGACATTGTTAGAATACCAGTTTGCCACCGCCAGGTCGTAATCGCCATCCCCATCCAGCTCGGCGGAAAAAACTGAGAAGGGTGAATCACCCACGCCGTAATTAACTGGCGGGCCAAAAAGC
>PFXJ01000127.1:0-16795 GCA_002791595.1 candidate division Zixibacteria bacterium CG_4_9_14_3_um_filter_46_8
GAAATCATCCGCCCATGCAATCCGAGGCGAAAACTGCCCCTTCCACGCCATTTTCGCTCCCCGGTCCACCCGCCTTCCCATCGGCTCCGCGCGTGAGGAAATCATCCCGCCCAGGCCATATTCCAGCGAAACCCACTGGCGCGGACTGTATGAAACCCCGCCTATTATCTCCGAATCATTTATGCGCCTGTTACCGAGGGCATTATAGCCCTGGAAAAATTCCGTGGTAAGTCCCAGACGGGGAGAAAAATCATAAATCAGCTTCCCCCGCCCGCTGCGATCTTCCTGCCACTGGTTGGCCCCTCCCGATATCAAAGACTTCTTGATCAAGGTTGATTGCATCTTGCCTTCCAAAGCGAAACTGAACTGGGATTTGGGGGCATAGATGTAATCGAGGGAATTATCCCATCGGTAGGTTTGGTTATCTTGATCGAAAATGGCCAAAATCGATGAACAGATTCCCGATTGGCCCAAGGCCAAAACCCAACCCACGACATTGACCAATAATATGATACAGCCACTCAATTTCGACCGACGATACCTCTGATAATCCATTACCTCTGGAATTCCCGGAATAAATTGATATAATCATTCACAGACAGCATCTCGGCCCGCAAGTTGCCATCCAATCCCACCGCTTTGATCTTATCGATCACCGCACTCGAATCATTCCCGCCAAAACCGTCAAGGCTGTTATAGAGCTTTTTGCGCCTCTTGGAAAATGCTTTCTTTACCAGCAAGAAAAAAGCTTCACGATCTTTATCTTCGATTAGTTTTCTTTCCCGATGAATCAACTTGATGACAGAGGAATCAACTTTCGGTGACGGACTAAATTCCCGGGCGCTCACTTTGAACAAATATTCGTTCAAGAAATCGATACCCAGCACGATGCTCAAGATTCCATAATCGCGTACTCCCGGTTGCCCGCATACCCGCCGGCCAACTTCCTCTTGCACCATCAGCACAACTATAGCAAAATACTTATGGTTCTCAGAAATCCATCTCAGGATGCGTCCGGAAATATGGTAAGGGATATTGCCGCAGAGATTAATCCTTTTCCCTCCGCAGAGAGCATCCAAATCTATATCGAATATATCGCTATTGACAATATGGACCCTCCCCGCCGTTGCATAACGTCTGCGAAGCCCCTCCGCCAATCTAGAATCGATCTCCACTGTTTTAAGTACCGCCCCGCAACGGTATAGCGCCTCTGTAAGTATCCCCGATCCGCCGCCTATCTCCAGTACGGACGACGTTTCCTCCTCTATACCGACAACGGCCTCCGCAATCTTCCGTGCCGCCTCTTCATTCTTGAGAAAGTACTGCGATAGCGACTTTCGGCCCATCGACCTTCCGCTTATCCGGCCTTGTTCAATTCACGAATCCGCAGACGCATCCCCAATCGATCCGCAATCTCCCGGCATTCCTCGATATCAAGCTTAGGAACGTCAACCACCGACAATATCACTTCCGGGAGTTTCTTCCCACAGCTTGCCGCAAATTCCATCACCGAATCAAATGCGTTTTCCTTATTCTCGGGTCGGCATATTTTGTTATATTGCTCCTTAGTCGGCGCATTCAAACTAATCGAGATCGAGTCCACAACTCCAACCAGCTCCTGTGTAATATCACGACCATTTATCATCGATCCCTGACCATTCGTGTTAAGGCGAATCCTTGCGCCTTCCTTTTTCAGCTTCCGCGAGATTTCCGCCAATACCTCCATACGGAATGTCGGCTCTCCATACCCGCAAAATACCACCTCATCATATTTAGAAACGTCACCAGCCGCCGCTAATGTCTCTTCAACCGATGGTTCATAATTCAATTTCAGATCATACCCTTTGACCGCATAATCATAGTTTCTTGCGCAGAAAAAACAACTATTGCCGCATCTATTGGTGATATTCAAATAAAGATTATTCTTGATGACATAAGCCACTATTCCCGCATCTGCAGGGGGCAGTCTGAACAAGGCACGAGTATTCGCATCGGTGATCCGGGCGATCTCCTCAGGATTCATCGGCACAAAGATTTCAGATAACTTTTCTGCCACATAATGGACATATACCGGTTTATTAAGCTGGCCACGATGCTCTTGCGGCGGGAGATAAGGACAATCAGTCTCGATGATGATATTTTCCAATCCTGCATATTGGGCCAGCCCCGCTGCCCGCGAGTTTTTATATGTAATGGTTCCATTAAATGAAAGCAAAAAACCCAATTCCCTTGCGGCATCTATGTGCTTTTCTTCCCCGGCAAAGCAATGCAATACTCCGCTTAATTTCCCTTTCCCCTTCGACCTCAATAGCGAGATCGCCTCATCATACGCATTACGAATATGCACCACTGCCGGCAGATTCAATTCCAGAGCCAATTCAATCTGTCTCTCCAACGCGGCATATTGAGCATCCTTGGGGCTTGAGTTGCGGTAAAAGTCCAATCCTATTTCCCCGATCGCCACCACCTTCGGAGATTTCGCCAGCTCTTCCATCAGCCGCAGACTCTCTTCATCTAATTTGGCGGCATCATGCGGATGAAAGCCTACTGCCGCCCATATTTTATCATGCTTCTCCGCCAGCGCCACCGATTTTTGGGAAGACTCGAGATCCACACCAATATTTATTATCCCCACCAGCCCGTTATCAAACGCTTCTTTGATCACATCTTCACGAAAGCCATCGAATTGAGCAAAATCAAGATGCGCATGCGAATCAAAAAGCTTCATTGAATCTCCAATGATAATAATATCCCGCTTGGCCCCCGAACACCAAACTATTATACTCAAAAAGCAAATCCACTGCAAACCTTACCGCAAGAATGAAATCACCAATTTCTCCCCCTTGCTTGCAAACTCAAAACTCAACTTGGCCGGAATGAAGACTACCGTGACGAGAGATCGCCCCACCTATTAAGATGCACTGATATCAGGTACTCAGCTGATACCGCTGCCCGGCGCAATTTCCCCATCAACACTCACCAGCACCAGACGATTCCCATCTTTGGCCGCCAAGAGCATCCCCTGGGATTCGATCCCTCTAATTTTTGCGGGCTGTAAATTGGCCAGCACCACGATGCTTCTCCCAACCAGAGCATCCGGTTGGTAAAACTGCGCAATTCCCGCCACAATCTGGCGTGTCTCCGTGCCCAAATCAATTTGCAATTTCAGGAGCTTGTCGGCCCCCGCCACCTTTTCCGCCCCTATTACGCGGGCAACCCTAAATTTTAATTTTTGGAAATCGCCGAAGTCGATAATCGCGACCTCCTCGGCTTTCTTCTCTGCAGAAACAACCCCCTGAGCCTTCGGTGCCTTCTCGATCCTTGGAAAAAGCACCGTTCCCGCTTCGATTTTTGTGGCCGCCCTCATCCATCCCCAATCTGAAGCCGCTTCCGAAATCAATTCCTCAACCTTCAGATTAAAGATCCCCGCAAATTCCTCGATCTTATACGGCATTACCGGGTACAAAAGCCGGCCCGCAATTCGCAACCCCTCCGAAGCTGTATACAAGACGGTATTCAAACGCTCCCGATTCCCATTCTTGTAAAGATCCCAAGGACGGTTGCTTTCTACATAACGATTCAGCAACCTTACTACTTGAAGAATTTCCTCAATTGCCACATTTAACTTGAATTCATCCACCAGCGCCGCCACTTTGCCGGCCAGACTCGATGCCGCCTTTTCAATCTCTTTATCTCCCGTCTCCGACGCCGATGGTGTTGGAACCATGCCATCAGTATAGGATGAAATCATCTTGGTCACGCGGGATGCCAGGTTTCCAAAATCATTGGCGAGGTCTGAATTATAGCGGCCCACGAACGCTTGTTCGCTATATGAGCTGTCCTGCCCCATAGTCATTTCCCGCATCAGGAAATATCTGAAAGGATCAACTCCGTAGGCGTCGGCCAGCTCCAAGGGTTTGATCACATTGCCCCGTGACTTGGACATCTTGGCATTTTCCAACAACCACCACCCATGAGCAAAAATCGTTTTAGGCAACGGTATTCCCGCCGCCTTTAACATACAGGGCCAATAAACCGCGTGCGTCGTCAATATGTCCTTGCCGATGAGATGCACTGAATATGGCCACCATTTCTCAAATTTAGCTTTATCGGTAAGATAGCCGGGAGCGGTGATATAATTCAAGAGCGCATCAAACCAGACATAGCATACATAATCCTTGTCAAAGGGCAATTCTATTCCCCATGACAACCGCGACTTGGGGCGCGATATGCACAGATCCCCAAGGGGTTGCTGTAAATATCCTAAAACCTCATTTTTCCGATGCTCCGGCCTAATAAAATCGGGATTATCCCGGATATAGCCAACCAACCAATTCTGATATTGGCCCATCTTAAAGAAATAATTATCTTCCGTTATCTTACTGACCGGCCGGTCGCAATCCGGGCAGTTTCCGGCGACCAAATCCTTCTCAGTCCAAAACCTCTCCTCATACTTGCAATACCACCCTTCATAGCTCCCCTTATAAATTTCGCCCTCATCAAAAAGCTTTTGCAGAATATGACGCACTACATCCTTATGACGTTCTTCAGTTGTCCGAATAAAATCATCATTGGAGATATTCAGTCTTTGCCACGAATTTAGGAATCGGGTTACTATGCTGTCGCAATACTGTTTTGGGCCCATCCCCTTCGAAGCCGCCGTATCCTGTAGTTTCTGCCCATGTTCATCAGTACCGGTCAGAAAAAACGCTTCTTTCCCGAACAATCGATTATATCTCGTCAGCACATCGGCGGCGATGGTCGTGTAGGCGTGACCAATGTGCGGTTCATCATTGACATAATAAATCGGAGTGGTGATATAAAATCTATCAGACAATCTACAATCCCCTTCTAACCCCTGTCCGAAGTTTCAGTTTTGGCTATCTGAGTTTTCATTTCTTGAGGCTTTTCTTTTCTGCGCAATCGCAATTTCTTCCGATACTCCCTGATCGATATTTTTTCCTGGCATTCATCCTCATACTTGGCAACCAAATATCCCCGGAATATATTCACCTGGCTAATTACTGCGTTCCCCTGGCACACTTCACACTTGCTCCCCGGCACAGGATAGTCCGCGCCTATCCTTTTGTAAACCGACTGCTCATAGAGCAAACAGCAAAGAAGCCTTCCGCAATTGCCCGATATCTTACTGGGATTAAGCGACAGGTTCTGCTCTCGGGCAAGCTGTGTGGAAATCGGGCTGAATTCATCCAGCCAGCAGCTGCAGCACTGCTGCAAGCCGCAGCACCCAAATCCTCCGATCCGCTTGGCTTCGTCTCTGACGCCGATCTGACGCAACTCAATCCTGGTCTTATAAACGCCCGCCAGATCCTTTACTAAATCACGAAAATCAACGCGCTTCTCCGCCGTAAAATAAAATGTGATTTTATTACAGTCGTACTGGTACTCAACATCCACAAGTTTCATATTGAGTCCTCTTTCATCAATTCGGCTAAGGCAATCCTCGTAAGACTCATCTTCCATACGCCGGTTGAATGTCATCCTCTCCAGATCATCTGAACTCGCCACCCGCAAAATATTCAAGGGCGTCTCCCCCAGCTTCTCTATTTCAATCATTGTCAGCACCCTCACAATCCTGCCCATATCCTCCCCTCTTTCAGCTTGAACAATGGCATATTCGCCCACCTTAAATGGCAGTTCCAAGTAATTGAAATACCCACCGCGACGGAATCCCTTAAATTCTACCGCATAATATTTCGAACTCATGTTATTATTAAATCCAATACTTATTCTTCATTAAAAATACTATAACGACAGCTTAGGGCTTTGTCAAGATATTGATGGCTTCGCGAATTCCCGTTTGATCAGCGTCAGCAGATGGCGAAACGCTGTTATCGGCATCACATTGCTCAATTGGCAGGCCAGCTTGATATTGTTTATCTCTCCCAGAAATCGCTCGGCCCTCTCAACAGATAAGCGGTTCGCCAACCCGGACATTATCTCTGCCCGGTCGCAATTGATGATATCATCAACATTACCCCCGCTGCGCATTACAATTATATCCCGGATTATCCACCCCATCAAGGTCACCGCATTTAATCCTGCACCGCCAACATTGAAATCAGGCTCATTTTTGCCGAGGCTCCTTTCAAAATAATATTCGCCCCTGGCCGCGGCACTCATCATTCCCAACAGAACATCCCTCAGCTCCGAAGCGTTTTCTTCTATCAAAGCTCTGGCCATCCCCGGGCAAAATCTTGAAGCTCTTTCGATGAAACGATAATCCAGCTTCTCGCCCCCAAAATAAAGCTTCAGATATTCCCGAATGCGTTGTTCATCTACGGATTGAAATGTGAACACACGACACCGCGAAAGCACTGTCGCCGGCAATTTCTCCGGATATGATGTGGTCAAAATGATCGCGGTATTTGATGGTGGTTCCTCGATCGTCTTCAAAAATATATCTGCCGAGCCGTGCGCCATATTCTCGATGTCTGAAATCAAAACCGCCCTATTGCCTCCCCACATTGGACTAAATCTTAAGAACTTGCGTAGATCCCGCAAGACTTCCACCGGAATATTCGGTTTCCCTTCAAAGCGCACCATCCGAAAAGGATCTTCCGCTTTCTCCTGCAAAAAACGATTCACTTCCGCACCGGTGGCCTCCGAAAACTTCGTCCCCGAAACAGGATCGGAAAACTGAAACACGGTCACTTTCTTTTTCGAAGCCTCCAGATTTGGAAATGGGAATAATATCTGCAGGTCGGGATGCGCAAAGCGCTGGGCCGCCTGGCAACTGCGGCATCGCCCGCACGGCTTCTGTCTCTCATCCTCACAGCAAAATGCAGCCGCAAATAAAAAGCCATACGCCCATTTTCCTACACCCCTCATTCCCGTGAAAAGATACGAACCGGCTCCCCTTCCTTCTGATATCAACGACCTCAGGTGTTCGAAGATCCGTTCCTGACCTAAAATCCGCTGTAACATTATTCCAACCATTCCAAAGGATTAAACTGTTTTTTCCCGCGGCGCAATTCAAAATGTAGCGATGATTTCCCTTCTTCGCCGGCATCACCAACCTTCCCTATCACTTCTCCCTTCAATACCTGCTGATCGACTTCGGCTCCGATCTCCGACAGCCTTGCATACAGCGAATAAAACCCCTCACCATGATCGATGATAATAAAATTGCCATATCCCCGCAAATAACTGATATATGCAACCCGGCCATCTGCCGTTGATCTCACTTCCGTTCCATATCGCCCGGAAATATCAATTCCCGGGTTAAATGTCTTCGTTTTATAAATTGGATGGACCCTCTCCCCATAAGAAACGGCGATATTACCTTTGACAGGCCAGGGCAGACGTTTTTTCAGTCTATAAAATGCTGTTCTTTCATCCGGCGCCAATTCCTCCCCCCCGGGCCTGCGGGCCTGAAGTTCATCTAAAACCCTCTCAAGTTCCCTCGCTTCTTTCTCCAACTGAGCTATGGATTCTTTTTGCAGCCGCCGATCCCGCCGGATACGGGACAGCAATTTGGTGCGGCTTTCTTTCTCCCGCACCAATGCCATTCTTTCTCGGCTTTGCTCCCCTTTGACTTTATCCAATTCCACCCGGTCATTCATCAAAAAGGTCCTCTGAACCTTAATCCTCTCCAGCAATTCCTTGATACTTTCTATCAATCTATTCTCATATTGAATAACCGCCCGGCTCAAGTGGAATTCCCTCAACGCCTCTGGAAGCGACCCGGCCAGTAGATAGGCCAATTGCGGCCGCCCTCGTCTTTTCTTATACGCATCCTCAAGATGT
The DNA here is from genome assembly GCA_002791595.1 of candidate division Zixibacteria bacterium CG_4_9_14_3_um_filter_46_8. Classification (GTDB taxonomy): domain Bacteria; phylum Zixibacteria; class MSB-5A5; order UM-FILTER-46-8; family UM-FILTER-46-8; genus UM-FILTER-46-8. The sequence goes on from PFXJ01000127.1 coordinate 7,771, forward strand.
CTATCCAGCACTTGTCGGGACATTTCCAGAACTCTCGAGGAGGAATCGATTTCCGCCGATAGCAAAGTTGTCTTGTTGAACAATAGGTTGGAGGTGCTTTCCAATTTGCGGATGAATGCATTGGTCAAATCGACATTTTCCTCAATCGATCGAACCCTTTGCAGAACCACTTTCTCATTCTTGCCCAATGAATCGAGATCGGCGCGCTTGGATTCCAATTCCTGGCGGATCTTGCTCAACTCCTCCTGGGCCTTCCCGAGCTCTGTTTGATCCTCAGCCAAAGCAAGAGATGATTGAAATATCCAGACGACAAATAGGGGCATAAAAAAATATTTCATAAATCTAATGCGTCGGGGCAGAGACGCCCCGCCCTACAGTAGGCATATATGTGTTGCATTGATGCTACGACTCCGCATCTCATCACAGACTATTCCAATCCTCCCGTAGGGCGGCCCCGATTGAATCGGGGTACGCCGCCTATCATCCCGATATCCTCTGTTTCCTGCCTCTGGCATATCCGCTGTATCCGCCGTATGCTCCCCAGAGCCCCGCCCAACCCATCACCGCCAATATAATTTCCACTGGCACAAATTCAATCCGCATAAACTCGTTGCCCAGCGCCAAGTATATTGCCAGCGAAATCAATATGGCAATCAGCGCCGAAATCACCCCGATCAAGGTCCCCTTAATTATCAATGGGCGCGCCATATAAAAGTCGGTTGCTCCCAGCATCCGCATCACTTCGATCTTTTCCTTTTCCCTAAAATAGAGGATCTGCGCGGCATTGCTGACCACCGCTGTGGCTGCCAATGAAATCAATCCTAAGAAAACCAATCCGACATAAATTACCAGTTCCCTCAACCTCTCCACTTTTCCCAATAGCTCCCCTGCATAATCTACCTCAGTCACATTCGGTATCGCCCGCAATGAATCGGCAGTTTTTCTTACCTGCTTAAGCGCTTGATGATCTCGATCAAGCTTTATCTCAAAACTTGGCGGCAACGGATTGGTTTGAAGCTCGCTAAAAAGGGAACTGCCAAATTCCATTTGCATAAATTTCAGAGCATCTTCCGAACTGATAAATTTCACCTCAGAAATCCCCTCCATATTGCGAATTACCAGTTGTGCTTGCGCAATCTCCTCCGGCGAAATCGCCCTATCGAAATAAACCTGAATGCTCATCTCCTTGCGGAAATCGTCTGCTATGGTCATCACATTCCGACCGGCGATGATGAACAGAAAAAGAAAGGAGAAAATCAGCGAGCAACCAGCCACCGCCCTTCCCCAAAATCCCGAAAGAGAATCCTTCTTGCTTCTAACCGCCATTATCTCTATGCGCCGCTAATAGGCCATTATTAATCTTCAAAATGCGATACCGGTCGCCTTCAAATAGCGAAACGCTATGGCTGGCCAATAATACCGTGGTGCCGCCGATGTTTATTTTCCTTAGAAGCCCAATTATGCCCCGGCTCGCCTCCGGATCCAGCGACCCGGTCGGTTCATCAGCCAAAAGCAATAGAGGTTTGCCGATTATGGCACGGGCGATGGCAACTTTCTGTTTTTCCCCGCCTGATAATTCCTCCGGATAGAAATGCGCCAGGTTGGCAATCCCGATCTCACCCATTGTCCGCAGGACCCTCTCTGCCAGCCACTTTTGGGAAACCCCGGTCACCTTTAATGTCAACGCCACATTTTCAGACGTGGTCATCGAATTAATGAGGCGAAAATCCTGGAATATGACCCCGATGCTTCGCCGCAAGCTAACCAGTTTCTTGGAGTTGATATTTTTCGATGAATGTCCGGCAACATTAACCTCACCTTCTTCCGGAAATATTTCCATCTGTAATAGTCTTAGCAGAGTGGTTTTGCCCGAACCGGAATGACCTGTCAGAACCAAAAATTCGCCGGGAGATGCCTCCAAATTCAATCCGGCGAATATCGGTCTTCCTTTCTTAAAGGAGAAGCTAATTCCTCGAACTTGAATCATTCCGAATTCGGTTCTCCAGCAACCACATAATTGCTTGATTTCGATTCTCAACGCTGTGCATCAGGATGTTGATACCCTCCGCCCAGTCCTGGGCCATAAAGCAGTGTATTCACAAAAAGCCCTCGAGTCGCATGGCAATAGGCGCGTATATAAGGGCTTTCCGCAAATAATATGAGTTGTCCGTTGCCTACAGATTCCCTGGTCATGTAAGCTGATTTTGCCAGGCGTTCCCTTGCCTCGGGCCACAACAATCCCGAAACCCTCAGGCTGTTTGCGTCCCCGAACCGCCCCACGGTAGTGACCGGATAGCCAGCAAGAAAGACATCATCGATGCCAACCATCGCCGCCACCTTATCCGCTATCCCGAAAGCAGGCCACTTCTCCACATCCAGATTTACTCTCAGCAAAGCTCCCCGGGGACGAAACATCCGTTTCCACATATCGAGCTTCTCGGTAAATTTGCTCTCAGATGGAGGTGGGCTCACTTGCGGTTTCGTTTCGGGTTTGGCTTTTTCCGGATGCCATAGCGCCATCGTGTCCACCGGCGGAAGCTCGGCTCTTTGCTCAAATTCGAGCATTTTTTCATACATCGGGATTTTGTCATAAGCTTGGGTCAATAGACTAACCTGGCTCAAGCCCGAAGCCGAATCAGCCGCAAACGCCGCAGAGCTGCCGGTGCAAATCAAGGTGCCCCCATCTTCCATCCATTGCCGCAACCTCGATGCGCCGTGCTTGCCAAGCATTCCCATAGCGGTGCCGGCTCCACCCCAAACCGAGGGGATAATCAACACATTATATTTGTCGATGTCCGCCCAATTCAATTCCGCAAATCCTATTAATGAATGAGGTATCCCCAATTCGATATCAATTAAATGCCATAGCGAGCCAAAATCGCCCCATTCCAAAGGCGTGCCGGTGCAGAGAGCCACATAGGGCGCCTTCAGCAACTTGAATTGTGTAGAACCCAAATCAGGCCCCCGCTCGGCCCGGGCTGAATTTACTCCGTGAATTACCACTCCATATTGAGTGGCCATCGAACCCAGAATCTCCGACAGGTTTTGCGGATTATTCTGATTTCTAACTAAAAGCGAACCGCGCCCATATTCGATTCCATCGACTGTAAATGGCTTAACTCCCACATAAATGGTCAATCCCTCTGCAAACATTCGGGCCAAAAGTCTGGAGGTCTTCTCTCCGACGTGATTGATAAGATACCCATAGCCCGCTTTGGGATTTATTAATCCTCCTTTAGATTCAATAACATCCTGCAATGGCGAAGATTGAACTTTCAACGATTTATCTGTCCAATAGGCATCAATGCCAAAAGCGATCGGGAGCGACCACGAAGTAACCTCATATAATTGCGAATCCTTATTTTTCTCCAACTCCCGACGTTCTTCTTTTAAGTACTCCAGCTTGAGACGTGAATCGAAATCCAGTATTGCTTTGGCCAGGGCGCCGGTCGGTTGCGCCAATGACACCATATAAGTCCCTTTCGGGAATTTTTTCGTTTTGATGTCCTGCTCGAAAATGCCATGCAGGTCGCCCGCTTCAAATTCCTGCTCCGTCACTTCCACTTCGATTCCCTGCATAATAAGAGTTTTCAGGAATTTATTCATCTTCTCCTCGTCGCCATCAGCCGCAAATAAAAACCTTACGTTCCCTTTTCTCCCGGCCTCCATAATTTTCACCCGGGCATCATAATAATCAGCTAACAGCGCCTTCCGATTCTCCGCGGCGGTTTTCAGATTCGCCATCGATGAGGTGAACTGGTGATGAACCGACTCGTGATAAGTCAGCAAATAATCGTCCTTTTGAAGAACCGATTCCCCTTGAACCCCGGCCTGTTCATACAGAATTCCAACTGCTCCCGAATATGTGGGCCAGGCAGAGCCATAACCCGGATACCACTGCTCATTCCAATCGCCGGAATAATAGCTCCAGCCGTATTTGTCGAAGGCGTCTCCTTGATCCCGCCGAAATAACTGATACCACTTGAGCACATTTTCCGGGGTGTTGTAATTGATCGGCTGGCGTGGCGGCGAGAAAAGATAAGTGGCATCAGCCCACATCTCGTGGGCATCGACTACCAATTGCGGATTCCATTCCAACCACGCCCCTACTCTTCCTTGAGTCTCCGGCTGGGTCATCAGGATATAATCGCGATTCAAATCAAAAAGGTAATGATTGGTCCTTCCCTGCGGCCAGACTCCATTGTGTTGCACCGAATTCTTGTCGTAGTTCGGGGTTTTTGAACCATAAGCCTGCATCATCGACAAAAACCGTTCCCTCCCATCCGGATTCTCCGATGGGTCGATCAAAACAACAACATTATCACGGATTTTCTTCGTCAGATCATCGATCCCCGCGGCTAATTGATAGGCAAGCTGAAGCGATGCATCCGTCCCCGACAACTCATCTCCATGAATCGAATAAGCCATCCAAGCCGCCACCGGTGTTTCTTCGATTATCCTATCCGCCTCGCCCTTGCCGGAAATTTTCCTCGGATCCGCCAGCTTTCCCAATGAGGCCTTGATATTATCCAGCCTCGCCAGATTCTCGGCGGAACTCACAATCAGATAATACATCTTCCGCCCTTCGTGGGTCACACCATATTCCCGAAGCTCCGCCATCGGACTTGCTTTGTCCAGCGCCTGTAGATATTCGACCGTCGGCTCATAACGGACCGCTTTCTGTCCCAAGGGATAGCCGATTATATCATCCGGTTTCGGGGTCGTCTGGTCATATACTCCATCAGGGAAAAAGGGCAAGTATGATCCTTCTATCTTCTCTGAATAAGACGGGTTGTGTCCGGCAAAAGCGTCAATACTCAGAAATGTCATTCCAGATATCACCAAAAAGATTATCGACCACAGCCACCCAAACGTATTTCGCATTTTATTCATATATCTCTCCTTTGGAAGATCTATCCCTCTGCAAATTTATGACTGGAATTATATAACGATGCGATGGTGAATGCAATTATTATCATAGGCCGTCAATGCGGGAACTAACTTTCCTGAATACCGATTGCTATTTCATCGCTCTTTTTATAAATTAATTATGGTCAATGAATCAAGAATGAATGTTCGAGTCGGTAGCGGGCAATCCAACAACCCGCCCTTTTTTCGGAGGATCTATGCTCAGAAAGCCCATTCCCACTGCAATTATTATCGCGCTACTCGTTGTTTTTCTATTTCCCCTGACCACACTGGCCAAAAAGAATAGCAAGGACAACAAAAAGGAAAATAACAAAGAAAACAAGAGCGAAGACAAAGACAAAAGCAAAGACAAACCGTACGCCGAGCTGATCAAGGATTACAAGAAAACCGAGGGACTCTTCACATTTTATGCCGACGATGACGAAGGCAAAGTATATATGGCCTTGGCCCCCGGCCAGCTCGATAAAATGTATCTTTGCTCTATGACCCGCTCGGCTGGCGATGGCACCTATTACGACTCGGGCGCCGATGGCGGTGAGTTTGTTTTCCAATTCAAGAGAATTGGCAAAAATATCCAGATGCTTCTGGTCAATTTGAATTTCCGTGCCGACAGCGCCTCCACCTTGCTTCCGGCGATCAAAAGAGGCATCACCAACTCAATATATGGGACCGCAAAAATCGCTTCCGCCCCCGATTCAGCCACTAAAGCGGTTTTGGTTGAGCCAGCCGGCTTTTTCATACACGACATTGCTAACACTTCATATTTCCTGGGCACCACCGCTAAACTTGGTTTCTCATTCGATGAGAAAAACAGCTACTTCGGAGCTATAAAATCCTTCCCGGAAAATACAGAAGTTGATGTTCATCTCCATTTCAACACCAAGCAACCTAATTCCGCGGCTACCATATCCTCGCCCTATTCGATGTTCCATATCTATCATTACTCTATAACCGATATCCCGAAATCTGATTACGTCCCGCGCCTTGCCGATGATAGAGTCGGTTATTTTTTGACCATGTATCAGGACTACTCTCAATTGGATCCCGAATCCCCGTATGTCCGTTACCTCACCCGCTGGAACCTCAAGAAAGCGAACCCGGAATTGCCGACATCACCGCCGATAGAACCGATAGTTTTCTGGTTGGAAAATACCATCCCGGAAGAATATCGTCAGGATGTCAGAGAGGGAATCCTCTATTGGAATACCGCCTTCAAGCGCGTCGGATTTGAAAATGCCATCGAGGTCAAACAAATGCCCGATAGCGCCGATTGGGATCCTGCCGATACGCGATACAACGTCATCCGCTGGATTGTTTTTCCCGGAGAAAGTTACGCCGTAGGGCCCTCTCACGCCAATCCGTTCACTGGCGAAATCTATGATGCCGACATTAGAATCTGTGCTGATTTTATCCGTTGGATGTACACTTATTCCGAAGAGTTTGTGGAACCGGTGTCGGCACATTTGGACAATAATGATGGTGTTATCGCGCCAGCGCCCCAAGACAGGACTGCGGCGTCCGGTTATTGTGATTATGCTTCCGAGAAAGCCAAAGAAGCATCATTTGCTATTTCTTTGCTGGAGGCCAGAAGCGATTTGGATGACAAAAGCGAGATGGTGAAAAAGTTTGTCCATCAATACCTGGTCGATCTGGTGGCGCATGAAGTCGGTCATACCCTTGGACTTCGTCACAATTTCAAAGCCTCCACTATGCTCGAATCGGCTCAACTCAATGATTCTTTGCTCACCCGCGCCCAGGGAATGGTAGGCTCCACGATGGACTATAACCCCGCCAATTTGGCCATTCCGGGCGAAACCCAGGGTGATTACTTCAATTCCACTCCGGGACCTTATGACCTCTGGGCTATTGAATATGGATATGCCTCATTGGACAAAACCTTGCCTAAGGACGAGCTTCCCCAACTAAGACAAATAGCTGATCGTTCTTCACAATCCGAGCTGGCTTACGGCACCGATGAGGATGCTTCCGATTTCACCGGCATTGACCCCGAATGCACCCGTTATGACTTGGGCAAAGACCCGATCCAATTCTACCAGCGCCGTATTGCCCTCTCGAATGAACTTTGGAAAAACATTGAGTCCAAATTCAGCCAGCCCGACACCCGCTACAGCAAACTCCGCCGCATATTCGGACGCGGCTTCAGCTCGTACGGCAATTGCGCTTATTACCTCACCAAATATATCGGGGGAATCTATGTCAATCGGGACCACATCGGCACACCCAATTCCAGGTTGCCATTGAATCCAGTTCCCGCAGTCAAGCAACGGGAAGTTCTCGAATTCATCACCAAGAACATATTCGCCGCCAACGCCTTCGAATTTCCGGCGCAATTGCTCAATAAACTTCAACCTGAGCGGCTACCCGATTTCTATGGCATTCCCTATAATATGCCCCGGTTGGATTACCCCATACATAATGTAGTTCTCGGAATTCAACAGACCGCTTTGGGCAAATTATATTCTTCGCTCACGCTTCAGAGGCTTAATGATCTTCCCTTGCATTATGCTGTCGGAGAAGACGCCTTTACTCTTACCGAATTATTCACCAGTATCAGGCGAGCCATCTGGACGGAGATAACCTCCGCACAGAATATCAATAGTTTCCGGCGGAACCTCCAGAGAGCTCATTTGGACCACATCATCGTTATGGCCACCGGCAAAGGATTTCCTGTCCCCGAAGACGCTCGCACCCTGGCCAGGGTGGATCTCAAAACTCTTAAAGGCGGAATTCAGAAATCATTGGTTTCGCCCGCGCTTGATACCATCACCAGAGGTCACCTCGAGGAATCGCTTTCGCGCATCAATGCCGCCCTCGATGCCAATTTGGAGCGCACCATCGGAGGATGATAATCGTAGGTCGTGGGGTTTAGAGGCTTTCCCACAAGTTTGGTTTTGGATTGAGACCACGGGACTTATCCCGTGGAGCATCACTATCCGGAATAATGATGGGTTTCAACCCGTCACTTAAGTTATTGAGAAATAGAGGGTTTAAACCCTCTATTATTTCATATGTGAAACTCCCGCCCCGATAGGATGGGGGGGCTCATATATGAATGTTATCTTTTGGGACAGCCTTGTTTACCCCGACACCTTCAATTCGGGTTGGGCTCGCGGGAACATTGAAATAATACCGTGTATTGCCTTTCATCGAAAAATCGTAATATATCGATTGATTTTATCGGATTTAATACTATATTGCCAAACACGCCGGGTCAGATTTCGATTATCAGGGAACTCGAGAAGATCCGCTTTTCTTAAGAAGGAGTATTTGTGTTTTACGGATATTTGGGACCAGCAGGAACATTCACCGAAGAAGCCGCTTTGAGATTTTATAAGGCGCTTGATTATAATGGTGTGCCATATAATTCCAATCGAGAGGTAATAAAGGCGGTTCATAATGGGATGGTCGATCAAGGGGTTGTGGCGCTGGAGAATACGATCGAGGGAACCGTGAATGAATCGATAGACAACATCCTTCGATACCAGAATCTATGGATTGTGGGCGAAACCCAGTTGTGTATCGATCATCATTTGATCGGGATAGAAGGCGGTTCAATTGAAAAAATTGAGCGGGTTATTTCGCATCCGCAAGCCATCTCCCAATGCCAGCTATGGTTGTCGAAAAATATGGCATACGCCGCCATAGAGGAAACCTCCAGCACAGTGGTGGCGGTCCAGAAAATGGTATCCAAAGCCGATATCGGCATAGCCGCTATCGCCAGCCGTCGCGCCTCAACCCTTTATGGAGGGCATATCCTGGCCGAATCGATCCAATCCAAGGCGGACAACATTACACGATTCGTGGTTGTATCTGGAACGCCTGCGCCGATGAATGGCAAAATTTACAAAACCTCCATTGCATTTTCGACCATGCGCGATAAGCCCGGCTCACTTGTTGATAGTCTTGTGGTCCTCAAAGACTACGGCATTAATCTGACCAAGATCGAATCGCGGCCTTCCAAGAAGGTATTGGGCGATTACCTTTTCCTTGCTGATTTTATGGGGCATTATAGGGACCCGCACATCGCCGAGGCGATTGAAAAACTCCGTGCGCGTGCCACAATGTTCAGATTCAT
>PFXJ01000127.1:16852-22668 GCA_002791595.1 candidate division Zixibacteria bacterium CG_4_9_14_3_um_filter_46_8
ACAATGTTCAGATTCATAGGTTCTTACCCTATCGACCCGGAAGAGACCTCCGAACCGCGGTATTAAGCGGATTCGTAGCAAAATCGAGAGATATCATCCCGAACGCAATTCGCGTCCCTTATCGTAATTGCCATCGCTCGCACAAAACTCTTTACTCCAGCGGCCTTTTCAATTGCGGCTACACAGGTCATAGATTGGGATTCGCCTTCATCCTATCGAGAGATCTGGCGGAACAGCTGCTGATTGGGAAAACGGTTGTCTCCCTTGAGATTTTTTCCTTGCGAAGGATCATGTGGGGATGAAAGCTTAATTTCGAATCTAAGGCCAAGCGGTGCTTGGAATCTATCCTTTCTGCCGACGCCGACGCCAGGTTCAATTCTTTTTACTTGACAATGCTTAACTATGTGTTAGAATAACCTTAGCATTAATGGAGGTAATTTGCGAATCACTTTGAAACAAATCTCCTTCGCAGTCGTTTTTACATTAGTAGGATTTGGTATTGGACAAACAGAAAAATCGGTGGAGTTTGCCGATAAGATCCTAAGCATATTCACGACATTGGCCGACAAATATGGAGTATCCGTAGCTTTTGCCTTCTTTGGATTTGCCTTTCTTGCGTTTGTAGCTTGGTATGGATTTGGTTCGGCGATTAAGACCTATCAGCGGGAAATTGATAGAATGGCAAAGGAGAAGGACAAACTCCAACAGTTGATCTTAGAAGACTGGAAATCAAGCCGTGATTGCAAGTTTGATATTAAGAAATAATGATAAGCAATAAGGAGTTATGCGATGGCTGAGGTAGAATTTGCTTATATGATTTTCTTGGGCGGATTTATAGTGATCATGGCCGCCTATCTTCTTAACATCCGTTCAAAGGCGAAGATTCAGAGTTTACGCTTTGCCTTATTTGATGTACGGGATGAACTGATTTATCTTGCCGCCCAAGGTAAAGTCTCCGAGCAGGACAGGTTATTTCAAATACTCTATGGGGGAACGAATTTGTTCATAAAAAACGTGAAGGAATTTAACTCCTTTGAATTCATTAGAGCCATTGACACGATTTGCAAGAATGATAAGCTGGTGGAAGGGATAAAAGAATTCCAGACTTTATATGAGCACGCTTGCCCTGAAATGAAGGAGCTACTGGAGAGATTCACCAAGGTTGTTGTCCAAATCGCATTTCGCAGCGTAATTCTCTTGAATATAATTAGATCAACGGTCCTTTTCGACCTCTTGAAGAAGAGCATTCGAAAGCTATCTAAGCGGTTTCCACAACTTAGGGACCGGCTCAAGCATAAGTTTCAGTTTGTTGAAATGTCAAACCGCATTTATCACACCTCGTTGGTCTTCCGCTAATTTCTCTCATCATCAGGTTCCTCCTCCATGAGTTTTGCAGGAAGTTCTGACCATCAATAAGTTCCTTTCCTACGAAAGCTCTGTATACATGAATCATAAAGGAGTATTGGTTTGCTAATCATTACCGCACCAAACATCGAAGGCAAGCGGATCATGAAATACCTGGGCATCGTCTGCGGCGACGCCATCATGGGGGCCAATATTTTTAATGACTTGTTTGCCGGCATTCGTGACATCGTCGGTGGACGTTTTGCCACCCACGAAAGAGAATTGCTGAAAGCCAAAGAGAATGCCATTCAGGATCTCACCGAGCAGGCAAAATCACTTGGCGGCAACGCGGTCGTCGGCGTGGATATAGACCATGAGACGATCGGCAACAGCGGGCTCATGGTCAGTGCCGGCAGAACCGCGGTGATCTACGAGTCAGGGGATAGAATACAATGGATCAGCAGATGTATTCTATGAATGACTCGTTGATAAAGCTTTACGCCATCAAGTCGTTCGCGGAGATTGGCCCTAAGACCCTTCAAGCGCTGTTAATTCGTTTCGGTTCGCCGCAGAACATTCTCGAGGCGCGCTATGATGAGCTTATCAAGCTCAACAGCGTGACAGACGAAAAGGCGGCGAAAATAATCTCTGTCAGCGCCCGGCTTTCCGATTCAAAAAAGGAATTGGAGCTTATTCAAAAAGCCGGCATCGGGATAATTTCCATTTTGGATACCGGCTATCCCGCCCAGCTTCTGAAAATCGGAGATCCGCCGCCGATCTTGTTCTACAAGGGGAAACTACCAACTGAGCCATCGCCGGCATTAGCCGTGGTGGGCACCACCAAAGCCAGCGATGAAGGGATTTCGATAGCAGTAAGTATCGGAAAATCGCTGGCCGATAAGGGCATCGCCGTTATTTCGGGTCTTGCCGCTGGCATCGATTCGTCTGCGCATATTGGCACGCTTAAAAACGGCGGGTTTACAGTCGGCGTGCTGGGAAGCGGCCTTCTCCATATCTATCCGAAGGAAAACCAGAATCTCTCCAAAATGATCCAAAACGCCGGTTGCATGATGAGCGAATATCACCCCGAGACCAGAGTTTCTGTCGGCCGCCTTATATCGCGGAATCGTATAATCGTCGGATTGGCTTCGGCCGTGATTGTGGTCGAAATTTCGGAGGAATCGAGCGGCACCCTAAATGCCATCGCCCGCGCCCGCGAGCAAGGCAAAAACTGCTACCTTTATGATCCCAATGGTAAAGTCTCCGCGGGTGACCAGACCGACCTGAAGCTGGTATGCTTTAAGAGTGTGGATGAACTCAAATCTATGCTGGATTATATGATTATTGGCAATAACGGAGATTGAATGGATGACCCTGTAAGAAACTACCGCAAGCTCCAGAGAATGGCGGATTATCTATGCGGCAAAATCGAAAACCGTAGCATCGACCTCGAGACTGCAAATCGCTTGGAATCGCAGATACGCGAAATGGCGGCTGGCTATTTCCCTGACAAAATCACCTTATACGAGATGATTTACGCTTCGCGTTTCGAGCGCCTCACTGAGCAATATCTGCGCACTGACTAAACCTGCAGACCGATTTGATACAAGACGAGATAATCCTTCCGGAAGATGAATACAGGACTGTAGAGGGTCCAACTTGCCACGAAATCAAGGTAAGGGGCTCGCGTTTCATTGCCACTGTCGATTATGCCGATACGCCTAATGCCGCGGAGGATTTCATCGCTACTATCGCCAGGAAGTATCACGATGCCACCCATAATTGTTTTGCATATCGAGTCGGCATCGGCAACAAAATTATCGAACGCTACAGCGATCATGGCGAACCATCCGGAACCGCCGGCATCCCGATAATGAACTCCATCAAATCCCAACATCTCACCAATATGGTTCTGGTAGTTACCCGTTATTTTGGAGGCACCAAATTGGGAACTGGGAATCTGGCCCGCGCCTATGCTCAATCAGCATCGGAGGTTTTGATTCAAGCGAAACTCGTTACCAAGATACTAACCGGCAGAGTCCAATTCACTGCGCCGATTCAATCTGTATCCGCGATTTATCATCAGGTGAATGTATTCAAGGCAAAAATGCTGAATGAAATTTATGGCGCCGAAGGCAATTTCACCGTTTTGTTGCGCTTATCAGCAATTGAGCTATTCAAAACAGCGCTGGTCGAAGCAACCAATGGCAAAGTGGAATTCATCGATTTTCAGGAGCGGAATGATGCTTGATTTTCTGGTGCGGCTCGATAAACGGTTATTCGTATTTTTCAATCAGACCATCGAAAATTCGGTTCTTGATTTGGTGATGCCTTTCATAACCGAGCCTCGTTATTTCATAATTCCCTTCATAATAATATGCCTTGGAATAATTATTTTATGGCGGAGGAGAGGCGTGTTGATTCTTCTCTGGGGCGCGATTCTAATTACTATCACCGACCAGTTGTGCCATTCGGTTCTGAAACCAATGATCGACCGCTCCAGGCCATGCCACGAATTAGATATGGTTAGACTGCTGATCAATTGCGGAGGCCTGAGATCGTTCCCCTCGTCGCACGCCATCAACATCTTCGCCGCGGCCACTTATTTTGGCGAGAAATTCCTTCACCGGCGCGAGTTTTTTCTGGTGGCTTCATTGGTAGGATTATCACGCATATACTGCGGTGTTCATTATCCATTCGACGTGCTTGCCGGCGCGGCATTAGGAATTGGGATTGGCCTAGGAATTTGCCATCTTGACAGCTACCTCGGACATAAATACCCCTTCCTATCAACGGAAGAATCTTGAATCGAACTTTGATCAGTAGGAGGGGCCAGCAATTTTCCGCACCATTGCCAATCTATCGAATAATCAAAATCGCCAAAACGACCGCCCCGTTTAGATCGACTCATCTATTTCAACCGGTACTGCTTAATCAGCACTCCTTCACCCGACCCCAGCTTGCTTATCTCCCCTTCCACCGCACAATAAAGCTCCAACTGGCTGTCCTGGTCGATATCTCCCAGCAGTATTTCCTTCACGTGACGCGTTGGGAATTCCTCGACGACCGATCGTTTGAAACCCTTGCCATCATATTTATACATCACAATCAAGCCCGGCTGAATCGTGCCATCAAGCTTGTTCGGTTCGCTGGGTGTCGCGAATATCTCCATTTTCCCATCGTGGTCAAAATCACCCAATTCAATCTCGTGCACGAAAGTATTCGGCTTTCGATCTATCTCGGTCGCCTCCCATTGGCCCTGCTTTTCCTCAAGCACCAATACTACTCCCTGGTCATGAGTGGCTATAACTATATCGTCCTTCCCGTCGCCGGTAACATCGCCAATTTCGAAATCGCGCAGACGATCCTGGCTTCCGCCAAAGCGGTCTTGATAGAGAATTGTGCCCTCCCATTTACCATCCTTGTGCCGCCACTGCTTTAGTATGGCGGCATTGGCCCCGATGGTCAATAGGCACGGTCCTTCGGCATCCTGATATGCAATCGCTTTGTGAAACACATTACTTTCGGAATCTTCCACGATCTCCGATCTCCAGCCTCCGGCATTTCTATACAGAAGGACCATTCTGGCCGCGCCCGGCACCGATTCCTCTTTGCCATCAGCGTTCGTTTCGGAGTGGAATTGAGCCTGGGTCATGACCAGGTCCGGCATCTCGCTTTCATTCTGCCCACATGGTGTTTTCTTGCCAGGCATCACTCCGAAAGTAATCAGGTCTTTCTCGATGATCGCAATTTCTTCAATGTCAAATCGGGAGCCATTCCATAAATACCGTTTCAGCGCACCTTGATCATCTGCGGCCGCATATATCTCGTATTTCCCGTCGTTTTCAAGATCCGCTATCAATGCCGCATGTTCAAAACCGCTTGAGTTTTCGTCAATGACCTTCTTGCTCCATTGACCTTTATCGTAATCCAGCACCCAAACCCCGGATTTCATCGGTGAGGCCACCATCTCGTTTTGACCGTCGGCGTCCACATCTCCTATCATCAGGAAACGGCAGAGCAAATCGGGCAAGGTGGTGACGACCGTTCCCTTGAACTTTGGTTGTCCGGGGCCGCCACATCCGCCTGTAAATAGCGCCAAAAGGGCGATTAAAATGAATAATCTAAAATGCATCAATACTCCTTTTATTCGCATAGCCTGTTAACAACGTAATTTCATATTTCGCCGAGCTTCTCCAATTGCTCGGAGGCGCCCAAAAGAATTATGATATCCCCCGACTCGATTTTTGTTTCCGCCGATGGGTTGCGGACCATTGTTTTGTCCGGTTTTCTAATGCCCAATATAGTGATTCCAAACTTGGCGCGCATATCGGTATCTCTGAGCATCTTATTCGCCAATGCGGAATCATGCTTGATAAATAACTCCTCTATTTGATAATTTCCTTCAGGGCCTGCGGCGGTTACTTGCAGAAAATCGACAACATTCGGGCGCAAGGTTGCCAACGCCATCC
>PFXJ01000057.1:0-149 GCA_002791595.1 candidate division Zixibacteria bacterium CG_4_9_14_3_um_filter_46_8
CACGCGAATTACGGTTTGAAGAGTGTCATAAATCGGAAGTCCGACCCAATGCGATGAGTCAGCATCTCCAAATCCGTGGGGAGAGAATACTGATGCCATCGCCAGCATCATCATTGTCAGACTTCTGCTCCTCGATGGAATGATATTAT
>PFXJ01000057.1:164-16897 GCA_002791595.1 candidate division Zixibacteria bacterium CG_4_9_14_3_um_filter_46_8
TCACCGAATCCGTATTTGTCGCAGATAGCCCGTTCTCGGCCAAGATCGATGGGACGAAGCCTGCCAGATAGTTGAATGCCAGAGGCGCAGACATAGACGAAACCGAGCCATATATCTCCGGATATTTCATGGCGATTTTCATGGCGCCATAGCCGCCCATAGAATGCCCGCCGATGCCGGTATGGGCACGGTCGGTATAGATATTATAATTCGCTTCGATTTCTCGCTTTAGCTGATCGATAACAAGGCTTTCAAAGAGGCCCGAGAATGTGCGGGTAACATCATTGGTATCAGTAACAGCCACTGAATCAATGGGATTGCCGGCCGGGTCATGGGCGGTATAATTAAAGTAGAGCGTATCAATGACAGTTATGACTCCGAATGAATCGCTATCGGTGTAAAAACCACCACCAAGCACGCTGGAAGCATCGATAGTCGCTATTATCATCGGATCTATTTCGCTTTTGGCAATGAGCTCATCGGCAATCGAATTCAAGCCATAGATATCTGTAAAATAATCCTGATCCCCTCCAAAGCCATGAAGCAAGTATAGTATCGGATATTTAACAGTGGTATCGGTCGGAGAATAACCCGGAGGAGTATAGACCGAGAGTTCGCGATAGGTATTATCGCCCAAATAATTGAACCAAAATGAGGAGGTATCATTAAATGATGAAGTATAATCGAGTCCCTTATCGAATTTCAATTCAACCGGAAGGGTTCTTTTTTCACATGAGTTTAGCACCAGGGAAAGGCTGAAAACTGCGACCACAACCGCCATTATCTTAATTATTTTCGTCATATTCCTGATTCCTTCCTAATTAAAACTGGTGAGTAATGGAGATGAAATTGGCATAGATTTTCATTTTGTAATCACCAGCGTGATTTTCCAAACCGCCGCTTGGGTCGGTCACAGTGCTGGCAATACTGCGATCGCTGAACTGGATGAATTCGAAATTATAATCAATCCTGAACGTGCCTACATCATAACCCAAGCCGGCATTGAAACTATTCTTGGTGCCGATATCTGGTATGGTAGGTGTAAAGGTCTCGTCAGGAATGGGTGACGGGTCCCTAAAATAGCCGGCGCGGAAAGCAAGCTTGGGCGAGTATTTATATTCGAGACCAGCTGATATTCGGACGGTGCTATCCCAGTTGGTTTTCAGCGTATCATCGTCAGCCGCAGTGCCCAATGGACTGACCCCATCAAAATTTATGGGGACAAAGTCCAGCCGCGCCCAATCGGTATAATTCAAATCGGCTGTGATGGTCAATTTCTCGGTCGCCAGATAAGCGACACCGATCCCATAATCGGCGGGCAGTTTTAGATCCGCCTTGGCATCGGGCTCCGCCGAGAGAACATTGCCACGGAAATAATTTGCCGTGAGAGAGTCGTTGTGAGTCCCATAAGAATCATATAAATCCACCAACCCGGGATTATATGGCATATAAAGGTCAAGACTTGCCTTGCCTTCCAATTTCAGGGTAGTTGGGGAACGATAGGCAACTCCCACCCTCAAATCCTCGTTAACCTCATATAAGATTCCGGCATTGGCGCCATATCCCCAGCCACTACCATCCAATTCCATATTGGTGAAGAAGTAGTTCCAAGGAACTGGAGCGGCAGTGCTGAATTGCGTCGGAACCATTTGCTGAAGGAAGATATTGCCCTTCTGGATTGATACCCCCAAACCAATTGACATCTTGCCTTCCATTACCTGTTTGGCGAAAGTCGGGTGGAAATCAATCACATCAAATTCGCTTTTGTGGTCAACCTCAGGATAACTGACTTTGGTATTATATCCGTTGGGAAGGTCAAAGATATCCCAAACTGCGCCAGTTCCATACGGCACATAAATGCCAACACCGGCAGTAAAATCAGCCATGCCCGGGAACTTAAAGAAGCCGGAAAAGTTGGGAATCTTATGGTTCACATCGTGTGTGTACCAATTAGTCCCATTCTTGAACCCAATCGAATACTCATTGGCTCTGTCAGTTGACTTCAACACGATATTGGGAGTATATTCAGGTTTTGGGCTGATAATGGTCAGCATTCCATTAAACTCGGATTTGTCAAGATACGCCAAGCCGGCCGGATTCCAATAGCACGCCGACCAGTCGTCGGCCAAGCCTCGAAAAGCGCCACCCATCGAGATGGCTCTGGAACCGACACCGGTAAGCGCCAATCCTCCAGCCACCGCTTCCGAAGCCACAAGAATAAGAAATACTCCCAACGGGATAATGAACTTTAGCAACTTCCTTAACATTACGCACTCCTGCTAATAAGTAAATTAATTATTTCCATCATTATTAGTAGCCATCTTTATAGAGGCTTAATTACGATTTCCCTTCAATTTCCTTCAATAATTTCTTGGCCTCCTCGATATACCTTTCATCGATTGGTCTTTGAACCTTGAGTAATATCGCCGTAAAGAGCTGATTGCGGGCTTCCGGATATTTATCAATAGATATATAGGTTTTGCCCAGTTCCAGATGGTGGCTGATGTAATCAGGACGGAGTTCGACTGCTTTGTCAAGATATCTCACGGCATCCGCCTTATTCGCCGCACCTAATCCCAAAGGCGCCCTGATTATCTGCGGCTTGTTGGAAGCCTCGCGATGCCATCTTCCTAATATATGCATCGCCCCATCATGTTGGGGATTGATTACAAGGGCAGTCTCAGCCTCGCGCTTAACCTCCTTGGCCAGACCAATGGAATTCCAAATTCCCTTGTATAACGCCACCCTCCCCTGCGTCCTGGCGATCTGAAAATGGATTTCGGCATTGGAGGAATCGATCGATTCTGATTTCTTGAGAACCTGATATGCTTCTTCATACAGCTTAAGTTGATCGCTTTCGGGCTGCAATTCAGCATAATTATTCAAATTGGCTCCAAGCTTCAACAATAGCCCGGCATCAGATGAATCGGCTTGCACCAGTTGTTTGTACAAAGTAATGGCTTTGTCGTATTGGAAGGCGCCCCCAAGGCTATCAGCAACCTGCAAATCACCGGCGACAGCCACCGACACAAGGCCTATTAATAAAGCTATGAAAAATGTTTTTCTCAGAATGATCATCAGTAATATTATCTTAGGGCAAATCAGGATTTACCCGATCTCGGCATTACTCCCAAAAAAGCTTTCCTAACTTATATAACTATCAGACCCAATGTCAACTATTTTTTGGATTATGAAGTCCGCCTCGAAGTATATAATATTTTGGGGGAGAGAATTAAAGTGATAATGGATGAGATGCAGGTAGCCTGGAGCCATCGGGCAATCTGGGATGCTTCAAATAATCCGAGTGGGATTTATTTATACAAATTACCAATCAGTGAAAATGTATTCACCAAGCGGATGACATTACTTAAGTAGGGGGTGGGTTTACCCCCCGCGTCCTGTTGAAGTAGGTCGTGGGGCTTGCCCCCGACACTTGAATAGCGGGAGCCAAGGCCGCCCGCCTTAAGCCGAGTAGGTCAAGCCCACTTGGGGCTTGACTCCTTAAGAATATGCGTGAAGACACGGAGGTCTTGACCTACCGGGCCAAGGCAGACCGGGAGGTCTGCCGCCCACAGAATAATGCCACGCATTTCTAATCCATCAGGAAATAGAAAAACGGGTTGGAGATGACTCCCCAACCCGTTTCAAATTAATCCAAGTTGATTTTTAGACGATACCCTGATCCATCATCGCATCAGCGACCTTGATAAATCCGGCTATATTGGCGCCGTTGACATAATTGCCGGGGGTGCCATATTTGGCGGCGGCTTCGACACACGCCTTATGAATGCTCTTCATAATTCCGTGCAATTTCTGGTCAACTTCGTCACGGCTCCAGCTATAGCGCATCGAATTCTGGCTCATCTCCAGGCCGGAAGTCGAAACGCCGCCGGCATTCGCCGCCTTGCCGGGACCATAGAGGATACCCTTGTTAATGAATATATTCACGCCATCCGGGGTGGTCGGCATATTGGCGCCCTCGGATACCACATAAACGCCATTATTAATCAAATTCTGGGCGTCTTTGGCGTTGATTTCGTTCTGGGTGGCGCTAGGGAATGCACAATGTGCCTTATGATTCCAGAGCGGATTATAATCCAACTTGGGATCAATTGGGTAATAGGGCACTTTGTATTTATCGGCATATTCCTTGATGCGTCCGCGGCGGAAATTCTTCAAATCCATCACGAATTTCAACTTCTCTTCGCCAATGCCAGCTTCATCATAGATATAACCTGCTGAATCGGACATAGTAACAACCTTGCCGCCCAAATGATTTATTTTTTCCACAGTGTATTGAGCCACATTGCCGCTTCCGGAAACCAGGCACATCTTCCCTTTTAGGGATTCACCACGGGTGGAGAGCATCTCGGCGGCGAAATAGACATTCCCATAGCCAGTTGCTTCGGGACGAACCAGGGAACCTCCCCAAGCCAGACCCTTGCCGGTCAAAACGCCGGTGAATTCATTGCAAAGCTTCTTGTATTGGCCGAACAGGAAACCGATTTCACGGCCTCCAACCCCGATATCGCCAGCGGGGACATCGGTATCAGGCCCGATGTGACGGAAAAGCTCATTCATAAAGCTCTGGCAGAAGCGCATAACTTCATTGTCGCTCTTGCCCTTTGGATCGAAATCGGATCCGCCCTTACTGCCGCCCATAGGCAGGGTGGTGAGACTATTCTTGAAAACCTGCTCGAAGGCAAGGAACTTAAGAACGCCGAGATTAACAGTCGGGTGGAGACGCAGTCCACCTTTATAGGGGCCTATAGCGCTGTTCATTTGAATGCGAAAGCCGCGGTTAATTTGGACTTCGCCGCTATCGTCAACCCAGGGCACGCGGAACATAATCACGCGTTCCGGCTCTACAATACGCTCTACGATTTTCGCCTTGCGATATTCAGGATGCCTTTCCAAAACAACCGAAATCGATTCGAGCACTTCCTGAACTGCTTGATGGAATTCGGGTTCGGCTGGGTTTTTTGCTCTTACCCGCGCCATAACTTCTTGAACGAAATTAGACATTAGTATCTCCTTGATGTGAAAAAAGCCAGTTCATTTTAATTTATCATAATTATCAATATGCTAATCTTATCAATTCGCTTCAAAGTTTGAAAATACAATTAGTTAATAGCTAAAGCAATTCATTTAAAACTCCAACATCTTGTGAACCTTTTCACTTAGCCGCCGATGATACGAATTTGAAACCGGAATTGCAATAAGTATTTTTACGGATTTTAATTAGGGAAGATATAACGGAGATATCATCTTCGGCAGAAAGAAGCGAAAATAAACCCCGTGTCAGGAGAGCATGATTCTCAGCGATTAATAATCTAATTCTATCAGCAGACTAGGAATTACCAACCTAATTAGGAATATTCGATTACACCTTGAGATAAAAAGGGGGGTATGGGAATTTAAGGTGAACCTCATAACGTTTTGCTCAAGCACTCCTCATGCCTCGATAGCTCCTAAACGTTTTTGCTCTGGAATATGCCGATGATATTGCCATCGGGATCGCTGAATAGGCCGAACCAGCCTATATTAGGGATCTCTGTTTTTTCTTTTACTATCGAACCACCCGCGCTCTTGATATTATTTATAGCGGCCGTGACTTCATCGACCTGAATATAGAGCATTACCCCATTTGAAAATGGTTCGCGCTTCTCAATCCCGCCGTGCGGCGGTTTTGATGTTTCAAAAAAAGAATATCCGGGAAAACCGGAATCGCTTATTTTCCAGCCAAATACTTTGCTGTAGAATTGCCCAGCTTTTTCAATATTTCTTGCCGGGATTTCAAAGTGGCACAAATTTCCAGCCATATTTACTCCGATGATTTAAGGTTCAAGTCAACAATTTGTATCAATTGAATTTATGGGAAATAGTAAATTATTGACAATAGAGAAACGACCAGCTGCTGTGAGAGCTATCTTATGCCATTACTCATAAACCACAGCAGTGCCGCTGACACTAACCATTAACATGCTATTTCCGATGGTCTCGTAATCCAAATCCACGCCGACCACCGCATTTGCACCAGCAGATTTTGCCTGCTCCGTCATTTCCTGGATGGCGATGTCTTTGGCTTTGCGTAGTTCATTTTCGTACGCCGCGGCGCGCCCCCCGACTATGTCCCTAACTCTGGCGAAAAAATCCTTAAACAGGTTTGCGCCCAGAATAGCGTCTCCATTGACTAGCCCAAGATACTTTACAATTTTCTGTCCCTCAATATTGGGGGTGGTCGTTATCAGCATAATTATCTCCATCTCCTAAACTGTTATTAGTTCTTTTCAACCCAATCTTCTTAAAGAAAAAATCTCCAGAGGATAATCCGTTTTCCCGTTTAATAATTGCTCCGCCAGCGCTTTGGTAAGAACGACGGCAAAGCCCAGACCGTGCCCGGTATAACCACCGATATACATTACGCCGGGATGTCCGGGAATCTCCCCTACCAGTGGCAGCCCATCTGCGGAAAATCCCATTATTCCCGACCAACGATGAGTTATTTTCTGGCCAACGAGGGTCGGAATATGGCCGCTGATAAATTCCTCCAAGCCCATCTGGATACTTTCGGTGGTTTCATCTGAATAGCCCAATTCCTCTGCACGGTAATTCTGGCGGAATCCGCCCAAAAGGACGACCCCATTCGATAGTTGGCGAAAGTATTCGAATCCGAAATCGCAATAAATGGTGTGACCATCAAAGAGCTTCTTATCAGTCGCCGACAGAGCCAAAACCTGCCCTCGCGTGGGGGTCACCTTCCCCTTTAAGAACGAACTCAATAAAGGCGCATAACCATTGGTAGCAAGAATGGCGAGATCGCATTTGATTGCGGCACTCTCGGCACGGATATTTAATTCACCGCTCTCAGATCGAATATCAAAAACCTCGCAATGTTCAATGATGGAGACTTTATCCGAAAGGAACGACTTGATCCCTTCGATGAATAGAACCGGATTAATCCCCCCATCTATTCTCTGCTGTAGTCCGCCTTTGAACCCTCTAACTTCCAATTTTGCATTCATTGTTTCATCAATCAATTCACACTGGAAATTGTCATCACAAAGCAATCGATGGGAATTCAGAAGCTCGTCATATTCCTCATTGGTCACCGCCGCAGTTATGGAGCCGCAACGGGTATAGCCGCAATTGATGGAATGGGGTTTAATGATCTGCTCATAGAGCAGGTTGTGGTTATCGATGGTGAGGGAATAAATCGCTTTGGCTCTTTCATTGCCATATTGCTGGCGCATTCTAAAATAATTCTCGGAGGTCCCGGCCAAAAGAAATCCGGCATTGCGTCCAGTAGCGCCGGAGCCAAGCCGCCCTCGCTCAACCAGGGCCACGCTCACACCCCCGATTTGATCAAGCCAATATGCCAGGCATAATCCGGTAATGCCGCCGCCGATGATGGCTATATCTGCCTTAAGTGGAATTTTCCCAGATGATTTATCCAACCAATATGATATGCTCATTAGAAATTACGTTCTGACAAAGATTCCTAAATTCACAAATTATTATATGTTATTTACATCATACAATATACAATTAAAATATTGCCATACCAATATCCAAATCATAAGATTGGCGTGATGAAATTTGGCGGAAATAAAATCACATATTTTATGATATTTGGTGGCAGCGCCATAATCGCCTCGGCGGAGATTATGAAATTTTCCGGCCATTGGTTCTTCACAACATTCTTTACCCCTATCGTCTGGACCGGTTACATCATTCTTGTTGATGGCATAAATTATCTCTGGCATCGTCGAAGCCTGATTATCGGAGATACGAGGAATTTTCTATGGATGCTGCCTATTTCCGTCGGACTTTGGTATCTCTTTGAATTCTACAATCTTTTTATAGAAAACTGGCGCTACGTCGGGCTTCCTGAAAATAGAATGGTGCGATACTTCGGTTATTTCTGGTCATTTGCTACCATTTGGCCCGGGATATTTGAGACCTACATTCTACTTACCGGCATCAAGCTATTTGATAGGATTAGATGTAAATCTTTTGTCCCTTCGCCACGCACTATTTGGATAATGATTTTCATCGGAACCGCGCTTGAGCTTATCCCTCTGCTGTTTCCAAATCGCTATTGGGCCCCCGCAATATGGACCGGGTTCGTCTTAATGCTGGATCCAATTAATTACCGTCTCGGACTGTCTTCAATCCTGCGACAGTTGAGGAGTGGGACATTAGGCGGAATTCTCCGCCTATTCGCCACCGGCTTGGTCTGCGGTTTTCTCTGGGAATTCTGGAATTTCTGGGCTGGCGGCAAGTGGGTTTATTCCATTCCTTATTTGGGCAACGTGAAAATATTCGAGATGCCTATTATCGGATTCTTGGGGTTCATTCCGTTTGCGGTGGAGGTTTTTGTGATGTATGTATTTGTGGGCTGGGTATTTAAGAAAATATTAGATGTAAGTTTTATCCATTTTGAATTATAGAATGTTCAATAGGAGTTGATATGAGCGATAAATTTGACTTAAAGCATCTTCCTCGTGAGACAATCGAAGGGATGTTGGGGGATTTTGCCCGGAATTGGCTGGCGCACGATGGGTTATGGTTTCTCAAAGTCGAAGCCGAAGCCGGAATGGAGAAAGCGACCCTCTATGATAAACAGGCTTGGCAGGATTTCACGCAAATCGAAGCAAAAAGGATAATGAAACGGCATAATATACCAGAGGTTGGCGGTTTGGAAGCGCTTGAAAAGGCCCTATGGTTTAGAATGTATGCGTTCATAAATGAGCAATCGGTTTATTTTGAGGATGGGAATTTGATTTTGGAAATGAATAACTGCCGGGTGCAATTGGCACGGGAACGGGATAATCGGGAGCTATTCCCCTGTAAACAAGTGGGCGTAGTTGAATATGAATTCTTCGCCAGAACCATCGACCCCAGAATTAAGACTATTTGCAAACATTGCCCGCCAGACCTCCATAATAGCAACTATTTCTGCAAGTGGGAATTTTCGATTCAGCCATAGGGGCGAGTTTCACGCCTGCAATTAGTATCTTTGAGGGTTACCCCCTATATCATATTTGGTGAACCCTGAATGCTCCCCACTGGCCAAAACCACCTTGATCCCGGCAAGAAACGCTGGCGCCATTTTCGATAGGATGCAGAGTAATAATGCCAAAACCTGTCTGAAGCGAATCGATATCTAAAGGATTTCTATCTGATTCATAAATCAACTCCGAATTGAGGTAAAATTCCGCGATTCCCTTTTCCCCATCGAATACAATGGTGCAATCAAGTGGCTCCCGGGGGTGAGTAGCTTTGGGGACTTCGATAATTTTAGTAAATGCCTCATTTTCAGTGGTCAGGCCTGGAATCAAGAGCCGTTCATAAATGGTCCATATTTTGTACCCATTGGAGACAATGTCAAATACTACACCTGTCTTAAAATCAAGCACATTGAATGCGCAGAATCCATCTCTATAATCTTCTTTTATTCCCCGAAAGATTTCAGCTTTCATTCGGCAGGAGAATGCGATTTTCCCGTTGCGTCCGGGTGAGAAGGCTTCTTTTGTCAAATAAAGGTGCTTAGGATTATCAAGCATCTGCACGTAGTTATTATGAGCTGAAAATTTCGAGATGTTGATTTGAATTATATCTTGGGAGCAAATTACTTTGGCATTATTATCCTGGTAAATCCAATATTGATTATTGCCAAGCGGCACTTTGGCTAAGTCCCAAATCTGGCCATTAATTGCGGTACCTGCTGTCAATCCCAAAGCCAGCGGACGGGAATCGCCAAGGTAGTCAAATTGATTTCTGGTCATTCTGTTCTCAATTGCGAAAGGTTAATGCAAGAGATCGCTTTATATCAACTAATTCAATGATGTTAATAGCAATGACATTGCCCATTGTTCCCAGTAATTTTCCATTCCATAAAATAAGGTCAAGAAGCATCAGCACCATCTTTATCTCAGAATATAGAGTGACTGCCATTTTGGCGGAAAATGGGGCGGATACTTGGAATTTGTCGGGGTGGTTTGATGGGATGCTACCGCCATTGCTTCCACCACCTCCTCACCTCCCCCATTCCACTCCCACCGCACACCATCAGGGAGAGACCTTCTCCCTTCCTTTTCCCAGATCTCAGTAGCTTTAGGCTTGACATCTTGATGAAATTAATATATTATGCACTAAATTTGGGAGATTTTGGATGATGAATATTGGAAAATCACTTCTGGTAATTGGCATAATATGGTTGTTAGCTGGTTCGATTTCGTGTGGTAAACAAGAGGCGTCTGATAAGCCATCTCCGCCAGCGAGAGCATCTTCAGGTCCGGCCAAACCTGATGGGGGAGCAGCAGCCGATATCAAAATGGGCGCGGCCAAGGTGGTTCCCCTATCGGATCCAACGTTGGTTTTCGACGAGGATGAGTTTAATTTTGGCTCGGCCACCATGGGTTCGCAGCTAACCCATACTTTCAATTTCTACAACACTGGATCGCAGGATTTGGTCATAATCCGCGTAAGGCATACGTGAGGGGTTCAATCGTCATTGACAAGAGGGATAGTTATTCCTCCAGGCGCAGGTTCAAGCTTAGATATTACCCTAAGTACCGCTAAGTGTAAAGAGACTTTAGTGAAATATGCGTATATGGACAGCAATGACCCGGCCAAGCCGCAATACGAGATCAGGGTCAAAGCGGTGCTCGATAATCCCAAACAAATGCTTAATTATGCTCCACTATTTGCGGATTTTGGCCAGATTGCCAAGGGAGCCAAGGCTGAGAGAACGATCAAGCTCACCAACAACAATCCTTTTGATGTAAAGTTGGTGGTGATTGACTCACCAGATCAAAAATATGTGAGCAAATATAAGATCAAAGATACCGAGCTAAAAAGCGGGGAATCGACGGAAATCGTATTTACCCTGGCCGATAATATACACTCGGGGATTTTCTACACTTCAATAACTCTGGAAGGGGAAGGAAAACCTGAAACAAGAATCAGCATAACGATCAAAGGTGTGACAATCGGGTAGCGATCCTCACGGATAACATTCCGGGACCGGCCTTCTGGTTAACCTCTCTGGAAAGTGCCTAATCAAGCAATTGCATCGCGGGGAATTAGAGAGCCCGACTCTTCAGGTTGTCCTTAGAGAACTGCCTTTCCAAACCAGCATCGGTGAAAACGCCGTCCCTGCGGAGAAGCTGGTCATCGAACCAAATCTCTCCCCCACCATATTCAGGCCTCTGGATCAAGACCAAGTCCCAGTGGATCGCGGAATGATTCCCATTCGGGGCTTCATCATAACACTGACCAGGAGTCAGATGAAGAGAACCTGCAATTTTTTCATCGAATAAAGTGTCTTTCATCGGATGGAGGATGAAAGGGTTGACCCCAATGGAAAATTCGCCCACATATCGGCTACCCTCATCGGTGTCGAGGATATTGTTCAATTTATCGGTGAGCGCACCGGCATCGGCTTTGACTATCCTGCCTTTCTCGAACACAAATGAGATCGAATCATAAACCATGCCTTCGTGCAAAGATGGGGTATTGTAGGTTATCTTCCCGTTGATTGAGTCGCGTACCGGGGCAGTATATACTTCCCCGTCAGGGATATTACGCAAGCCATCGCATTTGACGCAAGGTATCCCCTTGATGGAAAAGGTGAGGTCGGTGCCGGGACCTTTGATGTGAACTTTGTCGGCCGCATTCATCAAAGCGAATAATTGGTCCTGGGCTTTGGACATCTTGGCATAATCGGCGCAACAGACCTCATAATAAAAATCCTCAAATGCCTCCTGGGAGGTCTCGGCCAACTGCGCCATCGCATTGTTGGGATAGCGGAGCACAACCCATCTGGTATGTTTGACGCGCTGTTCCAGATGAACGGGCTTGTAAAAGAGGGTATTGCTTCTTTCCTTTTGCCTGATGTCTATGTCGGCGTGGTCAAATGGATTGTCGGAGCCCCTCAATCCGATATAGACATTTGCCCTTCTCATCAGCTCTAAATGCAGCTCTGCCTGTTTCTTGAATTGCTCTTCGGTTGCCGACTTAATCCAATTTCGGCTCAGAGACTCGTCGTTATAGTACCAGAAAGTGGTGGCGCCCTTTTCGGTGGCGAAGCGGATTATTTCCTTGCCGAGCTCCAAAGTGTCCTTGCCTTTGATCTCCAAATATAAAATTTCGCCTGCCTGGAGTTTAGTGGAGTAGTCAAGCAATTGGCGGGCGAGAATTTCATTGCGTTTGTCTTTCATTGTAAATCCTTTCGATTTCGAATTTAAATATTGAAATCACAAGATAACAATGAAGCGTAGCGAGAGCAAAGAAAACATATCCGAAATTGAAACACATATATAAGTGGGAAGCGAAATTCACGTTCAGAAATTCAGGTTTTCCCGATACCAAACATTTGACAATTGAAAATTCAAAGGCGAAAGCTTTGACAATCAAAGTCGATAATATATTAGACTTCATCACTATTTAGGAGGCGTAATGGGGATATTTCTTGAAATTATTGAATGGATGGATCCGGGTGTGAACGAGATGGTTCACCGGATTCCTGAGGAGGGCTCCGCCGATATTAAATTGGGGGCGCAACTGATTGTCCGTGACTCCCAGCAGGCGGTATTCTTCGTGTCCGGCAGGATGGCCGACCATTTTGGGACCGGCCAATATACGCTATCAACTCTTAATCTTCCGATCATCACCAGGCTATTGTCACTGCCATGGGGATTCAAGTCCCCGATTCGATGTGAAGTATATTTCATTAATAAGAAGCATTTCATTGACTTGAAGTGGGGCACTAAAGATCCTGTCGCATTTCGCGATAGTGAGCTCGGATTGGTCCGATTACGCGGCTACGGAGTTTATTCCTGTAAAATCAAGGATCCGCTTTTATTTCTCAATACAATCGTGGGGCGCGAAGCCGCTTATCGGACTGAGCAAATTTCCGATTACCTTCGCGATATAATCGTCTCCCGTCTTAACGATCTATTTGGCGAAAAGCTGGAAACTATTCTCGATCTTCCGAGGCAATACGATGAATTAGCGGTGGAAGCCAAAAGCAGGATCAAAGGCGAGTTTTTGAAATGCGGGATAGAGCTTGTTGATTTTTATATAACGTCTTTAACTCCGCCAGATGACGTCCAGAAAGTTCTTGACCAGAAATCCGGGATGAAAGCAGTCGGGGATTTGGACAAATTCCTCAAATTTTCGCTTGCCAAGGCGATGACGTCAGAGGGGCAGAGCGCTCAGACCGGCGCTGGAATCGGGATGGCTGCTGGCGTCGGATTGATGGTGCCTGCACTTCTCTCAAAGTCCATAATAGTGGGGAAAGGCACTGATTTGATGGCGTGTCCAAAATGCGGAGCTGAAACCGAATCTCCATCACGTTTCTGCCACATTTGCGGGAATCAGATGGCAACCATAATCCGCTGTCCCAATTGCTCAGCTGAATTGGCGCCAGATGCGAAATTTTGCTCAACGTGCGGCCATAAATTAGAGAAAACAGAAAAGGAATGTCGTCAATGCCATCATAAGAATCCAACCGATTCCAAGTTCTGCAGTAATTGCGGGGAAGAGATGGACAGACGTGCATAATGTAGAGATGATAATAATGGAATCGACCCGTCCCAATGAAGACATTAAGGTTAATTGCCCTCAATGTGGAAGCCCAATAAATTTCCCGGAAAGCTACCGTTCAATTAGATGCCCTTACTGCTCAAAGGTGCTCCTGATTACGTCTCCGAATAGGGTCCTTAAATTTTATTTGAATACGGAGCTTAATGCGCGCAGTATCAAGTATATCACCGAACGATATTGCAAACGGGAGGGTTTGGCTTTGCCAAAATCGATGGAAAAACTGGCACTATATTATGTTCCATTCTGGAGATTCAGGGGGCTTCAATACTGGCTGAAAGTGAGAACCGATACTTATGAATTCGAGGACGGAACCAGGCTTGAAACTGAAGCCAAAGTCCAAATTGATTCAAAGCACTTCGATATTAATTTCCCTGCATCGGAAATTCCCTGGATGCGGGATTTGTCTCTGGGGATCCGCGCTCAGACCATCGAGCTTTGCCCGGACCTTCCTGTCAAATTGAGGGAGCTCGCCGAAGTGATTAAACCTGAAATTGTGATGGATACCGCTCGCGAAATGGCCTATAATAGTTTGGGAAGGTTGAGCAGGAATCCATCGGCTTGTTATGAGGAATTAATCGGTGAAAAACTGACTTTGGTTTATTTTCCACTCTGGGTCTCGCAATTTCTAAATAATTCGGGAAACTTCTATCTGCTGATAGATGGCGTCTCGGAACAGGCTTCATCCCATTTCGAAGGCGAGTTTAAGGAGGTTATGGAAAGTGACAGCTTTGAAGGAGTGGGATCAATTAAAATAGTCCCGCACCATTGTCCTCATTGCGGAGCGGATCTGACAATTGATGGTGAGAGCTTGGCTTTCTTGTGTCAGAATTGTGACCGGTTCTGGTATCTCGAAGGGAGCCAATTGAGACAGGTCGAAGTGACTACTGCAAAATTTGATGGCTCTATTGATTCAAAATACTTTCCCTTTTGGAGATTTGAGGCCATATTCAATGGAGAGAGAAGCATCTTGACATTCCAACAGGCAAAAACGCTTTTCACTAATAAGCTATCATTGTTGATTGATGAACCGACTGATTCCATTTTCAAGTTTTATATTCCTGCATTCGGATTGAAGAATCCGGGAGCCTGCTGGACGCTGGCGACCAATTTGACTCGCTCGCAACCTGACATTGAGCTTTCCGAAACCGTGCCAAGCCACAGAGCATCTTGCACTTTGCCCGAGGAAGAGGCCGCCCAGTTAGCCGGAGTATTATGGTATTACTTGATTTTTGGCTGCGCGGGGCATTCGTTAAGAAAATCATTCAATAGAGATGAGGTGCCGGATATCCATTTTCGGCCTGGACGATTGACTTATTTTCCGATGAAAGAAGACGGAATTTATCTATGCGAACAAACGACAGGATTCGCAATTCAGAAAAAAGGAGTAATCTGAGAAAAGCTATTCTGGATATTGGAACCAACAGTATCCTTCTTCTAATTGCCGAGAAACTACAATCTGATTTCAAGGTTATCTACCAGGATAAGGAGGAACCACGTCTCGGCCAGGATTTCACTTCGATAGGTCATCTGATTCCCCAAGCCAAGGAGCGCGCTGCTCTGGCAATATCGCGACTGATTGAGAAAGCCCATGGATTTGGAGCCGACGAAATCCGCCTCATCGGCACCAAAGTTCTTCGTGACGCCCCTGATGCTTCCGAATTCATTGATGACATTCGAGAGAAAAGCGGGATGGAAATCGAAATAATCGGTGGTGAGAAAGAAGCGCAGTACTCCTTTGAAGGCGGGCTTTATGGTTTGGATATCGAGAGACGCTCAATCTTGGCTGTCGATATCGGCGGCGGTTCAACTGAATTCGCGTATTTGGCCGATGATGAAAGGCTAAAGCTAAAGAGCTTACCTATCGGCTGTGTATATCTGAGTGAGAAGTTTATAAAATCAATTCCCACTGATGAAAGAGATTATTCCTCAGCAAGTGATCATGTAATTGGCATTTTGAAAGCCGAATTACCGGTGCCTGATGCCCGGATAAGGCATATTATATTTACTGGGGGGACCGTAACTTCCTCGGCGGCGGCGATGTTACAATTACCAAAATATGATTCCAGGGCGGTCCATGGCCTTCGACTTTCCTGCGACCGGCTTAACCGTTTCGCAGAGCTTGTCCGGGCGGCCGACCTGAAAAAACGCCATTTAATTTTCCATCTCAATCCCCAAAGAACAGATATAGTCGTCGGTGGATTAATCATTTGGGTCTCGATAATGAGGCAATTCGCTTTTGACCAGATGATCATATCCGATGGCGGAGTTAGATTCGGAGTCTTACTTGAGATGATGAAGGCATAGGAGATCAGATTATTCATTAAATTCCGTTAATGAAGACGGTCCAACGTATCTTCCTTGGAACCCCGAGCTACTTTAATTTCCAACTCCAGCCACACTTGTAATGTCCCATATTTATAATAATTAATTATTTTAGTATTATGCGATCTTTGATAGCCCGCTTCTGAGTAAAATCCAGCTTGGTTGATATCAAAATAATTATTGACAATTGCTCGTGATTGGTTATAATAACATAGGAACCTTTTCATTAAACCATTTCTTCTTGATTTTCATCATAAAATAAATGAACTCTAAAGCAGATGCAATTGAGTTTATAGCTTCCGGGCGATGTTGTTGTATCGCGTGGTATGGCGACAATTGCATCTTTACCCAGGACGAATAAAGCTAACTAAATTAAACACTAAACCTCAATTTTAGGAGAAATTATGAAGAATATCTCCCTAATGTTGGCTCTTGCTTTTCTAATGATGGGAGCCACAAGCGTAGCTTTTGGGGGAGAGATTGATTCAGGGTTGATGCAAATTTTGGATTCAACTCCTCCGAATCAATCCGTCTCTGTGCTGGTTTATCTAACTGGTCAGGCAAACACAGATGCTATTACCACACAGATGGATAGCCAGGGAGCTACCCTGAAGGACCGTCATGAGACGGTGGTTCGTGCCCTGCAAGATATGGCTGGGAATACCCAGGGTGCGATCCTAAACGACCTTAGTGCACTCAAGGCGCAAGGTCAAATCAAGTCTTTTGAAGCGTTTTGGTTGGCTAACTGTATTCGCGTGGATGCTCCTGTGAGCAAGATAGAGGAAATTGCCCAGCGT
>PFXJ01000016.1:0-1806 GCA_002791595.1 candidate division Zixibacteria bacterium CG_4_9_14_3_um_filter_46_8
TACCGGGGAAAAGGCGATTGTTCAAAGCACAGGGGACAAAACGACTTGAAGATGGAATTTATATGGTTAAGGCTCAACTTCGAACCAAGGACGGTAAATTAGTGCAAGGGGCTTTCCCGTATTCAATCGTAAAAGGCGAAGCGATACCCGGAGCGGCTTCAGATGCTATACGCGCCTTAATGGAAGCGTCCGCTCCCCCGTTCTCGCTCTCAACTAACCTTTTGGATTTCGGCATCACGCCGGGCGGCAATACGACGAAGGGCATAAGGCTAACCAACTACACACCCGATACCTTGTCAGTTAGCGCAAGACTCGTGAACTGGTCAATGAATGATAGCGGAATGGTAACTCTCAATCCTGACCCGAAGAACATAGTCAAACCCTGTCTGTCGTGGGTAACCGTATCGCCAGAACCTCTCTTGCTTCCGCCCAAGGGTTCCGGGTCAGCAAAAATAAATGTTAATGCTCCGGCAGAGATTAATGGTGAATACTACACAGCGATCATCTTTGAGACCTCGAAAACGGGCAAGATGCTACCCACCGAGTTTGAATTGGCACGGACACTGTTTGTTACCGTTTCATTTAAGAAAAACTTGGAGTATAAAGCATCTATTAGTTCGGTTTCCTATGATCCGATAAGTCCTATGATGCGGGCGTTTGTGGTCAATGTTGAGAACGTGGGTAATGTGCACTGTTTTACACAGGGGGAAATAGAAATCTATGATAAAAAATATAATCTTATGATGGAACCCATCGCTTTCGGAAGCTCACAGGATTACCTCCTTCCCGAAAGAATCCGCGGGTATGTAGTGCCGTGTCCCGGAGCGCTGGCACCGGGAACCTACGAGGCGGTTATCAAAGTGAAGTACAATGAGGAAAGTGAACCAGCCATTTCGAAGTTCAATTTCGTCTCAAAGGCGAAATGAAGTGAATAACTCTATTCATCAGACTGTTGACAAAATGGCAACACATCAAATTAGGTCTGAGTTTTGGCCAAGCGAGAACAGAATAGCATTTCAATCCCCTCTTTTGAGAGGGGTGGATCACGCCAACGGCGGGAGACGGGGTGTGTTTTCCCTAAAAAGAACACACCCCCGCCTTCGGCCACCCCTCTCGAGAGGGGAATAAAATTGGATTCTTTTATCAACAATATGGATACCCATGCGTTCCGCATATGGCGTTCAAAAACACCCTTTTGTCATCAAGCTGGTGAATAACTCTATTCAATATAGTTAATTTGAAAAAGCAATGAAAATTTCCCACTTAATTGGCTCGATTTTTCTTATCAAAACCCTATTTCTTTTAGGCATAATACTTATTGGCCTGGTCCTCGTTTATCCTCAAGAGGCAATAGTGGGAGAAATATGGATTGATGCTAAAACGAATATAAATGGCACTGCTGAGAAAATTCCTAATGTCTCCGCCCCCAACCAAGAGATAAAGAATATCATCCAAGCTCCTGAGAGAGCGCCGATACCTTCGCAGGCAATAGGAGGAGATGTGCCGGTTATAGCGGAAGCGGTGCCCTATCCATATCCATTTCCGACCTGGGCCCAATTCAGTCTGCAATGGACGCATTGCCAGATTCACCGGGTCGAGACCGATTCCGCCATAGTAGTTACGCTCAATGGTAGCATCTTATCTTCGAATAATTTGATCTGGAATTTAGCTACGGCTCCCACTCCGCCCGGCTCTTCGCCGTCCCTGTATTTTGTGGAAGATATATTTGGAAGGTCCGGCCCGCAATATGGTTCGGACATCATGCTAAATTGGGAAATTTCGCTGGATGGCGGCCAGTTAAACCCA
>PFXJ01000016.1:1885-5823 GCA_002791595.1 candidate division Zixibacteria bacterium CG_4_9_14_3_um_filter_46_8
AGCGTGCTCTTCCCTGCCGGTACACATACCTTTCAAGTACGCATTACGGGTGCGCCGCAGTACCATCAAGCTGACGGATATTACCATCTCCAATTAGACCAATCCTTAGCGCCGGAATTATAGGAGTCAATTTTTATGGATCATCGCGCGGGCATAAAAAGATTATCATACCTGTTTTTTCATCTCCTCCTGATTCTATTGCTGATGGCGGCAAATCCCCCGGCAATTAACGCTCAAGGGACTTCGGATAAGAGCTTTGAGAGCCGGCAGGCAATGCGCTTTGCCGGCAAGCTTATGGATGACCATCGCTATGTGGAAGCTATCAGCTTTCTCAACAGCGAACTTGGCAAGATCGACCAGGTCAATTTGCGTCTGCCCTTGCTATTGCTTTTGGCTGATGCGTCTATGGGCATCGGGGATCTCGAGGGAGCCAAAGCCGCTATCTCTGAGGCGAAAAGCCTATCTATTGCCGACTCCGACAAGAATGCAGTCGCCAGCCGGGAGAGGCGGTTTTCTAAAATGAAATCGCTGCCGCAATCCATCAAACCCTCATTGGGAATTGTTGATGATGCAGGCCAAATCCCACAGGACTCCTTGGAATCCGAGGCCATCACCGAACCGGCACCCCTGATCACCAACTCATTTTTCGAGACCGACTTACGTCAGGTACTGGCAGACCTGGCTATGGCGGCCAGTATTCCAATTGTCTGGGATAACACCGTCCAGGGACTTGTTACTTACGAGGCGGTGGACGAACCACTCGAGGAGGTTTTGAAGGCGATTCTGATTCCCTCGGGCTTCACCTACAGCTTCAAAGATGGTAAGTATTTTGTGGGGTCTTCCAATCCGGAGGATCTCGCTTTTGGTTTGCTTTCCGAAACGGCAGTGGTCGGCTTATCAAACATTAGCTCCAGTGAAGCTATCACCATGCTCTCCGATTTTTTCAAACCGTATGTCAAAGCTTCAAAAACGACCAACTGCGTATGCATCACCGCGCCCCCGGCGACTGTAGCGCGGATCAAAGATGACTTAAGGCTTCTGGATGCGCCACCGGTGCAAATTCTTATTGAGGTAGTAGTAACCGAAATTTCAAACGAGGCTTTGCGCAAAATGGGATTGGACTGGTCGCTGACACGTTCAACAGGCAATAACCCCTGGAATATCGTCACCAATCATACGGACATAGACCCTGTGGCGTTGGCCGCCAACTATGCTGATATGGCGGTCGATATGGGCAAATATACGGCAGAACTAAGCGCTTCCCTCGCGGCGATGGTGCAATCCGGGGAAGCCAAAATCCGCGCCAATCCCCGTATCGCCACGGTAAATGGAAGCAAGGCAGAAATTGGCATAACTAAGGATCAATACTTCGTCATACAAACCGGCACTTCGCAGAACTACCAATATAATACACTCCAGTCGGTCAGTTCCGGCATCAAATTGGAAATCACTCCTTTCGCCTCTGAGAGCGGAGAGATCACCGTGTATGTGAAGCCAGAAGTTGGTGATGTGGTAGGCGCGGGTGTCGAAGGTTTGCCGGAAATCAGTAAGCGCACCGCGGCAACGGTAGTGCGTGTTAAAAATGCGGAGACTTTTACGATCGGCGGCTTGAATATCCAAAGCGAAAAAATCAACCGAGTGAAAATCCCCTTATTGGGAAGCATCCCCATCTTAGGCTATCTTTTTCGCTATGATCAACACGAGGTAAAAGACACGCAGATCGTGATTTTCGTCACGCCCTACATACTATGATGATTTGCTGGCGACGCATAGCATCAAATTTTGTCAGCATAAGAGTCAAGTTCCAAAATGGCTTGACTTACGATTCTATTTAATTTGTGATCAAGGCATACCAATATGGAGGGAAACAGGAGCCTCTATAATAGGGGAGTGGAATTCAATTCCCCTTGTTGACGCATGCGATTTGATAAATACTGGAGATGCTAATGCAGTGATTGATATATCATTACTTAATTTGGAGCGTGGAATTTGAAAGTTTGGGTAAATGGTAGGGATTCTTGGGGAGTATGACTTGGGATTTGGAAGGGGGTTTAGTTGAGGGTTATAGGTTTTGACCTATGATGGTCGGCTTTAAGCCATAGGCTCACAAGTCGTGAGGAAAATTTGCCACTCCCGACCTTTTTCTACCGAATGTAAATTGAGAATTTCTCGTAAGATAGAAATTATCAGACTGGCTTGAAAGGCAATGACAGTTTCATCATTGCCGGCGGAATTATAAATCAGAACATTTTCGCATCTCGAATTCGATTGATGTGGGGGGGCGCAATCGCCTTAAATGGCTTGACTTTGGCTCTTAGAATTTATATAAAGTCATCTTATGAAAAATAAGATAATGAATGAAATTCTCCCATTGGTTCAGAAGCCTGGACGTTATATTGGGAACGAGGTGGGCGCCATACATAAGGATCATCGAGACCGCATTAAATTCTGCCTTTGCTTCCCAGATTTGTATGAAATTGGGATGTCAAATTTGGGGTTGCAGATTATTTATCATCGTATCAATCGACATAATGATGCGTTATGCGAAAGGGCATTTTGCGCGGCTCCGGACCTTGAGCAACTGCTTATAGAACACAATATACCTCTGTGGAGTCTTGAAACTTTCACTCCGCTCAAGGATTTCGATTTCCTCGGATTTTCAGTGGGGTATGAAATTGCTTATTGCGGAGTCTTAGATATTTTGGATCTGGCGAAAATTCCCTTATCGTGCTCATCTCGCAAAGAGGATGATCCCATAGTAATTACCGGAGGGCCGGCGATATTGAATCCTGAACCACTTGTCGATTTTATCGATGTATTTTTCCTGGGCGATGGCGAGGAGGCAGCGGATGAGATAATTGCCATTGCGCGGACCAATGAATATAAAACAAATAATCGGCGCGGGCGACTGCGATTATTGTCTTCAATTTCTGGCAGTTATGTTCCATCATTCTATAAAATTAGTCCGGGAAGTGCAGGGCTTAAGCCAATGGAAACTGGTATTGCCGAAGTGATAAAAATCCGTAGCGTCCTTCCTCTCAAAAATGAATATTATCCAGCACTTCCGATTATCCCGAATATAGAAACTGTCCATGACAGATTGTCCATCGAAATCATGCGGGGTTGCCCCAGAGGTTGTCGATTTTGCCAGGCAGGATATCAATATCGCCCTAGAAGAGAGCGAGTGATTGATGATATTATTAAGCAGATTGACGAGAGCCTTGAGCATACCGGCTACGAAGAGATATCGCTCTTGTCTCTGTCAACTACAGACTATTCGGGTCTTGAGAAACTGTTATCTCGGCTTAATAGCTCACTAAATCAAAACAGAACTTCAATAGCGATACCCTCGTTTCGCCCGGGAACGATCTCAATGAATATATTAAATGCCCTCAACAATGGCAGAAAAACCGGGCTCACTTTTGCTCCGGAGGCAGGCACGCAAAAGTTACGCGATGTCATAAATAAAGATATCACGGAGGAAGAAATCCTATCAACTTCCGTGACTGCATTTGCGCACGGTTGGGATAATATTAAATTATACTTTATGATTGGACTCCCTACGGAAACCGAAGAAGATATAGATGGCATTATTAATTTAATCAGAAAAGTTGAAGAAGCGGCGCGTCAATATGGTCGGAGGAAAAAAATCGGCGTCACAATTTCGCCTTTCGTTCCAAAGCCGATGACACCATTTCAATGGGAGAGGCAGATTGGGTTGGAGGAAATCCTTAGCAAGTATCGAATGTTGCAGAGGGGATTGAAGTCCAAGATAATTGACTTGCGGTTTCATCATGCGGAATCGAGTATTGTCGAAGGGGTATTGAGCAGGTCGGATCGAAACATTGGTAATGTATTAATAGCGATACATAATTCCGGGCTCCGTCTCCAAGCCTGGTCGGAATATTTCGATTACGAGAGATGGCTACAGGCATTTG
>PFXJ01000130.1 GCA_002791595.1 candidate division Zixibacteria bacterium CG_4_9_14_3_um_filter_46_8
GGCGAGCATATTTCTGGTCGTAAAATATTTCGAATATGCCCACAAATTCCATCTGGGACAGTTGCCGGGAAAATACTATACCTATACCGGAATTGAAGGCACGAATCCCCATATATTTTTTAGTATCTATTTTGCGATGACCGGCCTGCACGGTATCCATGTGATTGCCGGCATGTCTGTCATCACCTGGCTGCTCATCAGGACTATGAAAGGAGCCTTTTCCAGCAGTTATTATACTCCGATTGAGCTGGCAGGCCTTTACTGGCATCTGGTCGATATGATTTGGATTTTTCTTTTTCCTCTCCTATATCTGATTGGATAACGCAATGCAAAAAAATGCTTTGATTCACAGCGGTCATATAACACCCCTAAAAATCTATCTTGTGGTCGGAGCGGCCCTTATCTTTCTAACCGCGGTGACTGTGGCCGTTTCCTTTATCCGCCTGGGTGGGTGGAACGTGGTAGTGGCTTTGATTATAGCATCGATAAAAGCATTGCTGGTGGCATTCTTTTTCATGCATCTCATCTATGATAATAAGCTATACTTGATAGTTTTGTCAGCGGCAGTGGCTTTTTTGGCGATATTGATTATCCTGACTATGTTTGATACGATGGAGCGTGATCGCATCTATCCAATTAAGGCCGGACCAATCAATAAGAACGCCATTATTTATGAAAGACATACTTCGGATTCATTAGCAAACCCGAATCACAGCCAACCCACTGATTCGAGCGCTGATGAGGTCCATTAAAGATGAATTTTGGAAAACGACTAATAATCGAGAAATAGGGAATAGCTATGAGAGGATTCTGGCGTTTTGCCTTGATGGCCACTGTGGCGACATATCTTTTGATTTTCATTGGTGGGGTGGTTCGAGTGTCTGGCGCCGGTCTGGGTTGTCCGGATTGGCCAAAGTGCTTCGGCAGGTGGCTGCCGCCAACCAATATGGATCAACTTCCTCCTAACATCGACCCCAGTCAGTTCAATTTCACACTTGCCTGGATAGAGTATTTCAATCGCCTGTGCGGGGTTGCCGTGGGAGTGTTAATTTTGATTACGGCCATTTGGGCATTGAAAAGTTTCCGCAAATTCCCCAAAATCCTCTATCCCGCCCTGGCGGCGGCGGTGCTGGTTGCACTCGAAGGGTGGCAGGGAGGAATCCTGATAGCATTGGAGTTACAGCCTTTGGCAGTCACCATCCATGCAGTTCTGGCCCTGATAATCGTCAGCTTGCTTATCTATCTTACTGCTCAGGCCTATTACCTTGAAAATGCTCCTCGAAATGAAAGTGTGTATCCTAAGAAAATTAATTATTGGATTGGATCGCTATGGATTCTCGCGGTGATTCAGA
The DNA here is from genome assembly GCA_002791595.1 of candidate division Zixibacteria bacterium CG_4_9_14_3_um_filter_46_8. Lineage (GTDB taxonomy): Bacteria > Zixibacteria > MSB-5A5 > UM-FILTER-46-8 > UM-FILTER-46-8 > UM-FILTER-46-8. The sequence goes on from PFXJ01000130.1 coordinate 1,353, forward strand.
TATTGCTTGGCACCCAGATCCGCTCGTCAATTGAGATAATAAGGGCTCAGTACCCATTGCTCTCAGAACTTGAATGGCTTAGCAAAGTTGGCGGCCTCAAGCATCTGCACGTGACTTTGGGTTTCTTGGTGGCGGGTATCACCGGTCATGTCGGCTCCAAAATCATTAGTAAGAGTTCCCAACCTTTTCGGATCGTGATCCAGAGCGCCTGGGCGGCCATCTTTCTCGTTTCGGCTCAGTTGCTTGTAGGATTAATATTGCTGTTTGTGGGGCTACCGCCCTTGATGGAGGTATTTCACCTCTGGCTGGCAAGCCTTTATGTCGGCGTAATATTGGTGAATTATTCTGCACTGAAGGCATCATCAGGAGAATGATATGAAACTACCGGAGAAATCGCTTGCGCTGGCAGTGGCAATTTCGGTTATGGTTTTGATTATGGGCGCAGTTGGGTATTTGGTGATAAAAGGGGCGGAATCGTCTCGCTCTGACATTCCTGTTCTTGGCGAGGTGCCCGCATTTGATTTCATTGATAGTTCAAATCGGCATTTCGGTAATAATGAACTTCATGGCAAAATAAATGTGATAGATTTCTTTTTCACTAGTTGCCGGGGTCCCTGCCCAATAATGAGCGCTAATATGGCTGAGTTATACCAGCTTTTCAAAGATGAAAAGAGAATTAGATTTGTTTCCATCTCGGTTGACCCTGAAATCGATACTCCAGTTATTCTTCGAGATTATGCCTCCAATTTCGGTGTGATGGATGACCGCTGGATTTTCCTTAATGGTGCGATCGAAAATGTGGAACTTTTATCCGAGCAAGGGTTCCATTTGGCGGCAGAAGGACTTCCATCAATGCATAGCACCAAGTTCATACTGGTCGATGATAAAGGGCGCATCCGTGGTTATTATAGTGGCACCGATGACTCCAGTATCAAGATTTTAATAAGAGATATTCACCAATTGTATCATCAGCTTCAATGATATTCAGCGATCTTTCCACGGTCAATGCCGTCCTCAATGCTGCTAGCGCCATCTTGCTGATATTCGGGTATATCAATATCCGAAAGGGGAAGGCGGCGACTCATAAGAAATTTATGCTTTCGGCTCTGACAACTTCTGCTCTTTTTCTGATTTCGTATTTGGTATATCATTTCAAAGTCGGCTCGGTTCCTTATCCATATCATGCTTGTACCAGGACGGCCTATTTTGCCATCTTAATACCGCATGTTATTTTAGCGGCAGTGATGGTTCCCTTCATTATAGTCGCAGTGAGATATGCGCTGAAGGGCAGATATGACCGCCACCGAAAATTGGTAAGATGGGTCTGGCCGGTGTGGATGTTTGTTTCCATCAGCGGAGTGGCAGTATATCTTATGCTATATGTTCTATAGTTGCCCGTTCACGATTGAGGCGAATTGCTGAACAACCTATTGCTTTTTCGGTTCCAATTATATAGTATCGCAGGTTATTATGGAATCATTTGAAGATTATGAGGAGAATCGTAATGGATAGCATTAAGGACATATTAAAATTTGCCATTGACCGGGAAGAAGAGGCCGCAAATTTCTACTCCCATCTGGCAGAGAAGGCCAAATTCGCAGGATTGAAATCGGTGTTGAAGGAATTTGAGCGGGAGGAATGGGGACATAAAAAGAAGTTGGAGCAGATTTCGGCCGGTGCGCAGGCTATGCCTTTACTTGCCAAAATAAATGATCTCAAGATCGCCGATTACACAATTCCCGTGAAAATTGCGCCGGATATGAGTTATCAAGATATTCTTATCGTAGCGATGAAGCGGGAAAAGGCGTCTTTCCGACTCTATACGGATCTTGCCAGTAGAGCGGCAGATACCAACATTCAAGGCATATTCAAGCATCTGGCACAAGAAGAAGCAAAGCACAAGCTTCGTTTTGAAACTGAATATGATGCCTATATTATGGCGGAGAATTAAGGGACAATGGCAATGACCTCAGAAGCCGCCATGCAAATTAAACCCAAAGCGGTGGCTTTGCTTTCAGGAGGATTGGATTCCACCCTGGCAGTGAAGCTGGCCATCGATATGGGGATTGAAGTCACGGCAATCAATTTCACTACTCCGTTCTGCAATTGCGCCAAGCATCAGGTTGGCGGTTGTTTTTCCGATGCAATTTCCACTTGCAAAACGCTCGGGATAAAGCTGATTCATTTTGTCGGCGCCGATGATTATCTGGAAATACTCAAACACCCCAAATTCGGGTATGGGTCGCAGATCAACCCTTGTATCGACTGCCGGATTTATTTCTTCAGGAAGGCGCGGGCCTTTATGAGCGAATTGGGCGCTGATTTCCTAATCACGGGAGAGGTGGTTGGTCAAAGGCCAATGAGTCAGATGAAAAATACATTGCGATTAATCGAGAAGGAAGCTGGTTGCGATAGGGTTATTCTCAGGCCGCTGTCGGGGCGAATTCTGCCCGCGACCGGGGCGGAGAAAGATGGCGTTATCGACCATTGGAAATTGCTTGATATCTCTGGACGTTCGCGCAAAAGACAGATGGAAATGGCACAAAGCCTGAATATTACCGATTATCCTTGTGCGGCGGGAGGATGTATGCTGACCGATCCGCAATATGCCATCAGAATGCGGGATCTGCTCGAGCATAAACCCGGTTTTTCGCTAAAAGATGTGGCTCGATTGAAATTTGGAAGACATTTCCGGGTGGATGGAATCAAGATAATCGTGGGTAGAGACGAGCGTGAGAATCACTTTCTTGAATCCACTTGTGATTTAGCGAATGAGGCTTTGCTGGAGGCGGTGGATTTCAAGGGGCCATCTACTTTGGTCGAATCTTCCGAGGTGACCTCTATGGGAACTGCGGCTGGATTGACAGCGCGTTATGGTGATGGCAAGCATGAAGCGGAGGTGAACATTCAAGTGAGATGCGGGGATAAAGTCAGTGTGATGACCGCGGTGCCATTGATGCATTCAGAGGAAGAGCTTCTATCTATCAGGTTGTAATTCGAGCTAATCATTCAAAAGATAAGGGTCGGGCATCTGCCCGACCCTTGTCGGCTGGAGTGTAGATCATCCTGCTTTATTGTGATTGGCCCCCAACTGCATACCTTGAGAAATGCTCAATCTGGAATTCCACGATGCCATCGCCATCCGTGTCACCATCCGCCTTCTGGTAGTCCCAATTGCCGGTACTGTCGTTCCAGTAAAGAAGTTCAGCGCCAATATAGGGATCGCCCTCCTTAAAATCCTGCAAGGCTTCCATTTCCAATCTCAAAGTGGCTGGCTTCTCGAAAACCAAACCATCTGGCTTGAACTCAAAGACATAAATCATTCCACTTTCAGTGAAGTATGCTGAGCCTTGGCAATATAGCTTGACCCAACTTTCCACCGCCCCGTCAGGTATGTCAAATTCGGCCTCATAGCCCGTTCCATCAAATGACATCGTCCCACCGCCACTGTCAACCCAACCCACGACGGCATTGTAAGAACTAAAGGAAAATACTTTGCCCCACTTATCTTCAATTTGTTGGGCGCCGAAAGGTTGCTTAAGAGTTGCGTCATTTTGTTCAGGCGCCACCGGCGAAATCTTGCCACAGCCATTAATGAGTATTACACCCATTAAGACCGCCAACAAGATCATGCTTCTGATGACGATTCTTTTGCGATTATTCATAATTACCCTCTTGGTTTGAGTTTTATTTATTATTCGTTATTAGCCAGACTAATCATAATTCAATTTATGAGCCAAGAAAGCAGGATTTCTATGAAATTTGTAATATGTGTGAGGACAAGAAGATAGCGCCCACAATCATCGAGATAGAAATAAAATTAGGTTTGGAACAGGGCCATAATTATTGATTTTATCCCATAGTTGTGGGGAGAATCCACCAGTATGAGTTGGTTCTGATTTGAATTCTGAGGAGATGCAGCTAATCATTTGAGTTGATTTGATTGTCTCAATTATGGAAAATAATAAAGCCCCGCCGGAGCGGGGCTGAGGTGAGCAGTTCCTGGGTTTATTAGCCGCTAATGGCGTACCGTGAGAAGTGATCAATATGGAAATCGGCATTCCCGTCACTAAAATCAGAATCGCTTTCCTGCAAATCCCAGGTTGAAGTACTTGTATTCCACCAATAGAATTTGATACTTGGGAAGGGAACGCCAGGATTGGGATTATATGCCTCCAACGCTGAAATATCCAAACCCAATGTGGTGCTTTCATTGAAATTCAGTCCTTCGGGGCCGAAATTAAAGACATATACTGCGCCACTCGCTGTGAGGTATCTGGATGGCGCGATAGTTATGAGGGTGGGCTGTCGCACGGAGCCTGCCGGCAAGCGGAATATTGATTTGTAGCCAAAGCAATCAATTAAAATCGAATCTTCGTTTGTCCCAACCTGCTGGTTTTGATTAGGAAGGAAACCCCCCTTAAATGTCTTTCCCCACTGAGCTTCGATATCCTCAATGCCAAATGCTTCCTTTTGAATGGCTTGATCATTCTGCGGACCAGTAGGAGAAAGCTTGCCGCAGCCATTCACTAGGACGATGCCGATAATAATGGCAAGCAAAATAAAACCTCTTAGTGCGTGGCTTTTTCGATTGAACATTTTTACCTCCTGCCTTATATTTGTGAATTGCCTTAATCCCCACTTCAGTTCAGCGAAATGGTTACTCAAATCTCAAACCAATTCTCGATGTTTTTGAAAATTAATTCTAACTTCTTGAGGCCTGAATAGTTAGCGGAAAATTGTGCAGTTTTAGTTGCTTTCTTGGGCAATGATTCCAGGCTAAAAATATTGCCAACATCCCATATTAATGGGGGGAATCCATCTGCGCAATTAAGATTATCCCAAGGGCCAGACCGATTGGATCAGTTTTTCCATCTCATTCAGAGGGAGTTGGCATTGGGTATCGCTCAACGCTGACGCTGGGTCGGGGTGAGTTTCAATAAATAGGCCATCTATGCCGCAGGCAACAGCCGCTTTTGCCAGCGGAATGATGAATTCGGGATTGCCTCCGGAAGCAAAACCGCCGCCCGATGGCAATTGAATGCTATGGGTAGCATCATAGATGACCGGATAACCAAGATTCTTCATAATGATAAAAGACCGAAAATCGACCACGAGATTATGATACCCAAAACAGGCGCCGCGTTCGGTGAGCATAATTCGATGATTGCCGGCGGCTTCGAATTTACCGGCGATATGTTTCATATCTTCCGGCGCCAGAAATTGACCTTTCTTAATGTTCACTGCCCTGCCGCTCTTGGCCACCGCTAAAGCGAGATCGGTCTGTCGCGAAAGGAATGCGGGTATCTGGAGGATGTCAGCAACTTCGGATGCCGAGGCAACTTCGGCTGGGGAATGAACATCAGTCAATAGGGGGAACCCAAAGTCGGATTTGACGGCCTGCAAGATTCTAAGCCCTTCGTCAATACCAAGACCGGCAAATGACTTCCCTGAAGTTCTATTAGCTTTCGTATATGAGGATTTGAATATTAATTGGAGGCGATATTTATCTCTCAATTTTGAAAGCTGATTCGCAACACGAGCGGTGATATCTTTATTTTCAACCACGCAGGGCCCGGCGATGAGGACCAAACGCCCTGCGCCGATTTCGATGTCATTTACTTTGAAAGTGCCTGCCAAATGCGCATCCTCTCAACCAAGGTAGGTCAGGTTCTAAGTCCTGATGAAATCGGGACGAAAAACCCGACATGATCTTTCAAGAATTAATTGTCGGGTTTCTGCGCTCCAACATGGTCGGAGCTTCGGAACCCGACCTACAAGACTTTTTGACCGTCAGAAAAATGTCTCAGTTTGTTTCCGCAGTTTCGCTACTTGAAACTTAATTCCCATTTGATGCCCGACAACTCTGACTAGATATCTTCTAACCTGTAATCAACGTCATCTAACCTTGACCGAAGTGAGGAGGGAAAAAGACTTGGAAGTGTGGGGAGGATTGAATTCCCACATACTTCTCTTTCGATTCTACTGACTTCTCGATCTATGTCAAGAACTTGTTTTTCGATACTCCTGAGGTACCAGGAGACGGCAACCATGCAGACACATACAAGTATGACTTTCCATGATATGAGTATCTTCCTCAACGACCTGGCGATGCTCATATAATCTCCTAACTCTTGCGCAATCGATTCAACATTCATTAATATGCATCTAACTGTCGTCTTTTGTCCTGCATTCACGAGAATTCAACACATACTATAGCACCAATATCACGTCCCGACCCCGCCTATTTGACCCACCCTATTGCTCTCCAATGCCGGAAATCTCTATGGACGGGACCGCTTCCTTGCTCTGTCGATACTCCAAACACGCCTTCACGAAGTCCCTGAATAATGGATGGGCATTATCCGGCCTTGATTTCAATTCAGGATGAAATTGGACACCGACAAACCAGGGATGGTCCTTGATTTCAATTATTTCCACCAGATTTCCATCGGGTGATAATCCTGCCAAAATCATTCCCTTCTCCTGTAGGATTTCGCGATACTCATTATTTAATTCATATCGATGGCGATGCCTTTCAGAAATGCTCAATTGGCCATAAGCTTGGGCCGATTTGGTGCCCGGCTCAATGTGGCATTGATAGGCGCCCAATCTCATAGTGCCGCCCTTTTGAGACACCTTCTTTTGCGATTCCATAATATGAATTGCCGGGTGAGGGGCTTCCGGATCGAATTCAGTGCTGTTGGCTCCCTCCAATCCGCATACATTTCGGGCAAACTCTATTGTGGCGCACTGCATTCCAAGGCAGATGCCGAAAAACGGGATGCGGTTTTCACGGACGTATTGGATCGCCTCGATCTTTCCCTCGACTCCTCGATCACCGAAACCGCCGGGTATCAATAGGCCATCAACATCGTGAAGGTAATGCGGGGCGCCGCGCTTTTTAACATCCTCGGAAGAAATCCAAACCAATTCTACCCGGGCATCATTTTCCGCGCCGGCATGGATAAAACTTTCCATTATGCTCTTGTATGCATCTTTAAGTTGGATGTATTTCCCGCAGATGGCGATGCGAGTGGTTGCCGAAGGAAATTTGATTTTGTGGACGATTCTTTCCCATGCTGACAGGTCGAGGTCCCGGCACCAAAGATTCATATAATGAACAACCAAATTATCCAGCATCTCGGAATGAAATAATAATGGCACCTCATAAATGCTCTCGCAATCCAAATCCTGAATAACCGCTTCGGGAGTAACATTGCAGAATAGTCCGATTTTATTTTTTATTTCCTTGGAGAGGGGCCTGGATGAGCGGCAGAGGAGGATGTCCGGCTGAATTCCGATCTCTCGCAATGCTTTAACTGAGTGCTGGGTAGGTTTGGTTTTGAGTTCTCCGGCGGCCTCGAGATAAGGGACATAGGTTAGATGAATATAAAGCACATTCCCGCGACCCTCTTCAATTCCCATCTGCCTTATCGCCTCGAGGAAAGGCTGGGATTCAATGTCTCCGACTGTACCGCCAATTTCGGTGATAATTACATCTACATCTTTTTCGGCTTCAGAAACCTTGCGGATCCTTGACTTGATTTCATTGGTGATATGAGGAATAACTTGAACTGTAGCCCCGAGGTAGTCCCCCCGGCGTTCTCGCGTGATAACCGTATCATAGACCTGACCAGAGGTTACATTATTGACTGAGCTTAAATTAATCCCGATGAATCGCTCGTAATGACCCAAATCAAGATCTGTTTCAGCCCCATCCTCCAGCACATATACTTCGCCATGCTGGTAAGGGTTCATTGTTCCCGGATCAACATTAATATATGGGTCGAGCTTTTGCATCATAACTTTCAAGCCCCGGCATTTCAAAAGCAACCCCAGGGAAGACGCAGCTATGCCTTTGCCCAGCGATGATGTTACACCCCCTGTAACGAAGATATATTTTGCCTTTGGTTTATCTATTTGGATCATAGGGTTACTTATTGCAAATATATCATATCTGGGCATCTTGTCAAAATAAAAATTGCCTGCCTTAAATATATATTTAACAAGTGGCTTTTCTCTATCCTGCCCATAATGTTCTCGAATTAGCATTTTTCAGTAAAATGCATTTTGATTAATTTGTTGACAGAAAACCGTCTCATATTCATTAATATGTTAAACGACATCTATGCAATCCATATTAACCAAAACTCAAAATTCGAGGAAGATAAAATATCATGAAGAGGATTAGGATCATAACGTTGGCGATGCTAATGGCAGTGTCATCAAGTTCTACAGTCTTTGCCGAAAAATTAGGATTTTCGCGAATCAGCAATGATCTGGCGCTATATAAAAATAGTAATGATAATCTCAATGACAAGGGCTGGACGCTTCAAATAGTGCTGATAAACATGGTTAGGGCGGGAAGTGAATTCCAAATAGAGTTGACCGCCGATCTAAATCGTGATTTGGCCTGGGAAGGTAAAGATGATTATTACATGGAAATCGGTATATTGAAGCAATTTTATCAGGGATTTTCCATTAACTACCAACGGATCGAAGGGACATTCCAACCGGGAGGAATCAACCAGCTTGGCTTAAGGTATCACTTTTAAGGTCCAGCCTAAGCCCTCAATATGACTCAATAGATGAATCAGCGCATTTGCTAATTGTTGCGTCAAATTCAAGTAAAACATTAGTTATCAATTGTAAAACAAAGAACCGAATCATTTTACGTATAATGGATAAGATGATTCGGTTCAAAATTACCTATAATACTGGGGTTTATTTCATAAGAGTCATTCTTGAAACTGCTGACCATTGACCGAGGGCTAATCGTGCGAAATAGACTCCAGACGATTGCTCAGAAGCATCCCACCTCATTACCTTATGGCCTGCCGACTGGAACCCATCCACCAACGTGCCGACCTTTTGGCCCATCAAATTGTAAACTTCCAGAGAAACTAACCCATCATAAGCCAAGTCGTAACTGATGACGACCTTCGTGTTGAACGGATTCGGAAAGATTCCTGTTAAGGCGGTTCTCATTGGAAGTGTTTGATGGCAATCGCCAAACCAGCCATTAAGAGACCAATCAGCGGATTTTCCGAGAGCGCCTGCTGTGACGTTAAAGGTGAAATAGGAGGAATCAATTGGACTGGGATAATTGCCACAATACGCGATATAAGCGTATTGCCCTATCGGAGCGAAGCTGGGAATATTTTGATTAATCCCAGGATAGGTCAGAGTCTGATTCGCTGAGAGTGGAACATTGTTGGCTTGGAGAACAGGTCCATATAAGCCATAACCCGGAACCAGCACTTTCACCCAAACATCGGTAATTGTAGGTGAGCTGGTGTTATTGGTTAACACACCAGTGAAGGTGAATGAACCGCCTGCCGGAATGTTAATCGGCGGATTATCGGGAATCATGCTCACTGAAACACCTGGACCGGGCGAACCTCCCGCCACAGCGCTGTAAGCGTCAATACGGCCATATCCTAAAAGCCCGGCGTAGCTGGGATTGATTGGATCAATATTATCGCAAGAATCGTATATCCTCTGAGCGACTTGAGCGGGCGTTAGTGATGGATTCTGCGAAGTTACCAATCCAGCCAGGCCAGCCGCGAGGGGAGAGGCCATTGAGGTGCCGCTCATATTGGCATAGGTATTGTCGAACAAGGTGCTGTAAATATTTTCTCCAGGAGCGCAAACATCGACCCAAGTTCCAAAGTTGGAAAATGAGGCCTTCTGGTCTGAGGAATTGGTTGCGGCGACCGCCACCACGTCGCTTCGGTTGCAGAGATAGCTGGCGGTCTGATTATTGTCATTGCCTGCGGCAGAAAATAGAAGAACTCCATGGGCGACGGCGTTGTCCACTGCGGCCGCGATGCCTCCACTATTATCTGATCCCCAGCTACAGGAGATCACTCTAACTCCTTTATTGGTAGCATAATTTATGGCCGATGCGGCCCAATCCATTTGAACCACTCCGGATACAAAAAGGAGCTGATAGCCAATGCGCAATGGCATAATGGTGCCATTCCAATCCAATCCGGCAACTCCCGCGCCGTTATTAGTTACCGCCGAGGCGATTCCCGAGCAATGACTGCCATGTCCCATATAATCCATAGGGTTATTGTCTGGGGTGTCGCAATCGGCATCTGTGCACAGCCAACCGGCGTTATCAACCCAATCCCAACCGACAACGTCATCTATATATCCATTTCCATCATTATCGATATTATCGATGTCTCCACCGTCGAATTGATGGTTGTGATTGATATCTTCGGAATCATTTATCCAAATGTGATTTGCCAGGTCAGGATGGTCTAAGTCCACTCCGGTATCTGGGATGCCGATTATCACCGCCGCATCGCCTTGTTCAAGATCCCATGCCTGAGGCGCGCTCACTTTTGGCAGATGCCACTGGGTTCCGTATGAGGGATCATTCGGAACCACATATATGGGCTGGATTCCCACAGATTCAACATGCTCGATTATGCTCAAAGCATTATAGCTGGCCAGCAGTTCCTCCAACTCAGGAGCATCTGCAAATCGAATCACATAATAATATTTTAATTCTTCATCCTTGGAACCGGGGAAAAGGCGGTGCATATCAAAGGCGGAGAAATCGCGGTTGAGTTGGTCGATTTCTGCAATGCCCGTCAATGTTTTGCCGGATGAATTATCGATAGGCAGGATCCCGACTTCGGGTTGAAAATTGACAACGATTTTATTGGGGACATACTCTTTGCCGGCTTCAAGATATGCGGCCTGCGCGGCCCCAATAAATAAGATGGATGCCAATAGGCAAAATACCACTCTAAATCTCATACACTTCTCCTATGGTTGTAGATATTGATGTTGCACCAAATAAGAATGCCCCGGGCAAGAACCTCCTTTCCTAAATAAAATTCAATCTATGTCTGAAGTCATAATTAATTCAGAATTAACCATGTGAAATTCCGGACAGAAAAATTTATGAAGCCACGAACATTTGCCTGGATAAATAATTATAATACTTTATACCCGATTGTCAATAGTTAAAGGGCGAGGCATTGAAATATCGGAGGAATCGGTAATTATCCGAGTTATTTGATTCTAATGGATTTCCCTTTTACGAAAGTTACTTCAAATTTATCGAGGGCTCCTTTTCTTCCCAAAGTTGGAGGAAAATCATCGGTTTCCGCGATGGCATAGAGAGCTTTGATAACCCGCCCATTGATTCTCGTCCGAAGCTCGTGAAGATACATAAAAGTATGCGATATCATACCAGTGATTTTGAATCTGCGACGATTGGTAATTTTTCCCACCAACACCAATCCCAATGTTTTCGGAAGTATGGAGATATCGGCGCCGGTGTCTGTCAGCACATCATCTATAGTTATCCATTCCCGGAATACTTTGGAGAAGATATAAACTCGTACTCTGGGACGTTTGATAATCTTGAATATATTGGATTTTTCGTTTTTGTAGAGGAAACTAATCTCAGACAATTAAGAACTCCCGATCTGTCTTCCAGGCGATTGACAATTTTCCACCGAGATGTTCTTTCTTAATCCTGACCAACTGACGCTTCAAATCCTTGCCTTCCCAAATGACATGATCGTTTAGCTTCAGGATGTAATGGGGGTAGCCCTCAGCAGGTTTAATCATCGTTGACTTTTCAGAATTCAATCCGTCCTCCTTGCTATTTAACCTTACGGCAGTTCAGAGGATATACTTTAGCATTTAGTTATTGTAAAATCATAGCGGCAGATATATTATATTGACTGAAATTGGAGGAGCAATGGACAGAAATCAGGCGATCGAGTTGGTCAGATGCAAGATAAGTAGCGGGAATCTACGCAAGCATATTCTGTCTGTAGAAGCTGTAATGCGGCGGCTGGCGCTGCATTTTCATGAGGATATCGAACTGTGGGGAATGACGGGTTTGCTGCATGACTTGGATTATGAAGAAACGGTTAATAATCCAGACAGGCATACGCTCATTACGGAACAGTGGCTGGATGAATACAAACTCGATTCTGTAATTATCCGGGGCATTAAGGCGCATGCCGGTAAGGTGGTACCCTCCAGCCTGATGGAAAAAGCCATATTTGCCGCCGACCCCGTAACAGGATTAATTGTGGCGGCAGCGCTGATGCATCCTTCAAAGAAGCTGGCGGGCGTGGACCTGAAATTTTTGAAGAAACGATTTAAGGAAAAAAGGTTTGCCGCGGGCGCACGTCGTGAGGATATCCTTACCTGCGAGCAATTCGGACTGACGCTTGATGAATTTATGCAACTGAGCCTCGAAGGGATGCAGGCAATATCCGATGATCTTGGCTTTTAGAAAGAGCACCACTGCCGCTGGCATTCTGGTCCTTATCTGTTTGCTCCTGGTGGGATCTGCGCATACAGCAGCCGGAGCTAATGATAAATGGTTAGGCGAAGATAAATTCCGTCATATTGCGCTCTCTGCATTTATTTCGGTCTTTTCATACAAGGTCTCCCGGTTTCATTTCAATTTCTCAGAAAATAAATCGGTTAATTGTGCCGTGGGGGTGACTCTCTCATTGGGGTCGCTTAAGGAACTTTATGACTCAAAGCACCCGGATCAGACCGCCAGCTTTAAGGATATTGCCGCTGATTTATTGGGTATCGGCTTGGGCATTTTTATTGCCACACGATGAATAATCATTTATCCACCGACCGTCCGGAGAAAATCATCACAGTCCCATCATTGAGCTGGGCCTTTTTTGATTTTGCCGATACCATTTTCTCAATGAATGTCGTCTCGCTTTATTTTGCATTATGGGTAGTTGAGGATCTTGGAGGGACTGACTTGATGGTGGCGTTGGCCAGGTCCGCAGCTATGCTTCTTATCGCGGTTTCGATGCCATTTATGGGGGCGTTGTCGGATAAGATCGGCAGGAGAAAGATTTTCATTTTTTTATTCACGTCGCTGTGTTGTCTATTTACGGCCTCGCTTAAATTGAATTCGGGCTTGATCAGCTATCTAATATTCTTTGGGGCGGCAGTTTTCTGCTATCAAGCTTCCTTAGTATTTTACAACGCCCTTCTTCCGCAAATCTCTCCTCCGGGACGTGAAGGCAAAGTTTCCGGCTTAGGTGTGGCGTTGGGCTATGTCGGTTCGATTGTCGGAATGTTGATGATCAGGCCCTTCGTGGGCACCGGCAGTGATTTTTCGCGACAGGCTTCTTTTCTGCCCACCGCGATTCTGTTCTTCTTTTTTTCATTACCCATGTTTCTATTTGTCCGCGAGAAAATCCGGCCCATCAACACCAAGTTACCTCCCTTTTGGGAATTATTCAAATCTCCTTATCGGATATTCAAAACTTCCAGCGAGTTCCCAATTGTCAAACGATTTCTGATTGCCAGGTTCTTTATCGTGGAAGCTATGGAAACTATCATAGCATTTATGAGTATTTACTTGGTGATGGTTGGCGGCTTTAATCAAAAACGAATTACAGCAACCACCGGTATGGATGAGGTGATGCTTTTCTTGATTTCGGCGACAGTATTTGCTGTGATTGGTTCATTCGTCTGGGGCGTTGTCGCCGATAGGATCGGACCGGGAAGATCTCTTAAACTTTGCACATTATTGTGGGTGATAACGTTGCTTTTAGCCATTGTCAGCGCAGTGCGGCCTATGTTCTGGGTTATCGGGCCTCTTGCCGGAATTGGGTTGGGAGGAATATGGACGACAGATCGACCGTACCTGCTACAGCTTGCTCCCAAAGAACGAAGCGCGGAATTTTTTGGCTTGTGTGCACTTTCAGGAAGATTGGCGGCTGTGATTGGACCGTTACTTTGGGGTTTGATTGTTCTGTTGGCGGGACCTCTGGGGGTTGTAAAATACCGGCTCGCAGTAGCCTCCGTTTTTGTGATGATGTTAATTGGTTGGCTACTGATCAGAAGATTGCCGGAGGAGAATTAGCCTGAAGCAAGTCATTAGCGGATGCATTCACATTCACACCACTGATTCCGATGGCACGAAATCTCTCGAGGAAGTCGCTAAAATCGCCAATGATGTTGGGCTTGATTTTATTATGGTAACTGACCACATGACCTTAAAGAACTATGCCGAAGGGAAGGAAGGGTTTTATGGGAAAACCTTGGTAGTGATTGGCTATGAAGTTCACGACCCAGATAACAGAAATCATTATCTGCTTTTTGGCCTTGACAAGATAATTGAACCCGGATTAAGGGCGGCCAATTACGTGGCCCAAGGAGCATCAAAGGGCGCCCTCGGCATTATCGCCCATCCGGATGAAATCCGAGGGCATCTTCCCCAATTTCCATCTTATCCCTGGACTGAGTGGGATATTGAAGGATTCAATGGCATAGAGATATGGAATCATATGTCGGAATGGATGGAAGGATTGAAAAAATATAACAAACTCAATATGCTCATATCTCCGCGGAGATCCCTTAAAAGCCCTACTGATAGGATTCTGAGGATCTGGGATGAGCTAAATTTGAGCAAGAAAATAGCCGGGATTGGGTCGATTGATGTTCATGGCTTTCCATATAAAGTAGGGTTTTTGAAGCTGATTATTTTCCCCTATAAGGTTCAATTCAAATCAATAAGAACTCATCTTCTCCTGAACGAACAGCTTTCAGGCGATTTGGAAGTCGCCAAACGGCAAATATATGATGCTATCCGTGAATGCCGGCTATTCATTTCGAATTATAGATGGGGAAATGCAAACAATTTTCGGATGGAGATGATTTTAGATGACAAGAAAATCGGGATCGGGGATACCGGTATGTTTTGTGAAGGAGCTAAGCTACAAATAGATTTACCCTTAGCCGGTGAAATGACCATCATCCGCAATGGCAAATTATATGGTCAATTCAATGGTAGCCATAGGGATTTCCCCATTTCATCAAAGGGGCTGTACAGGGCGGAAATCAAAAGGGGAGGCAAAGGTTGGATTTACACCAACCATATCCGGGTCGAATAGAAATAAATAAGGGTGTACCTTTTACTTGAGTAGAGGGGGGCTGGAACTACTCGAAGTGAGGAGGTATCACCCTTAATTCGAAATTTTCTAAGTTGCCTAAAATATATACTCAATTATAAATAACGCAATCGGGTATTTATCCTATTTTAATGTCATATTTCGTGCCAACCATCTCATAGATGTCGGCAGTATTAAATTGAAATCATTCCTGACTTAATCGCGTATCTGACCAAAGCAGTTACTTCGTGTGCGCCTAATTTCTCCATTAAGTGAGTCCGATGAGTTTCGATGGTTTTAACGCTCAAAAACAACTTGTTGGCGATTTGCTTGTTGCTTAGTCCTTCGGCAATCATCACTAATATTTCTCGCTCGCGC
>PFXJ01000111.1:0-424 GCA_002791595.1 candidate division Zixibacteria bacterium CG_4_9_14_3_um_filter_46_8
AAAGAGAACGGGAGCGAGAAAAAGAAAGCGAACGGGAAACAGAAAAACTGACTGAAAAATTCAGCCGGGAGTTTCAGGTCACCTACGAAACGACCACCACAGAAACCACCAAGAAAAAGGAGGCTGTGCTCTTTCAGGATCCTCAAATACAGCAACTTCCCCCTCCCGTCAAATCAAAGATAGAGCAGTTCCTCGAAAAATACCGGGGAGTCACCGCGGAGTGCGCAAGGGATATTCTCGGTCTCCTCAAGGACCAGGGCCTTTCGCAAAAGGAAATGGCTGCCCAATGCAAAAAGCTGGCTCTGGCCGCCGTGAATTTCAAGGCCCTTCAGAGCAAGTACCCCGAGTTTTCCCGATTCGTCTTCCTTCCCCAGCAAAAAAAGATTAAACTTGTTTTGCCCTATCTCCAGATCAAAACCTCCAT
>PFXJ01000111.1:698-10148 GCA_002791595.1 candidate division Zixibacteria bacterium CG_4_9_14_3_um_filter_46_8
ATTGGTCATATTGAGTCCGTTTCTGCGGATCCTTAAGAATCTCATAGGCTTCGGTCGCCTCTTTGAATTTCTCCTCCGCCTGTTTATCACCGGGATTCTTGTCGGGATGATATTGCACCGCCAGTTTGCGATATGCCTTCTTTATCACATCATCTGATGCATCCCTGGGAACCCCCAGCACTTCATAATAATCGCGTTTTGTCATAATCAGTTGCTTTTACAAAAAATCCATTATTTAGTTCCGAGTGAGTAAGATAGTATAATAAGCGTTCTCATTCCATAAGTCAATATCCTGGCTTATTTTTTGGCTACATATATAAGTTGCGGCCGAGTCTGCATTCCCGTAACAGGGAAAAATTGCTTTGGTGAACCGAAAATGTCCCCCTTGAAATCATAATATTGACTCACTAACTCATCATCATAGGGTTCACCATGGGCAAAATCCATTATGATGGCGGCAAACCTCTTAGACCTGATGTCATCAATAATATCATTTTTGAGAATATCAGAAGGTCTTATCCCCTTAAACTCGACTGACTTGGCATCTAGGACATCTTTTACGGCCATTCTATGGGCAAATGATGCTTTGTTGGCCATAACGGAGTAAAACCCATGGTCGCACACAAAAACGGGTCCATCGATGCCTTTTATTAGAGATATCAATCTCTCGCCAGCCTTACGGTCATTTTGGGAGGGAATCTGGTAATGGGGGAAATAGAATAATTGTCCGAACTGTAGCAACATTACAATCCAAATAATTACAGCCCATTGATGCGAATTCCCCGCGGCAATAATCAATCGCCAGAAGGCAATTCCCGATAGAATGGAAATGCCGGCAACTAACGGCATAAGATTATTTAGATATGCCACCGGATGAATCATAACCACAAACGCCATTAACACCAATCCACCTGATAGCATGGTGTAAAACGCAAATTCATCCCCGATCGGATCGGGATCTTCAACTTTTGAATAATCCGGAGAAATAATACTTCGGAAAATTGAATGCGCGGCAATAATGATTAAGGCAGGTGAAAGCCATTTCAAAAATGAATCAAACCAAAATGATATGATAAATGATTTTGCAACTTCATGCTGTCCGGGGATAAGAAAAGTATAATAATAATACCACCCGTCTGATTTTAGAATTAAGAACAGCATTATTCCCGCAGTTATCGAAAGCCAGAAAAGTGAATAAGTAATGAACGCCTTGCGATGATAAAATAGAAGGTATCCTCCCAGAGCAATTACGATTATGATAGTCGATTGCTTGGTGTAAAAGGCAAGAACAAGGGCAAGGGCGGCAATAATTAACCCCTTGATATCCTTAAGTCTTCTGACGGAATAAACAGAAAACAGGATTAGGAGCATTTGAAGCGAGTCTGCCCGCGCCAAATCATACCAGGCGCCGGTAAATTTGTAAGCCGCGGCATACATTGAAGCGGAAAGGAAGGCAGGTATGAATTTCTTGGTCTCATATTTTACAATGGCATAGATTAGAAAGAAGCAGGCCAGAGATGAAATAAACGATACTAAACGTGGAGCAAAGAACCCGATGCCGAAAAGTTTCATCGCCAAAGCGGCGACATAATAATAAAACGGAGGATAATTTAGAGCGACAAAGTCGGTGGTCGGTAGGGAATAGAGCTCATTTCCGGCAAGAAGCCATCGGCAATGATCCACCGCCGCACCTTCAATCCATTCCAATTCAAAAGGATAGGACAACCTTATGACTGCCAGGACAATATACGCGATTAGATAGAGACCTGCAACGGTCAGGGTCGTCCATTTCAAATAGTCGCCTAACTTCGATAGCATCTTGTGCCGAACTTACCGGAAGTAATTTTGACCGAATGACATTGAAAAGGCCGCGTAAAAGGCCGCGCAAGCGGTAAGATGTTCAATTGGACAATATTCGTTCGGGGCGTGCGCTTGATGCTCATACCCTGGCCCGAAGCCGAAAGTCGGTATATCAAACATCCCCTTGGTAGCGACTCCATTGGTGGAAAATGTCCATTTATCGATGACGGGCGGCTTGGCAAAAAGCTGGGCATAGCAATCAACAGCGTTAAGCAATGCTGGGTGGTTTTCGTCCAGAGTCCAAGTGGGTAAATACTTCTCTGTTTTGTACATCAGCCCTTTCCAACTTGGAGTTGAATATTCAAGAACATCAACTCTGGCTTTGTGCCTTTTCGCTGATGGCAGATTCAGAATTTCCTCCACTGCCAATAGCTTGGTTTCGCCTGCCGTGAGACGGCGGTCGAGATGAACTGCCGCTCCATCGGCAACTGCGCAAAGCGACGGTGATGATGAGTAAAGCTTCGTTGCCGTAAGAGTTCCCTTTCCCAGAAAATCGTCTTGGGCAAGTTTATTATTCAACTCCTGCAATTCCAGCAATATGGGCGCTAACTTATAGATGGCGTTTTCTCCACGTTCGGGCGCCGAACCATGACAACTGATCCCCGCGGTGTGGACTTCCATCTCCATCCTCCCCCTCTGACCTCGATTGATTTTGCCATCTGTCGGCTCAGTCAGAATTACCAGATCGGGTTTAAGGCCATCCTCATTTATTATATATTGCCAACACAACCCATCGCAGTCCTCCTCCTGCACACTACAGACAAATAGCATTTTGCCCTGCGGAAGATGATCCGATTCCAAAATTATCTTAAGTGCGGTCAGCATAGCGGCTATTCCACCCTTTTGATCTGACGCACCCCGTCCATAAACCATTCCCGAGGAGATCTCCCCGGAATATGGATTTTTCTTCCAGAGATTAGCATCGCCAATATCGACTGTGTCTATATGGCCATCAAAGGCGAGGAATGGTTTTCCTTCTCCGATGAAGGCCAGCATATTACCCATCGGATCGATTTCCACCGATGCTCCCGCCTTGTGAAATTGCCCGGCGACAAATTCAATGGCATCCTTTTCATGAGATGATAATGAGGTTATCCTAATTAGTTCAGATAGCAATTGGGCATTTTCATTCTGGTAATGCCTGGCGCGCGCCATTAAATTTTCATAATCAGCGGCCATCACCTTATTATATCCCACCTTGATTGGTATTCATCGAGAAGGGCTTCAGTGCGGCCATCAAGAGGATGATCCCTCTCGGGAATATCAATATCCTTTTCCTTGCCGCAGAGGGGCGTGGAGAAATAACGTTGTCCCGAATCATTCACCATAGTAACAATGCGCCTCACTTCAGGATGTTTCCGAACCACCTTGACAGCGGCGGCGATATTCGAGCCTGAAGATATGCCACAGAATATTCCTTCCTCAACGGCTATTCTCTTGGCCATTGTAATCGCCTCATCGGTGGTAGTGGTGATTATGCCATTTAGCAGACTCACATCCAGATTTATTGGCACAAAGCCATCTCCTATGCCCTCGATGCCGTGGGGACCCCATCGGCGGCTGGATAGCAATGGACATTCCTCTGGCTCCACAGCATATAGCTGGACTTGAGGCAATCGCTCCCTCAAGTACCTGCCAACACCGGTAATGGTCCCGCCAGTGCCCTGGGTGGCAATGAACATATCCAATTTCCCATCGCATTGCTCATAAATCTCTGGACCTGTCGTGAGGTAATGGGCTTCGATATTGGCTTCATTATCAAATTGAGCGGGAATCCAGTATCGCTTAGGATCCTGCTCTTTAATCTCCCTCACTTTTTCGAGCGCCAGATCGACATCGCTTTCCCCGCCGGGCGTATAGACCATAGTCGTCCCGTAGGCTTTATCGAGAAGCTTACGCTCTTCAGACATCCCCTCGGGCATTACGATGATACAAGGTAAACCCATTACCGCGGCCACAAATGAGCAGGCTATGCCCGCATTGCCGGTGGAACACTCCAACACCGTCATGCCGGGTTTCAGTTCGCCCCGCTTTATAGCCAGCTTGAACATATTGTAATAGATACGATCCTTCAAACTACCAGAAGGCGAAAAAAATTCCAATTTACAGAGGATCTCGGCATTTATTTTCTCCTTCAATGGAATATGTCCCAATTTCAACAGCGGCGTGCCTCCAATAGCATCGAAGATACTATTGATAATTTTGGAGTTCTTCTCCCAGTAAATTCCCATAGTTGTTCTCCTTTTGATAAGAAGCTACTCAAATTCCCAATCTTTTTGAAACAGATTTTATGTCTGGAGATAGGGGCTTTTCTTTCATATTTAAGTATTTAGTCGAGAATGAGGTGTCTTTAAGACCGCTTCCGGTGATTAGAATGACCGACACCTCGTTTTTCTTGATAAACTCACCTTCCATGAGTTTCAGAAATCCGGCAAAGGAGGCGGCTGCCGAAGGTTCGGCATATATTCCTGTTAGTCTTGCCAGATCGAATTGAGCCTTGAAAATATCTTCATCTGAGACATCCACAAAGCGACCCCCAGTTTGCCTGACTGCCCGCATGGCTTTAATCCCGTCTCGTGGAAGAGCGACCGCGATGCTGTCCGCAGAGGTGGAAACCTTGCCCCATGGCTTAATCTGGGCATCATCTTCAAAGGCGCGGACCAAAGGCGCACATCCGGCGGCTTGGACTCCGAAAAGTCGAGGGATGGAATCTATCAATCCCAATTCATTAAGGTCCCAGAATCCTTTGTACATCCCGCTCATAATACCACCATCGCCCACAGGAACAATCAGATTATCGGGCGCTCTGCCCAAATCAAGAAATATCTCCAATGCCGCTGTCTTCTTACCCTCTCCGGTGTAAGGATTCACGGCGGTGTTACGATTATACCAGCCGAACTGTTTACAGCATTGTGTGCAGAGATCGAATATCTCATCATAACGGGCGTCAAATTTCAACACTTTAGCGCCGTGAATATACAATTGGGTCAGTTTCGGTAAGGGAGCCGATTTGGGAACAAATAGGATCGCCTGCATTCCTGAAGCCGCCGCTAGGACGGCGGTAGAAGCGGCGGCATTACCGGTTGAGGCCACTGCCATAGTACTCATTTTGGCTTGTTTGGCCATGGCAATGGCTATGGATGTGGCGCGGTCTTTGAATGATGCGGATGGTTGGCGGGTATCATCACTTATATAAGTCCGAGAGGTCCCACAATAATGATTCAGCGCATCTGATTTCATCAGCTTTGTTCCGCCGATGTAAACTGTCGGTATGAAAGCGGGGAAATCAAACGGCATAATGTCATCGAATATTTCAAATACATTCCCCCCTATCAACCCCTGCTTCCCCAGCTTCTTGGAAATTTCCTCATAAGGATATATGACATCGAGCGTGCCATTATATTCCCCGCACTCGGAGCACGTCAAAATATGGGGGTCAACGTTATACTGCCTCCCGCAAGTGATGCATTTCAAGAAATATTTACCGCTCACAATCTTTTCCATAATTTGCTGGAAAGCTCGCGGCAACGAGCTCGGATCGCGGCTTCGTCCATTGTTGTCAATTGATGATCAGCATAGACATTCCTCCCATTGACCCACACCGAATTGACCCTCGCTTGAGACAGACCATAAAATACGTGGGCGCCAAAATTAGAATTGTCCAATGTCGTAGGGGGATCATAATCCCAAACCACGAAATCGGCTTTATATCCCGGATATATCTTTCCCACTTTTTGCCCGGAGATTTTCTCGAATGCGAACCCGTTGATATTCATTAAAGAATCCGCGACTTCCTGGAATCCGGAATTTGGATTTGCCGTTCTGTCCTTGCAAAGAAGAACTGCAATTAAAGCGTCAGAAAGGCAATTACCGTCCATCCCATCAGTGCCAATCCCGATATGCAAACCGGTCCCAAAAGCTTCTTCATAGTTGATTACACCGACCGCATTATTAAGATTCGATCGAGGGCAATGCGCGAGAGTGGCCCCGGTATCATGAAGCCGACCAATTTCATCAGCATCGAGATGGAGGCCATGCGCGGCAATGGTGCTCTGATTCACAAGTCCGTATTTAATAAATCTATCAAGGGGAGGCGAATTGAATTGCGAGACCGAGAGCTTGCGATCGCAATCGTCCTCGAGCAAGTGGAAATGATAGCCGCAATTCAGGTCTCCTGTTCGGGAAGCTATTTGCTCCAGAGTAGAATCAGACAGGGTAAATGAGCCGTGCAATCCGCACATAGGACTAATCAGCCCATCATCTCCCCGGCGCCATTTCTGTAAGGCGCGGATATTCTCGTTCAATCCTGCAAGAGATTGAATGGCCCCGTTGCGGTCGCTAATTTCGAAGCAGATGGAACCGCGCCCTCCCGACTCCTGAAATGCATTTCCGACCAAATCAAGTGATCCATCTATGACAGTTTGCGAGGAGTGATGATCAACCACCGTGGTTACGCCACATCTAATAGAATCAATCAAGCCAATTAGGGCGGAATAATATATTTCATCTTCGGAAAGCGCCCGGTCAAGACGCCACCATATAT
Organism: candidate division Zixibacteria bacterium CG_4_9_14_3_um_filter_46_8; assembly: GCA_002791595.1. Lineage (GTDB taxonomy): Bacteria > Zixibacteria > MSB-5A5 > UM-FILTER-46-8 > UM-FILTER-46-8 > UM-FILTER-46-8. The sequence goes on from PFXJ01000111.1 coordinate 7,102, forward strand.
TTTTCAATATTTCGTAAAAACTCTCTGGAGCAACTCCGGGATTCCATCCTCGTGCCAATGAAGAGTAAAGATGGTGATGAAGATTAATCAACCCAGGGGTCACAAGGCCATCAATTTTCTTTTCCGGTTCCTCTGCAAATTTGCCCTTGATATCATCATAATCCCCCACTTCAACGATGCAATCACCATTGACAACAATGGCGCCCCCATTGATGACGCCCAGCCCTTCAGCTAAGGTGATGATTTGACCGCAATAATATATCAAGATATCAGCTTAACCGGCAAATAGCTCCACAAAATCGAAGCTGTCAACATCCACCAACCCCCTATCGGTCAGCTTCAGCTTCGGAATGACCGGCAGAGCCATAAAGCTTAGGGTCATTAGCGGGTCATTGAGTTTGGAGCCCATTCTTCTGATGGCAGTGGTAATCCGTTCCACACTCTCAGCCACCGCCAGGAGCGGTTCTTCCGACATCAGGCCTGCAATCGGGAGCCGCAGTTCTTCTATGACCTGATTGTCCTGAACAACGGTTATGCCGCCGCCAATTTTATTAATTCTGACCACCGCCTTGAAGATATCTTCATCGCTCACGCCGACCACAATTATATTATGCGAGTCATGAGCAATCGTCGTGGCTACTGCTCCGGTTTTCAAACCGAATCCCTTAATTAAACCTTTGCCGATTCGGCCTGAAGCGGTATGACGCTCAACCACGCAGATTTTAAGGATATCACGGCCAGGATCTGAGACAATCCGACGACCATTAAGTTTCGGCTTCAGTATTTCCTGGCCGGTGAAGAGCTGGTCGGGGATTATCTTAATGACCCGGCATTTTCCCTTGCCTGTGGGATATTCAAATTCATTCCCTTCCAACCATTTGATATTCACTGAACTGCGAAGCGTTGGTCGAGGACGGGGCGAATCTTCGTAAATCGGCTTCCCGCCCTTAGCCACCAATTGGCCGTTTTTATAGACGGCGTGAATCTTCAGACTTTTGAAATTATCGAAAATAACCAAATCCGCCAATTTGCCTGGTCCGATGGCGCCCAGGTCGCGCAGGCCGAAATATTCTGCGGGATTGAGCGTAACCAACTGAATGGCCGTTACCGGATCGAGCCCCAATTTTATCGCCCTGCGCACCACCCCATCCATATGACCATGCCTGGCAATATCCACCGGATTGTGATCATCGGTAACCAGCATAAATCTGGATTTATTCAGCGGTGTGATAAGGGGCAGAAGGTCGGCTAAGTTTTTCGCCGCAGAGCCTTCACGCACCATTACATACATTCCCAGACGAAGTTTTTCTTGCGCCTCTTTCAATGTTGTCGCCTCGTGGTCGGAGCTGATACCGGTAGAAATATATCCAGCCAGGTCTTTCCCCGTAACGCCCGGAGCGTGGCCCTCCAATCGCTTCTCGGAATATATGGCGATTTTATCAAGCATATCCGGAAGGCCTTCCAGCACCCCGGGAAAATTCATAACCTCGCCCAATCCTACAACCCATTTCTCCCTCAAAAATGGATATAAATCGAAAGCCTCCATTTCGGAGCCGGAGGTTTCCATCGATGTGGCGGGGACACAGGACGGCATTGTAAAAAATACATTCATCGGGTTGTATTTGGATGATTCCAACATATAGCGAATACCGTTATAGCCGAAAACATTGGCAATTTCGTGAGGGTCAGCCACAGCCGAAGTCGTTCCTAAGGGAAGCACGGCGCGAGTGAACTCTGGAACCGTCACCATTGATGATTCCAGATGAAAATGCGCATCCATAAATCCGGGGGCAATATAGGCATCTTTAAGATTAATCCGTTTAGCGGCTTTATATTTGGGCCCGACTCCAGCGATGCGATCCATAAATATCGCCACCGAACCCCCTATTATTTCGCCCGAGAAAACATTAACAATTTTACAATTATCCAAACATAAATCGGCGGGGGTTTTCCCCGAAGCAACACTCACCAGTTCAGCTATCTCTCTCTTATTCCTTCTGGCAAATGGATTATCACTCATAATTAGCTCCTTAGTTGATGATGATTTTAAGGCGAAATATGAGGATATGCAATATATTCTTAAACTTCAGCGATTTTTATGCAATCAGGAATTGGGCAGACTAAAGCACACAATCCGCATCCGACACACTTTTCGCGGTCAACCTTGGGCAAGCGGCTGTCAGCAATCCAGCCGATTGCTTCGTGGCCGCCATCGCGGCAGGATATATAGCACTTTCCGCAGTTGATGCAGGTGTCCAGATTGATAATGCTCTTGGGATTTCGCAGGGGTAGATTGGAATGGTCGGTGATTTTGCCCAGCGCCGCACCGACCAGTCTGGAGACGTTGGCGATATTTTTCCTTACAAGATAATTCTGCAATCCATGGCATAAGTCTTCTATGATGCCAAATCCGTTGAGCATCACCGCGGTGCATATTTGCACGTTCGATGCGCCGACCGCCAGTAGTTCCACCGAACCCTTCCAGTTCATAATACCCCCATTGCCGGAAATGGGAAAACCTGGAAGTCCTCCAGCGATTTCCGCCACTGTGCGCAGAGTGACCGGTTTGATGGCCTGTCCGGTTAGGCCCGAATAAGTTGAGAAGCCGTTTACCGCAGGAATCGGCGTGAGCGTTTCGATATCCACCCCCATCAAAGCGGGAATCGAATTCGAGGCGGTAACTCCGTCAGCTCCCGATTCCTTCACGGCCCTGGCAATAGCAACCACGTCGGTGACCATTGGAGTAATTTTGATCAACACCGGAGTGGAGCCAGCCGCTTCTTTCACCCAACTGGCCGCCTGTCTGGTAGCATTCGCATTTTGTGCCAGCATTTTCCCCGGCTCTTCTCCGGCTGAACCTTGGGGACAAGAGAAAGAACATTCGATGAGGTCAACGCCGGCATCGACCAGCGCCTTGGCGGTTGACTGCCATCCCTCCCGTGAATCAGACATCATGGAAGCGGCAATCATCTTGTTGGGGAATTCAGATTTGAGGATTTCAATCCGGCGGCAAATCTCGTTTACGTGGTAGACGCTGATCAAATCTA
>PFXJ01000111.1:10178-10914 GCA_002791595.1 candidate division Zixibacteria bacterium CG_4_9_14_3_um_filter_46_8
TATAAAAAGCGCTCATCATCGGATACGTCAGCCGGACTCCCATTCTCTCACGCGACGTCGTTTTCAGAATGACGCCCGCCCAACCCGATTCGAGTCCCCGGCGCGCAATCGACAATTCATCAGTGGAGGGGGCGGCGGAGAGTATGAATGGATTTTCCAATTCAATTCCGAGGAATTTAGATTTCAACAATTCCGACGTGTAAATCACCACTGGCCATCCTTCAGAAAAGCGTTTATCGCCTGAGCCGCTTCTTTACCCTGCCGAACGGCTTCCACAATCGTGCCCTCACCGGTGGCGATATCCCCGCCAAGGAATATCGCCCTCACTTTGCTTCGGTATCCTTCGACCCGGTCAGAAATATACTTGGCCATCTTACCATCAGGATTGAGTCCTATGGCGACAACGGCACTGTCGCCGGGGAGGGTGAAATCGAAACCATCCAACGGAATCGGTTTCCTTCTGCCGGAGGCATCGATTTCATCGGAGAGCTGATTTCGCCCGCACAACACCGCCCGAAGACGGGAATCCTTGATCATGAACTCCTTCGGAAAAGTAAGGTAATGAATCATCACGCCTAATTCCGTCGCTTCCCGCAGTTCCGATTCCCAGACCTTCATTTCCTTCACCCCCCGGCGGTAGAGAAGATGAACCTCTTTCGCTCCCAGGCGGTAAGCGGCGCAGGCCGCATCCAGAGAAACGTTTCCGCCCCCAACCACGACGACTCTTTCTCCGACC
>PFXJ01000111.1:10997-16463 GCA_002791595.1 candidate division Zixibacteria bacterium CG_4_9_14_3_um_filter_46_8
TAGTCGTTTTTCTGTGGGTAATCCGGACGATAGAAAAACAGCGTCAAAACTACCCAGCAATTGCTCTGGGTTGCCGATCTCGATGTCCATTTCCAATCTTATGTCAAGTGAGCTGATCGCTTGGAGGTCATCGCCAAGATTTTCACGCGGCAGACGCGATTCCGGGATTTCGTTATGCGGCACGCCTCCCAAGTTGCCTGATTTTTCATAAACAGTGACTGAAGCGCCGGCTGATTTCAAACTCACAGCACAAGATAGCCCTGCCGGACCGGCTCCCACAATCGCGATCTTTTTCCCCGCCAGTTCCGGATTAAATCCGGAATCGGAAACAGCCTTATGACCTCGGAACTCGCCGTAGTCGGTTGCGAATTTGTGAAGCAAGCGTATTTCCACTGGCCTATCGAGTTGATTGCGGGTGCAAACTTTCATACAATAATCTTCCGCCGGACAAACTTCCCCGCAGGTGGAAATCATCGGATTGGCCTCTCGGACGATTTCATCGGCGTAATCCGTGTTGCCGCTCAGCAACGCGCGGATAAACGCCGGAACCGGAACGGATGCCGGGCAAGCCTTCTGACAGGGGGGATCGTAGCAGGAAAGACAGCGGGCGGCTTCGGTATATAGATTACTTTTGTCTATGTTTCGCTTCAATGACTCCACATGCGGTTGGGCGGTTTGTCATGTCGGATTTCTCGTTCCGATTCAGGATCGGGAATCGGGACCCAAGCTACTTTGAATATGGATAGAATATATAAAACAACAGCGACAATATCGCCAGAACATACATGCCCGGTTTGGTCTCTCTCGCTCTGCCGGTAATGAGCTTGAAAAGCGGATATAAAATAAATCCCGCAGTGAAACCAATGCCGATGTTAAAAGTGAACGACATGAACGCAATAGTTACCGCGGCGGGAAACAGCTCGGTGTAGTCGCTGAGCTTGATTTCCGCAACCGGCCTGAGCATGATGAATCCGACGATTACCAGGGCCGGGCCATAAGCCTCAGGAGGGATGGCAGTAAGAAATGGCGCAAAGAATAAGGCCAGCAAAAATAACAATCCGGTTACCACGGATGCAAACCCAGTTCTTGCTCCCGCTTCGATTCCGGCCGCCGACTCGATATACGTACCGGCCGTCGTGGTTCCAAAAAGCGCGCCGATGATCGTTGACACTGCATCGACCAGCATGGGCTTTTCGATTTCGGGAAGATTACCGTCCTTATCCAACCAGCCAACCAAAGATGAAACGCCAATGAGAGTTCCCATGGTATCAACGAAGTCCATCACGAACACCGTCAACACCACCGAGAAAAATCCCCAGGTCAATGCCCCGCCAATGTCCAATTTGAGGAATATCGGTCCCATACTCGGAGGCATGGAGATCAGGGAATTGGGGAGCGGGGCTGAGCGGAAAATAAAAGCCAATAGTGCGGTGACGATAATCCCCAGAAACATCCCCCCGGGAACTTTCCTTATTAGGAGTATGGCAATCAATATAATCCCAAAGATGGCGATGAGCACCTTTGCCGAATCGATGTTTCCAAAGGCCACCGGCGCGCCCGGGACTCCGAGCTTGACGATCCCGCATTCATTCAATCCGATGAACGTTAAGAACAGCCCGATCCCGACGGAAAAAGAGCATTTCAGTCCCATAGGGATCGACTCCGCCAGGAATCGTCGGAGCCCCGTTATTGTCAAGACGGTAAAGAGAACCCCACCGATGAAAATCGCTCCCAGAGCCGTTTGCCAGGAATAGTGAAGCACTCCGCAAACGGTATAGGCAACAAAGGCGTTTTCGCCCATGTAGGGGGCGATGGCGAATGGCCGCTTGGCGTATATTCCCATTAAGAGAGTGCCGACGGCCGCAATCAGAATGGTCGCCACCATCGATGGTCCCTTGGGTATTCCCGCGGCTTCAAGAATCGCCGGATTTACGATGATGATATAAGCGGTCGTAACGAAGGTGGTTAGCCCTCCGATGATTTCCTTGGAGTAGGTAGTTCCATGCTCAGAGAATTTGAAGAATCCTTGCATTGCATTCCCTCCTTATGCGAGCAATGGGCGAGGCACGTCCCTCAATCGATAAGCGGCCTCGGCTATCGCTTTTATAATTGGCAAGTAGCCGGTACAGCGACATAGGTTCCCGGCGATAAAGTTTTTAATCTCATCCTCCGATGGGTCCGGAGTCTCATTGAGCAAAGCGACGGCAGCCATGACTAATCCGGGTGTGCAAAATCCACAGTGAACCGCATCATATTCAAGGAATGCTTCCTGAATAGGATGTAAATCGAAACCGTGAGATAGTCCCTCAACAGTCCATATTTCGGATCCGTCGATCTCGGCTGTTAGCACCAGGCAAGAGTTGACCGCAACGCCGTCCATTATCACCGTGCATGCTCCACATTCGCCGATTTCACACCCGCACTTGGTTCCGGTCAAGCCTTCCGATTCGCGCAAAAACCTCAGAAGGGTAAAATGCCCCGGGACATGCCTTCGGATCCGCACTCCATTTACTCTTACATCAACCAGACCAATCATATTTTGCACCGAGAGTGTGCTTCCGAAAGGACCTCTCCAACCAGATTTCGCACCACTGGCTCCTTATACGGAGTTGACCAGCGGTTGCCGCTTACTTCCATCATTTGCTTGGCAACGAAATCACCAGCGTCCCCGAACAATTTGCCAGAGCAGTGCTGGCCCATAAGTTCCTTCTCCAATCTCGGAATTCGAGAAGTAATTGGAAAAACAGAACCGGCTGAAATTCTGACCTCGCAGATTTTACCATCTCCCCCAATTGTGAGGGCGCAGGCCAGTGTCATCCGACTGATATTTACAGCCCCACGTCGCCCGAGCTTAAAATAACTCCATCCCGCATTTTCGCTGGCCGGATAAACACGAATCTCAGCGATTAATTCGTTTTCTCGCAGGACAGTTTTGTAGGGCTCAATAATAAAATCAGATATTGAAATTACCCGACCTTCCGAAGCAGATTTAATAACCAACTGGGCATTGTAAAGTAGCAACGCCGGCACGGTGTCCGCACAGGGTGAGGCATTCACAATATTGCCCCCAATAGTGCCACGATTCCGGATTTGCCTTGACCCAATCACCGATGCCGCCTTTGCCAGAACGGGGAGCTTGGCTCGGATCAAATCGCTTTGTTCAATTTGGGTATGAGTCGTGGCCGCGCCAATGGCTATATAATCTTCGTGCTCGTAGATATTATTAAACCCTAATCCTTTGATATCGAGCACCGCGATATTATCGAAGGGATTTGGGTATTTCCGCAAATTGATTATTAGATCGGTTCCGCCAGCCAAGGGAAATACCTTTCTACTGGAAGCCAGCCGCTTTAGCGCCTGATCCAAATCAGCTTCCAAATAATACTCAATTTGAGGAATCATAAGGCATTCCTGACTTCAGAGCCGCGTTTCGCGGATCGAGATAGGTGCTTCCCAATCAGCACTCTCTCAAGAGTCAAAGGCAATTCCCGCACCCTCCTCCCTGTGGCATTATAGACTGCATTGGCAATCGCCGGGGCCGCTATCTCCGTCGCCGGTTCTCCCAGCGATTTCGCTCCGAACGGTCCGATGGGATCAGGGTTTTGAAGAAGACAGATGCTGAATTCCGGGATGTCGGCGGCGGTCACCAACAAGTATTCATCGAAATTGTGATAATCCGGAACCCCGTCGGTTTGGGAGAAGTCTTCGAGCAAGGCATATCCCATTCCCATAGTTACCCCTCCGGTGACTTGGCCTTCGGCGCCGGCTTGGGAAATAACCCTGCCGACATCATGAGCACAGTAAAATTTCTTAACGGAGATTTTACCTGTATGAGTGTCAACTTCCACCTCCGCCACATTGGCGCCGAACACAAAGGTAAAGTAGGCATCGCCCTGTCCAAACTCCTGATCCCAGGTGGTTTTTGAAGATTGAAAATGGCCCACTTCATAAAGCGAAATCCCCCGTTGGAAACACATTGCCGCCTTCTGGTCGAAAGAAAGCCCTTCCATTGCGGCTTGATTCATCTTCAATCGCAACTTCTCGCAAGCATCTTTGGCTGCATTCCCGGCCATCAAGGTCGTCCGCGAAGCAACTGTCGGCCCAGAATCCGGGACTCGCGAGGTGTCCGCGTTAAGGAACTGAATTCGGTTACAATCAATGTCCAGGCACTCGGCGACAATAATGCTTATGGCCGTCGCCGCACCCTGCCCCATATCGACCAAACCGGTGGCTACAATCACCGACCCATCAGACTGCACAGCTACCAGAACACTCGCCGCATCTGTCCCTTCTGCGCCGAGGGACACACCACGATAGGAACAGGAAATCCCAATCCCCCTCATTAGATGCCCCTCGTTCTCGGAACGATTCAAATGCCATTTCCTATTATATTCGCTCCTTGAGGCCACACTTTTAATAGCATCCTTGACACTGACCTTTAGGTTCAATTTTTGTCCGGTGGCGGTTTCGTCGCCATCGACAAAGCAGTTCTTCAAACGGAGATCAACGGGGTTCATCTCTAACTCTTCCGCAAGTTCATCCATCAATGATTCGACGGCGAAATTGACCTGCGGGGAACCGAAACCACGCATCGCGCCGGTGTAAACGTTGTTCGTGTAAATCGCGCGGACGTCAGTCTTCACGTTCGGCACCCGGTATGGGCCAGTCGCTTGAACCACGCTCCGCCAGGTAACGAACGGGCTCATACAGCAATAGGCGCCGGCGTCGGCGATAATGTCAATTTCCATCGCCGTCAATGTCCCATCCAATTTGGCCCCAACTTTGTATTTCATAAAATATGGATGACGTTTGTATGATTCCCGAAATGAGACTTCCCGTGAATTGACCATTTTCACCGGTTTGCCGGTCTTTATAGCCAATATTGCGGCCCGACAGAATAACGCGGAGACAGCTTCATCCTTGCCTCCGAAAGATCCTCCCAAGGGGGATTGAATCAACCGAACCTTATTCAGTGGCAAATTCAGGACCGCCGCCGCCGCTCGTCGCGCGGAAAACAGATTTTGAATGGAACCGCTAATCCGCACACCGCCATCTTCAGACAATTCCGCTAATGCCGCCTCCGGCTCCAGATAAGAATGCTCGACCCTCTGGGTTGTATATTCCCTTTCGATAATTACATCAGCTTCACCAAATCCTCGCCCAATATCACCCTTGCGAACTTGGTGATGCTTGCAAAGATTACCTGATGGATGTATTGGTGGCGCCCCCTCGAAAAGACCGTCACGAGGATCGCTAAGAACAGGCAAGAGGTTATACCTGACTTTGATTAGCGTCTTAGCAAATTCAGCGATTTCGGGCGTATCGGCGGCAACCGCGGCTATAGCGTCGCCACAGTATCGAGTTTTATCAACGACAAATACCGCTTGATTGGGAACGACCGAGCCGAAAGCCTTCGCCCCGGGAATATCCTTATGGGTAACGATACCACGAACACCATCCAACATT
>PFXJ01000112.1 GCA_002791595.1 candidate division Zixibacteria bacterium CG_4_9_14_3_um_filter_46_8
ATGGAATTGTACTATGGCGCGGCGCGCAGGGCGGCAACTACGGAGCAAATACGGCAGTGCCATGCAATCTGGGCGGTGAATATCGGGAACTCAATCCCGATGGTTCTCTCGGGAGCATCGTGACGGCCGCCGTTTTACGAAATTGCGATGGCAAAATTTATATACCCGCTTCCGGGGGGACCAATCATCCACCATCAGCGCCGAGTATCAATTCGCCTCAATATGGAGAGACAATCGGTGAGATAAATCCTGTTCTAATTGTAAATAATGCTTCTGACATAGATGGCGACCCGCTCGTTTATTTTTTCGAATTGTCCCTGGATAGTTCATTAAATCAGATAATTTTCTCGGGCAACAATATCATCCCCGGAATCGATTCAACTTCGTGTCAAGTTACGACGAATCTGACTGAGGGAATGGACTATTATTGGCGGTGTAGAGCATTTGACGGCACCGATTATGGGAGCTATTCATCGGCAGGATACTTCCATATTGATCAACCCTATATCCCAGCGGAGCCCCCAGACATACTATCCCCATCGTATGGCCAGCACATTTATGAAAAGCAACCCTTTCTGACTGTTACAAGCTGCAATAACCGGATACCGGACTCTCTGCTTTACTTTTTTGAGCTCGCCCAAGGAGGCCAGATTATCGCCCACGGGAATAATATTAAGGGAAATGCTGATTTCGCCCAGTGGCAGGTTAGTATGGAGTTGGATTATGGAATTGAATATTACTGGAGATGCCGGGTGCACGATGGCTCCAGTTTTAGCTCCTATTCCCCTATCGGTATGTTCACAATTGATGAAACAAATTCACATTCGCGTCCGAACGGTTATTCCGCAATTGTAAATAACATCTTGCAGATTAGCAATCCTTATGGAGGTCGGCCAATAAATAGCGTCCATCCCCAACTCGAAATCCTCAACCTGCCGGGGGTTCCCGCCTATAGTTTCGAAGTTTCAAGAGACAATTCGTTTTCAAATTTAGCCGCACATGTTGACGAGATTGCCGCCGGTGATAGCATTACCAAATGGGTGATAAACGCCGACCTCCCCCCGGGCAGGATGTATTATTGGAAAGCGCATGCGAATTTAGGATATTCCTCTGCTGTGGATTCTTTTTTCGTGTCCGTCGGCATCCATGTATTTCCCAATCCTTTCCGCCGCAGCGAAGGCCATAGGATTGTAACTTTCAGAAACCTGCCAGATAACAGCCGCATCAAAATTGCGACCGTTTCAGGCAAAACAGTCAATGAATTTGAGAAATTGCCAGAGGGGGATTTCAGTTGGGATTTACGGAATCGGGAGGGCGATCAGCTGGCGCCGGGGGTGTACCTCTATGTAGTCGATTTCCCCGGCGGGTCTTCCGATGGCAAATTAGTTGTGATTCGCTGACAGATTATCACTTATTCCGACCCAGTATCCTTTCTTCCGGGAATTCCGGGTTCAGTGAGCTTCTCAGGCGCCAGATAGATATCCAATTCCTCAGGCTTAAGATAGCCCCTTTCCAACACAATTTCCTTGATTGGCTTGCCGGTATCGGCGGATTCTTTGGCGACCTCCGCAGCTTTGAGATACCCAATTACCGTATTTAAAGCGGTCACCATCGCGAAGGATTTTTCGGCATATTCACTACAGCGATCCTTATTGGCAGTTATCCCTTTCAGGCAACGATTGCTAAATGAACGGATGCCGCCAGTCAATATTCGCAAAGATTCTATCAGAGAATCGGCAATTATTGGCATCATTACATTGAGTTCCAATTGGCCGGCAGCGGCGGCGCTGGAAATGGTCAGATCATTTCCAATGACCCGATAGCAAACCATATTCAACATCTCCGCCAACACAGGATTCACTTTGCCGGGCATGATTGAAGACCCGGGCTGAACCGGGGGAAGGTTGATTTCCGAAAGGCCTGTTTTAGGACCAGACGAGAGCAAGCGAAAATCATTGGCGATTCGGCCCAAATCGACAGACAGATTGCGTAGAGATCCGGAAAGGATGACAAATGGACGCATAGATTGCATCGCCTCGAAATAATTGTCAGCCATCTTCAGGTCCTCATCGACCAATTCTGATAGGGTATCCGCCATCATGCGACGATAGTCGGGGTGCACGTTGAGTCCGGTACCTGCCGCCGAGCCTCCGATACCCAGGTATCTCAATTCCACCGCACTGCTCTTAAGGTGTTCGATGTGTTTTTGGATGCATACGGCATAGCCTGAGAATTCTTGGCCAAGACGGATCGGAACTGCATCCTGTAAATGAGTTCTTCCAGATTTGATGACATCATCGAATTCCACCGCCTTCTGCCATAACAACTCTTTGAATTCTCCGATAATCGTATATAGAGATTTCAATAAATTCAATGCCGCAATACGCATGGCCGTCGGGATAACATCATTGGTGGATTGCGCCATATTGACATCATCATTCGGATGAATGGGATTATAAGAGCCGCATCGGCCCCCAAGGCTCTCATTGGCAAGATTAGCAATGACCTCATTGCAATTCATATTATGAGAAGTTCCAGCTCCGGCCTGAAAAACATCAACTACGAAATGCTCCGTGTATTCGCCTGAAAGGATTCTGTCTGCGGCGGCCACAATGGCGGCAGCTTTCTGCGATGAAAGCAATCCCAATTTCGCATTGACCTGCGCCGCCGCTTTCTTTATGGAGATAGTCGCATGTATAAATTCCGGATAACTGGCCCGTCCGGAGACTCTAAAGTTCTCAACCGCTCTGGCTGTCTGAGCGCCATATAAAGCATCATCCGGAATCTCAACTGCCCCCATCGAGTCTCTTTCTATCCTCATACTTATACCTCAATCCCGACGCTAATCAAGAACAAATGAATGATTTCAAGAATTATAATTAGAGCATTTTGCACGCCAGCAGAGCTTTCTGCGGCTATTCAAGTTCATCCATCATCCGCTTGATCTTATTGATATGCCCCTGCTCGAATTTGGAAAGGTAAATATAGGTTTCCTTTCCCTTAAGGTCATCGATATTCTCAGCAAGTTCCACATATAAGTCGCGGGCGGCAATCTCCAAGGTTAAGCCGATTTCCAATATCCGCATTGGAGTAGCGGGTTCCGAGACCTCATCTATTAAGACGCTTTGGAAATCGGTGATTTTTTCATCGATATCGGGCAATCCAGGTTTTCGAAGCACATCGGTATAGGTATTCCACATCTCAGAACGCACCAGGTTGTCATATTGGCCTTCAAGGATTCGATAGTGATCCTTCTCTTCCCCTGCTAACTTGATCAATAATTCACGGACACGTTCACTCTTGGTAATCTTGATCCCTCTCTTATAAAAGACATAAGCCGCAAGTTCCTGCTGAATCCCCTTGCTTAAACCATCCAAAACAACCCTCTGGACAGGCACCATAATTTCTCCTTATCAATCAAAAGAACAATAACCAGCTTTTAATCTAACTATAATAGCCGCTGATGTCAATTATTCACGTATAATGAAAATGGATATCAGTCTCAATCATCTGCATATCTGTAGAAAGGCACGTTACGATGATAGATCTTGTGCAGTAGAAGAATGCTTTGTGACATGCTCTCCGAAACCGTTAGGCCCCTGCTCCTGCCGCCGGTGGAGTAAATACTCGCTGTGCCAACTCGCGATCCAAAATGAATAACCCTGGACCGGAATCCCCGATCATCCTAAGTTCACGCACCTTTTCATCTGCGGTGGCTTCTTCTTCGACCTGCTCAGTAACAAACCATTCAAGGAAAATTATGGCGGCATTTTCATTTTCTTCCCTGGCGAGCTTCATCAAATTATTAATTCTGCCGCTGATGTAGCATTCATGTTTATAGGTGGCCTCAAAAGCAGACAGTGGGGTATCCCACTTGGTTTCCACTGCCCCGATCGGCTTTAGGCTGACATTCCCGCCGCGATTGATGATGAAATCATAGAATTTCATCACGTGAAGCATCTCCTCCTGAATCTGCACTTTCATCCAATTCCCGAAGCCTTTGAGATTTGCCGAATCGAAATGCCCCGCCATTGAAAGATAAAGATAGGCGGAATGCAGTTCGGCATTGAGCTGATCGTTAAAAGCTTCCTCAATTTTCCTATTCATGGTTCTAACCCTTTCATTTTCAATTTAATTGACGAATTATCATATCAGCGCCAATCTTTTTGGCGCAAAAATTGGTGAAAATCCCTATCAACTTATCAAAATGATGATGCCACTCAACCAACTAATTTCCTTACCACCTTGAAGACCTCATCATAATTCGGTTCACTGGCAGTCTCCTTAACAATCTGAATATATCTGATGATACCTTCCTTGTCCACTACAAATACGGCTCTGGCCAAGAGACGAAGTTCCTTAATAAGAACACCATAGGAAGCGCCGAATGATGCCTTACGATGATCTGATAGGACATGCACCTTGTCAACCCCTGAGGCGCCACACCAGCGCTTTTGGGCAAATGGCAGGTCCATACTGATAGTCAGTATTTCTACATCCGAGCCAAGGCCTGCGGCTTCCTTATTAAACCTGCGGGTTTCGGTATCGCAGACCTGCGTGTCTAATGAAGGAACTGAAGCGATAATCAATATTTTACCCTTAAATGATGACAATTTCACCAGCGCCATTGTAGTATCGATAACCTCGAATTCCGGCGCTTCACCGCCAACTTTCAGCTCCTCTCCCAATAAAGTAAGTGGCTTCCCCTTCATCAAAATAAGACCAGTGCGTTCTTTCAATTCCATAGAAAATACTCCTTCGTCCGTTATGACTAATGCCATTAACGCCAAAATCGATGCCTGCAGAAATCTTGCTCTTAAAACTCTCTTCCTCATACTACAACCTTTCAATCCTTGCAATAAGATCGCTTATACTGGCGACAAGCAATGCCAATTAATATCTAATGATTCTAAATGAAGGAAAGTTCCTCCAAAACACTCCCAAAAAGATGATTTTATTTTAGACTGCAAAGGAGAATGGTGGCAGATTTCTCAAGCAGGGGATTATTTATTCATCTGTGCTGAAGTATCAGGAAAATATGCGAGCGCGGAATCGGGAGCTCAAAGGCCAAAATCCTCACGCAGGAATAATGGGCTAAACAGATAGCCTGCTTTGGCGAGATTCTCGCCGGCGCCTTCCTGACGGTCTATCAGGCAGACCATCGCCATTATTTCACATCGATGGGCTTTAAGCGCCTCTGCGGCCTTAAGACAAGTGCCTGCGGTTGTGACTACATCTTCAACCATCAAAACCTTTGAGCCTTCCTTGAGAGGGCCTTCAATCAGAGATTTGGTGCCATGGTCTTTGGCCTCTTTTCGAACCAGGAAACCATCCAGCTTATAGCCATTCATTGCCGCGATGGCCAAAACTGCCCCAACTATTGGGTCAGCGCCGATAGTGGGACCGCCTATAGCCTGAACTCTGAGTTCACGGACGATCTGAAATATCAATTCCGCAGTTAAATATAACCCTTCCGAATCCAGAGTGACCATTTTGCCATTCAGGTAATAATTGGATTTTTTTCCTGAGGCGAGCACAAATTCACCGAATCGTAGGGCTTTCTCTCTTATGACCGTCTTAAGTCGCTCTTTCTTATCCAAAGTCTCTCCCGATAATATAATATTAAATCAACGACTCGAATTAACTGTTTCTTGACAAAAGGATAAATCCATCGATATATTCAAAATAAAGCAATGACCTATGAGAGTCAACAAATCGATACGGAATCTTTAAGGACCCATCAGTGATGGATCCAATCTTGGAAGAAAATGCAGGGAATTGAAAAAAGGTCAGGGACCATCGTAGAGGCGATGGGTTCGTCTTTCAAGGTTATTTCAAACAAAGAGGTGCTGGAGTGTTTCCTGCGAGGCAAATTTCGAATTGCAGATGACGCTGGCATATACCCGGTAGTTGGAGATGATGTGGATTTGATCGTCGCCGACGATGGATGCTGGATAGATAAAATCCATCATAGGCGAAGCAAAATATCGCGTCAGGAGGTGGATTCTAATGGGCGTAAGGAGCAGGTGATAATAGCAAATCTCCAAATATGCGTTATCGTAACCAGTGTAAATGAACCGCCATTCAAACCCCGGTTGGTAGATAGAACGCTGGTATCGGCTCTAAAGGGAGGGCTTAAACCCATTATTGTCTTAAATAAGTGCGATCTGAATATGGAATTTAAGCTCAGGTTCTGGAAAGAACTTTATGAAGGTATCGGATATACATTCATACCCACCAGCGCGGTTACGGGGGAAGGGGTCATTGCCCTGAAAAATCTTTTGGTGCATAATATTTCGGTCTTCATAGGGCAGTCTGGAGTAGGAAAATCTTCGCTTCTGAATAGAATCCATCCAGGTCTGGAGATAGCTGCCAAGCAAGTATCCCAGGCCACCAGCAAAGGACGTCATACGACAACGCGAGTGACGATGCATCCGATTGAACATGATGGCTTCGTGGTCGATACCCCCGGGTTAAGGGAGCTGGGACTCTGGGATGTCAATAAATCCGAATTGGGATGGTTCTATGAGGAATTTCGGAGTTTCATCGCTGAATGCAAGTTTCGGGATTGCCTTCATATCAGCGAACCCGGCTGCGCCGTAAGGAATGCGGTAACCCAAAACAAAATCTCCGAGGTGCGTTTTGAGAGTTATTCCCGGATATTAGAAAGCATAAAGGAGACTGAGTTTTAGCGCAATCCATCATTTGGGCGGTGTAAGGCTAAGGGAGCCAGGCCTGTGTCTTTGTCGCATTGAGGACAAATTTACATAACATAATAAAATAAAAAACCGCGGCGCCTGTCCACCGCGGCTCAAAAAAAGATCCGATTAGCCTAACCCATTTCCTCGGGTGTTCTGAAATCCTCGATTTTGGATTCCTCGACTAATTTGCGGTACCAATCCTGAAATATCTTGCTTTGTTTGTCACTCAAAAGCGCGTTTTGAATCGAGTCATGCTGGGCGGAATACATCTCTGGAATGAAAGGCGTAATATCAAGGAGATGAATCACATAAATCCCGCTTTCTACCCTTATTGGTTTCGAAATTGGGTTCTCCTTAGCCAGGTTGAATACTCCTGCCTTGAATTTCGGCTGACCCGGGAGGTTCCCGCCAAGGAATTTGCTCCTGACAAAATCCAATTGCTCTAAAACCTCGAGATTATATTTGGCGGCGGCGGCTTTAAAATTGCTGGGATCAAGAGCCGCTTGAGCCGCAAAGGATTTCGCGGTCTGTTCAAGCTGGTCTAGTGCCAACTCGGTCGCATATTTGGTAGCGACGACATCCTTAACTTCCGCAAACTCCGGCATTTTCGCTTCAATTTTCTCCTTTATACAGGCGATGACATAGCCATTCCTGGTGGCAAACATATCGCTTACTGCTCCCGCTTCACTGCCCAGTGCCCATTGGATTAGTTTCTGGGAGTCCATGGGAAGTTCCTGGATTCTGCCGGCCTTGGTTAAGGGTTCGGTGACGGTTATTCTTGCTCCCAGCTTCCTGGCCTTTTTCTCAAATTCATCAACGCCACTGACGCCTTTCAAATCCTTGATTTCCATCTCATAACCGGCCTTACCTTCTTCAGCCGGCTCGATCTCCATCAAAATATGACTGCACTTCATTTCAGTGATCGGCTTGCCCGTCCCATCTTGAGATTGACGAGTCCCTTCAAAACGGGCAATATGATACCCAAACCGTGACCGGAATGGCTCCGTTATTCCATTTAGTTTCTCAGCAAGGACCCTTTCCTCGAATTCGGGAACATAGCCGCCCTGTTTGGTCCAGGGAAGATCCCCGTTAGAGCCAGGATTATCCTGAGTATATTGGCTGGCCAGCATCCCGAAATCCTCACCATCCAAAATTCGCTGGCGAATTGATTTAAGTTGATTGACAATCGAATCTGCAACGGAGGGAACCACATAGGGCAAGAATGTGGCCAAACTCAAAACGGCACGGGATTCTTGTTGAGCAAAAGAGAATTCACTTTTATGTTCGTCGAAATACTTTTTTAGTTCATCGTCGGTCGCCGTGGTGCCCTGCGGAGTAGAGGGAGGTCTAAAGAACACATATTCCGCTGATGCTTTGAGATTCTTATCCTCGAATTCATCTCTTACGTCATCTTCAGTTATATATACCGAAGCCACTGCTAATTCCTGTAGCTTCATCATAGTCATTCGATTGCGAACAAAATTTTCGATCGGCACCCAATTAGCCTCCGGATTTTCCATCATAGCGAGGTATTTGCTATAATCGAATTTGCCATTGGTTTGAAAAGCTTCCTGAGATTGCACTTCGGGTAGGGGCATCCTTTTCATAAACTCGACTAATTCCCGATCCGATACGCCAATTTCAAGCCCTTCCACTTCCTTACCGAGAAGGATCTCATTCTGAATCTGATTCCAGACTTTGCTGTGAATTTGCTTTATTCGTTCTTCGGTTAACTCGCCGTCGGTGGTTTCCTTGATCGCTTTGTCATATTCCTGGCGGTATATCGAATCATATTGTAAGCGGGGAACTTCGACGCCGTCAACGACCCCGATAATATTGGGATCACGGCCTGTTCTTAAACCTCCCGCTCCCCAAGCAAAAATAATGGTTCCTACAAACGCCACCGTAACAACCCAAAGGATAATTTTGGTATATTGGCGCATCTTCTTCAACATAATTTATTTTCCTCCTAATTCATTATAGACAGATTTTCTATATAAAATATTCCCAATTATTTTGCAATAATATTTTTATCGTCTGATAGCACATTTTATATTATTATATATGCTCAAGGAGTTTTGCTAAATTGATTTGAATGACGAAAATTAGATTGATAATAATGTTCCTTATCCTGGCCAGGATGAGCATCTCATCCGGGACTATTAGTGACCAATATCTCCCACCCATCAAGGGAGAGATCCACCCTTCTTCCCTATTTGGGGATTTCCGTCCGGGGCATTTTCACGCCGGTATCGACATCCGTACTGGTGGCCAAACCGGGGCTGAATTATATGCCGCCTCTGATGGTTATCTCTGGCGGGTCGCCACCACCTTCTGGGGTTATGGCCGAGTAATTTATTTGATGACAACATCCGGTCACGTAATTACTTACGCCCACTTAAGCCGATTCAATCCGACTCTGGCGTCGGAGGTCTATAGCAAACAGGTCGAATTGAGTAACTACAAGGTGGACCTATATTTTAAGCCGGAACGATTTCCAATAAAAAGAGGCGATCTGATTGGATATTCAGGCGAATCTGGCCCCGGGGGCCCACATCTGCATTACGAGGTGCGAACACCGGATAACCGTCCTATCAACCCCCTGAATGGTTATCTTTCAATCGCAGATAATGCGCCTCCCATTTTTTCCACGCTGGCGATAATTCGCTTTGGAGATAGATTTGATCCGGGCTCAGTCGTGAAAACCAGCCAGTTCAGATGCCAGCAAATAAGCGCCGGCAGATATGGTCTTTCTGCTGAAGTAAGTATTTTTGGCCGATTTGGAATCGAGATTAATGCGTTTGATAAAATCGATGGCTACTACGGCAAAATGGGGGTATATCGAATGGAGCTTTTTGTGGATAAAAAGCTAATTTATGCCTATTGCGCTGACACGCTTGATTTTGATAGTTTCAAGCAGGCCAATTATGTGCGTGATTATAAGCTCTGGTGGGAGAAAATAAATTCCTATAAGAACCCATCTCAGGCGGATGGCGACTATCATAACTATTACAGACTATTTCGAGTCCCCGGCGATAGACAGCCCACGGTGAAGGCCGCAGTAGCTGACGGGTATTTCTCAACGAATATCGAGGACGAGAAGGATGCGAATAAAATATTGCCCGGCAAACATGATGCTGTGCTGAAGGCAAGCGATATTTATGGGAACAAAGCAGAATTGAGCTTTGTAATCAACATAGCGGAATCAAACCAGATCCCTCCGAGAGTCAAGTCCAATTCCGAAACCAAGGGCAGAGAAGGGAAGCGGAGTCAATTCGATTTATTCGATGGTGAAGTCGCGGCCGAGATAACCCCCAACAAACTTTATTATTCAGAAACATTCTCGGCTATAGAGATACATACCGACCGGAATGGTTCAAGTAGCATCTTAAAGGAATTCGAGATCCTACCTCCATATACTTTTTTCAAGGAACCAGTTTTGTTGAAAGTCTTGCTTGAAAACCGCTCTTTTCCGGCGAACAAATATTGCCTTGGCAAGAGCTCCGGCGGAAATTATACATTCTGTGGGAATAATCTTAGTGATGACTCCAGCGCGGTATCATGCAAAATAGGGGCGACCGGCAAATTCGCTTTGTTGATAGATAATATCTCCCCAAAGGTGACCCTCATATTTCCGGCCAATGGAGCTCAAATCAAAAGCAAAAGTCAGTTAGTTATAAGATATAGAATGACGGATAACTTTTCAGGAATAGGGCGCGAGGAAAACTTAAAGCTTTTTCTGGATGATAAGTGGGTCCCGGCAGAATATGACCCGGATCGGAATCTGATTGAGTTCATACCACCCACCGTATTAAGCAAGGGCAAGCATACGCTTCACCTAAGTGTTAGCGATCAATGTGGAAACAAAAGCGAGCATCAAAGTATCTTTTTCATAATATAAACATATCTCAATTATTATGCTGCCGCTGAGAGATAACATTCCTACGGAGCGGTTACCGATTGTTACGGTTGCGCTGATAATTGTCAACACGGCCGTGTTCCTTTACCAGTTATCTTTGGGTCAAGAGAGCTCCAGATTTATTTATAATTACGGGATGATACCCTATCTGGTCAGTGATTCGCACGCCACAATTGCCGGAGTTCATTTTCCGTCGGAATTGACATTTTTGACCTCAATGTTTCTTCACGGGAGTTGGCTGCATCTTATCGGCAATATGATTTATTTGTGGATATTCGGGAATAATATCGAGGACAGATTAGGGCATTTAGTCTTCATTGTATTTTATATCTCTTGCGGCATCTTGGCTTCGATGACTCATCTTATTACAGCCCCACATTCACAGATCCCTACGGTGGGCGCATCCGGGGCAATTGCTGGAATTCTGGGGGCATATATTTTGAAATTCCCCCGGGCTAGGATTCTGACTTTAATCTGGCTCGGGTTTTTTGTTAGAACCGTATATATTCCGGCCATCTTCGTTTTGGGATTTTGGTTTTTGATACAGTTAATTTCGGGATTGCCAACTCTGGGAACCGAGCAGGGAGCCGGAGTCGCCTATTTCGCTCACATAGGCGGTTTTGTAGCGGGGATGGCATTATTCCCGGCATTATCATTTGTTTCGAAAATAATAAAACGGAATTAGGCTGGATGCCGGTCAAAAAATACTGACTTGCCGGTAGCCGCTATGGGAATGCCCATCACATAGTCCCAATCAACCCACCCCAGGTTCAATGCCGCCGGGGCAATGCGATACATTATTCTGCTGTCGAAATTAAGCATAGATGCTGTCTTTGCGGCCGAACCCAAGGCGATGCCCATATCAAGAAGCCTAAAAGCGCAAAGCGGTCCGGTGAACTCGTTTCGCTCTTTCCGATGAGCGGCGTTTTCGGCGCAAGTTTCGAAACCGCAAGCGCCGCAGTTAAGACCGACTTCTTGGGCATTTTTCAGGCCAATCAGAAGCACGGCTCCAGAGGATCGGACCGATTGAGCATCGCGTTCGAAATTCTTCCGGCCCGTGGTTCGACCGATGCGTTCCATCTCCGCCCCGAGTTCCTCCAGCTTCTCGCGCCCCACTATCATAGTCGAGACAAAATCCTCCCCTCGGCTCTTTGGCGCCGTCCTCGCCGAAATTTCCATCAGTTCCGCCGCCGTATAAAATATGCTCAATTCTCTCTGCTCATCCTATGCGACTGATTCGAAAATATCGATGATATCTTTCTTGTATATCGGGCGCGGATTGACGATACAGCCTTCATTGCCGCCATACATGCGAATTATATCATCAGCCATAGCCTCAAATTTGGCATTGTCGATACCGATTTCCCCAAAAGTGATTTTCTTTGCTATCGACTCAAGCCACTTCTCAAAAAGAATAATCGTTCCTTCCGCATTTATCTTTGTTCTGAAAAACAAGTTTCTTCCCAAAGATTCCAATCGCTGCGGCACCGCCTTGCCAGTAAAGCGCATCATAGGCGGAATTAGAAGCGCCAAACCGGCGCCGTGCGAGATGTCATAATGGGCCGAGATCGAATGTTCGAGAAGATGGATCGGATAGTTTCCGCCGCGACCGGAATTCACAATTCCTGATAATGCTATCGATGCGCACCAGGAAAGATTCGAGCGTGCGCCCAAATCGTCCGGTTTGTCAATTGCCTTTGGGGCAAATTCCATCACGGTTCGGATTATCCCTTCGCTGAAGCGATCTTGAATCGGAGCATTCGGATCGCCCGATAAATAACCCTCGAGGACATGAGAAATTATATCGACCGCTCCGTCGGCGGTAGTATCCTTGCCAACCGTGACAGTCAGGCCGGGGTCAATGATGGTGATTTTGGGGGAAAGGTGTGGACTGAAGATCGCGCATTTTTCGTGGCGTTCCCAATTTGTAATGACTCCTCCAGAATCAGTCTCGGATGACGTTGCGGCAATCGTGGGAATCATCATAGTAGGCAACGCGTGGATAATCGGGCGGGGACGGCCCCCATTTTCGCCGCGGACGAAATCCCAGACAGGATAATCGGCCAGGGCTCGGACAGCGATGGCTTTGGTGGCATCCATCACCGAACCACCGCCAAGCCCGATCAAGAAGTCCACTTTTTCCTTCTTGGCAATCACGCCGGCCCTATCTATAGTTGTGGATCTCGGATTAGGCTCGACACCTTCGAAAGTCAGAAAATCGACATTGCTCTCCCTTAAAGAATTAATCGCGATGTCATAATAACCGTGTCTCTTGACCGAACCCTGACCGATGACCACGATTGCCCTTTTCCCAAGCCGTGCGGCTAAGGCTCCGGAACGTTTGATCTCCCCCGCCCCGAAGATAATTTTAGTCGGCAGATTGAACTCGAAATTAATCATTGATCCATCCTATTTGATATAGCCAAGCGCCTTTAACCTCTCTTTGGTGACATCATCTATTTTAGCTTCTTCTGATGGAGTCGGATAATGCGAACTTTCGATAGTATTCTCAAGAACTCCATAAAGCTCCGCGGTCATTTCCCGCTTACTATCCGCCAAATTTTCCTTTTCAGCAAAATCATCGATCATATCATAGAGCTCGAATCGGGGACTATTCTTGGATGAGAGGACGTTATGAATCAATTTATGATCTCCCAAGTTTATGGAGAATATTTCGTTGCCGGAATTTTTGAGGTCAGCTCCGCAAAATTCATTCGGGGCTTCCGGCGAAAATAAGTCCTTGCCTCTCCATCCTGAAGGAGGCTGGACGCCAATCGATTTCGCAATTGTCGGCGCCAGATCGACAAGCGATGCCAGCCTCCGGCTTCTTGTTGCTCTCATCCGGTTGCCTGGGAATTTCATTATTAAAGGCACACGCAGAACTTCATTATAGAGGGTGGCGCCATGATTCATTGATTGATGATCATAGAATTCCTCGCCATGATCCGAGGTGAAAATTATTAAAGTGGAATCATATTGTCCGGTTTGCCGAAGCTCATCAAAGAGTTCTACCAGTACTGAATCCATATGCATGATCTCTTGCTTATAATATTCTTTCCATTGGAGGATTTCTTCCTTGCCGGCATCGGGACTTAGAGTATGCCCGAAGGCCCGGCCATCATAAGGGTGAGCGAAGTAGGGGTCATGTGGTTCCATTAGATGGACCAAAGCAAAAAACGGACTTTCCTTTTGCCGGTTTTCCCAATCAATGAACATAGGCACAATTTCCTCGACAGGACGATAAAACTGCGACGGATGATATTTCTGCCGCATTACTTGCTTGGTGAAATAACGAAACCGCCCGCCCAGCCTCAAGTAAGCGGCTGAACCGGGCGGAAGGCGATCATTAGTGGGATATGTGTAGTAATATTCGTCAAAATCCTGTTGGAAATTAAAATCCGGGGCGAGGTTGGCATTATTGAAGAAACCGCAAGTGAAATAACCGGCATCACCCAACGCCTTCTGCAATGAAACCTTGCGGCCGGGGAATTTGCCGGTAAGGAATTCCCGGGCGCCATGCTGGATGGGATAAAGGCTGGTTAAGATCGAGCCGAATGAAGGGCGCGTCCAGGAACAAGAGGCAAATGTGCGCTCGAATACAACACCCTCATCAGCTAATGACTTCAAGGCGAGAGTGGGAATTTCTCCTCCATAAAAATCAAGATAATCGGCTCGGAGCGCATCAGCGATGATCAAGATGACATTCGGACCCCCATTAATGCTTAGCCTCCGTGGCTCACCCTTTATGGCATAGTCGCGAGAAGGTTTGGAGACAGTCCCAATGAATATGGGAAATGCCAATAATATGATGATCAAAATACTATTGAATTTCAAGCGGCTGAATCTCTGCTTCTGGGCTTTATCAAAAAGATATAAAATATTCCCGAATATGATCGTGAAAAAGGTTCCCAGCAAAATGACCCCGTATCTATTTGATGAGATAGGATTCGCAAAACCCGAGATAGTTCCCCAGATATAAGCAAAAAGGCCATATAATCCTCCACCCAGAATAAATGACAGGGAATGCCAATGAATGCGCTCTGGTGAGAACTTGGGGACAAACCTGAGAATTATGAACCAAAAGAGAAATAATGCCAACCCGCAGATAATTCCAAATAAACCATAGGCGATGGCTGCATATTTGAAAACATATAAATCGGAGTAATCACCGATATTGAGATATAAGAATATGGCTTCAGAAAGTCCGACCAAGATTGAACCCAAAAGTCCAGCATAGAATGAGGACGTCAGAATTGATTTGATTTGGACCTTCATCAGACTGGAGGAAATGATTATCTTTTTAAGTGATACTAATCATGCGTTCGATCGATTTGAGCGCCATCAAGCGAATATCCTCAGGCACAGTTATTTCCTGCTGGAGCTCTTCCAATGCCCATAAGATTTTCTCAAGAGTGTTGAGCTTCATATTGGGGCAATCCGCCAAATCGCTGGCCGGATAAAATACTCGATCCGGATATCTCTGTTTCAGGGGATAAAGCATCCCAATCTCAGTCGCGATGATAAATTCTCGCGCGTCAAGATTCTCAATAGTCTTCAGCATCCCTGATGTTGACTGCACATAGTCAGCGATTTCAACTACCTCCGGTACACACTCGGGATGGGCAATCACTTTGGCTTGTGGATGTTCCCTTCTACGTTCCTTAATATTATCCGGCAGTATTCTTCGGTGGGTCGGGCAATATCCTTCCCATAGTATAAGTTGGCGACCGGTAACCTTGGTAACCCAATCACCCAGATAACGATCCGGAATAAAGATAATTTCACGGTTAATTGGCAACGCTTCGATTACTTTCGGAGCGTTAGCCGAAGTGCAACAGTAATCCGTCAGCGCCTTCACTTCCGCCGTTGAATTGATATAACAAACTACCAAGGCATCAGGATGTTCCGCTTTCAGAGCTTTCAAGTGGCGGGGCGTAATCATATTAGCCATCGGGCATCCTGCGTTCCGGTCAGGCATTATCACCCTTTTGGCAGGATTAAGCATTTTGGCTGTTTCAGCCATGAAATGCACCCCGCAAAAGATAATGACTTCGGCGTCGGTTTTAGCCGCCGCACGGGATAGGCCCAGAGAATCACCTACAAAATCAGCTATATCCTGGACTTCGGGGATTTGGTAGTTATGCGCTAAGATTACCGCATTTCTATTATTTCTTAGCTTGTTAATTTTTCTTATTAGATCGCCACTCATTTTGGAACCCATAGCAATTATTATTGATACCTAATGATAGACCTGATATCCAAAACCGAAGGATGGCGACCCTCGGTTTTTGCATTGGCAAACATTGAGGCAAGGTTCAGGGCTATTGGAAATTCCTCGAATGGAATTTAAGAACTTCCCTTAAACGCTGGGCCACATAATCGGAATGACCGGCAGGGTTCCCTTCATACCCGGAGTAAACATAGTATTCGTGGCTTATTCCTGCGGCGGTCAAGGCCGCATCGAAAGCATCGCTATGCAACTTGAGCATAAGCTCATCGTTATCGCCACAATCCATATATATGGCTGTGTTGCCAAAACCGGGAGCATAAGTAGGAAGCATGGTCAGACAATCATGCTCCAACCATTGCGCCCAGATTGGTGTATCCAGGGTTGGATCCGTAAAATATGTCCAATTGAAGGGC
>PFXJ01000094.1:0-4035 GCA_002791595.1 candidate division Zixibacteria bacterium CG_4_9_14_3_um_filter_46_8
AGCGTTTTGGTTGGCTAACTGTATTCGCGTGGATGCTCCTGTGAGCAAGATAGAGGAAATTGCCCAGCGTTCCGACGTTTTCAAGGTTTATTACAACTATGAAATCGAGACCATCACGCCTGTTGGGGAAGTGAAGCCCGGCGGGACTATTACGGTGGTGGAGAATGGTGTGCAGGCGGTCAATGCGCCTCAAGTGTGGGCGATGGGATTTCATGGTGAAGGTGTTTTGGTTGCCACAATAGATACCGGTGTTGATGGCAATCATCCGGCATTGGCTTCTCGCTGGGCCGGAGTGGCTGATCCACGTTATGCTGGTCATCCGGAATGGGCCTGGTATGATCCTTACGGTGGCCAAAATAACTTCCCTTACGATCCGGGTGGTCATGGGACCCATACTATGGGAACCGTTTGCGGTGGTGCTCCTGGTGACGAAATTGGAGTTGCTCCCGGCGCGCATTGGATGGCGGCAGGTCCGATTGACAGAGCCAGCATTCCTCAAACGGTTGCCGATGCGATTCTGTCGTTCCAGTGGATGGTCGATCCGGACGGCAACCCCAGCACTAACTGGGATGTTCCCGCGGTGTGCTCCAATTCTTGGGGCCTGGTAACCGCACACGGTTATCCGCCTTGTGATGAGACCTTCTGGACTTATCTTGATGCTTGCGAAGCCGCCGGCACCGTGATTCTGTTCTCCGCCGGTAATGAGAGCACTTCCGGCTTGCGTCGTCCTGCCGACCGTGCTACTGACGATTATCGCACTTGCGCTGTCGCCGCAGTTGATGCCCATCAATCCGGTTGGCCGCTGGCATATTTTTCTTCACAAGGCCCGACTTATTGCACGCCCGATGGCAGTGCCGCAATAAAGCCGGACATTGCCGCTCCTGGCGTTGATGTCCGCTCTTCCTATCCCGGCGGCGGCTATATTACGATGAGTGGCACTTCGATGGCTTCCCCGCACGTCAATGGCGTGGTTGCCCTCATCCGTCAAGCCAATCCCAACCTGAGTGTCAATATGGTCAAGCAGATCATTTACGATACCGCCTTTGATCTTGGAAGTCCCGGACAGGATAACCAATATGGTTGGGGAATGATCGATGCTTATGCGGCAGTTCAGTTGGCGTTGAGTTATCTGAGCGGTTATGGCGCAATTCAGGGTCGGGTAACCGATGCCGTCAATGGATCGGGACTGCCCGGTACTGTTACAGTAACGAATCATGTTCCTCCTATTTCTACGGTCTGTAATGCGCAAGGTTATTACACAATGTATGTTCCTGCGGATACAGCGTGGTATTTGAAAGCGGAATACACTTCCGATTATCAACCTGCCTATGCGTGGGTAACCGTTCTTGAGAACGACACCGCTGTGCAGAATTTCGCTCTCCAACCGCCGGTTTTGGGAATCAATATGATACCCAATAACCCGCCGATTTATATTCATGCAGGCGAAAGCTTCTCCTACTCCGGAGTTCTAATGAACAATACCAATGGTTCAGGCCTGGCAGATGTTTGGGTGATGGTCGATGTTCCAAACTATGGAATGTATGGACCATTGCAGTTATATCCCAATGTCCCGCTTGGACCGTATGACACCCTAATCGTCAATAATATTGTTCAGAACGTTCCCAATTTCGCTCCTGTCGGGCTCTACCATTACATCGCCTATTGCGGTGACTATCCCAACGTAGTAATAGCCCAAACGCAGTTTAACTTCATAGTTCTGCCGACCGGCGGACAGCTCGCTCAAGTTGCCATTCTCTGCGCCGACTATACCAACGACTGGAATGAAGCCAGAGACCTTTTGCTGGCTGATCCCAACGTCCTCGGCGTCGATTTCATTGACGTGATGAGCTCAACACCGGCATTACAGGATCTATTGACATATAATGTAGTGTTAGTGTGGTCAAACTATCAATTTGCCGACGCTACATCGTTGGGTAATGTGCTGGCAGACTTTGCTGACATCGGCGGAGCGGTCGTAACCGCTGAATTCAGCCATTATGACGGCTGGGCGCTGTCGGGTAGATATATGACCGATTATTCGCCGGCAGGAGTAGGTAACTCCGGCTATGTCAACGCTAACCTCGTGGTCGATGACCCCAACCATCCGATTATGCTTGGCGTCAACACCGGCGGGGAATATTATGATTACGACTATCCATTGCAGGGCAACACCCAGTTGTTATCCCATTGGGATAATGGCCGTAATGGCACCGTAGTCAATGCCGATGCTCCGCGTTGCGTAGCCATTAATGACTATTTCGGCCAGAGCTATAGGCAATGGACCGGCGATATCGGCCAGATGATGGTCAATGCGGTGGTCTTTGCGGCAAACAATAGCTTCAGCGCCGCCTTCCCGCCTCCGAAGGGATTCTTCGATCAATATGCGGCCCCGAAAGCGGCTCCTGTGCAGATGACCAAGGTTGCGAATAACTCCAAGCCGGCAACTGAGGTTCTTGCTCAAGCTGGCAAGGGTTCTTTGCCGACCATCCCAACGGAGTATTCTCTGACGGATGCCTATCCGAACCCGTTCAATGCTTCCGCGAAGATCGGCTTTGCTCTTCCTGAGAACGCCAATGTTCGCCTCGAAGTATTCAATATGATGGGTCAGAAAGTAACTACATTGGTTGACAAGCCGATGGAAGCCGGAAGTCATTCCATTATCTGGGATGCCTCCAATAATTCCTCCGGGATTTATTTCTATCGCTTGACGACCGAAAAGTTCACCTCCACCAAGAGAGTGTCTTTAGTCAAGTAGGGAATTGCCCCAAGAGCCAATCAGATTACTGGTTGCCTCTCAAAATGAAAAACGGCCGAGCCTCAAAGCTTGGCCGTTTTCTATTAAATGAACCAGACTATAATTGAAATGCAGACGGGTTTGTCAACTTGTAAGCATAGGGCTTAATTGGAGAAAGATTCGGCAATTATCTTGCTTTGGCCTTCATTTCAGAAGGATCATTTTTTGAGAAATCGAAGAATTGGATGTTCTCAAGATGAAGAAAAAGATGCCACTGGCTTCATTCGAAGCATCCCAACGAACGGAATGGAAGCCGCTATCAGCCTCACCGTCCAAGAGAGTTGCAACTTTCTGACCAAGCAGATTATAGATGCCGAGATTGATTCTATTTGTTTCTGGCAACGAAAAAGCAATATCAGTGCTGGGATTAAATGGATTGGGTTTGACCTGCACCAAAAGATTCCCTTCAGTTTGACTGCCATCCCGACTGATTTCAGATTCATCTTTCCATCCCCCTTCAATTCCCCATTTATCGTAACCACCATCAGTGTCTGTCCCCGATACGGAAAATTGAATTATGGCGGAATCGCATTTCTCAGGCTTATTTCCGCAATAAGCTACATAATCATATATTCCGGCAGGGGCAAAATTGGGAATAGCCTGATTTAAATGCGAGCTTGCGAATTGGCCTGGATTTAATGGGATATTGGCGAAGTTCCATATTTGATAAAATGATCCGGAGTATCTGACTCCAATCCAAATATCGATCACAATAGAAGTGTCGGTAGGATTGCCAATCACACCGGTCAAGCCGAAAGCTCCGCCAGGGGGAACATTTATCGGGTAAGAATCCGGGACCATCGCAACATCGCAGCACGGTTGGCTTGATCCATAAATCTCGACTGCTGCTGACCCCGCCCCACCCAATGTTACCGTGCGCTCATCCGATGTTTCAACCGAATTTATTGCGCTCAACGGTTGACCTGAAGCCGATTCAAAAGATCCCAGCGCGGTTGCATTGATTAAATCGTAAATGGTCGTGGTCAGATTCTCATACTGTCTGCTTCGCACTATGGCCAGGGCTCCATTTGGCATTACAGCTAAATCATGGGGAGTGCTATTGGAACTAAACGAGGCGAGGATTTCAGGGGGAGATGTTATCAAATCAATGATATCAACCGCCGAAGAACCTGCTCCTCCCAAAACTATCGCTCGGGAATTGGTAGCTTCAACAGAATTTATGGCATCCATCGCGGCACCGGAAGTGGAGTTGAAGGAAGCTTCCTGCGTGCAGGAAATTA
>PFXJ01000094.1:4041-16209 GCA_002791595.1 candidate division Zixibacteria bacterium CG_4_9_14_3_um_filter_46_8
AAATAGTAGTCAATTGATTTTCATTCTGGTTGCTGCGAACCACCGCCGTAAGCCCGTCAGGGGTAATAGCCACATCATGGGGGGTCTGGTTAAGACTGAATGAACCAATCTTTGTCGGAAGGGAATCGGCAAGATCATATATCTCAACCGATCCCAGCCCTGCTCCTCCCAGGACAACCGCACGATCATCAGTAATCCCAATAGCATCAACTGCGCTGACCGGCTCAGATGAGCTTGTCACAAAAGATGCTATTTGAGTAGCTGATAGAAGATTGTATATCGTCGTTTGGGAATAATTGCCCTGGAAACTGCGAACTACAGCGTAAGTCCCGTTCGGCGTAATGGCCACATCGTAGGGTGCCGCATTCAAGCTGAAGGAAGCCATTGGAAAAGGTATCTGCGCTCCTATATTAATAATTCCTACTGATGTTGCTCCCGCCCCTCCCAGCAGTATAGAGCGAGTATTGGTAGCTTCCACAGAGTTTATGGCACTGATCAGTCCGGCCGAAGTGGCATCAAAAGCAGCCACCTGCAATCCCAGCGCCAGGTCATAAATAGTTGTACGATGATTTTCATTCTGAGTACTATGCACCACCGCAATTCTGGCATCTGGGGTTATGGCCATATCATGCGGAGTGTAATTGGAATTAAAGGTCGCCAGTATTTCCGGAGGCGACTCCATAAGATTGATAACCTGTATCGAAGAACTACCTGCGCCTCCCAGCACTACGGCGCGCTCGTTGGTGGTTTCGACGGCTCCTTTCGCAGAAATAGGTTGCTGCAATATGGTATCAAAGGCCGCAACCTGAACCGCGGCTTGCAATGCATATACAATTGTAAGCAATACCTCATTCTGACTCGCCTGTACAACCGCATAAGATCCGTCAGGCGTGATAGCAAAATCATAAGGCGTCGCGCTCAAGCTATAAGACGCTAAACGAATAGGTTGGGAATATGAAATATGCCCATACAGAATAGAAAATATCAGCAGGATTATTGTCTTATAGCGCATTTGAATTAACACTCATAGATATTAGCAATCTTAGTCTATCGTCTTCTATAATCAAAACCATTCACAAAGTCAAGTGGGAACCTCTGCAATAGCCGTTAATTAAATTCCGTAGTTTCAATGAATCGAGTAAATCCATAAGATTCTGATTGACAAATGTTTTGAAGGTATTATTATGCTGATAATTCGATAAAATTCATAATCGCTATATGAGAAGATGTCTGTCGAAATGAGCACCAATAATAGTAAGATGCGCCTGATGAAAGGTGACATTACCAATACCGAGATTGAAGCGTTTGTTTTTTATGCCAGACCGGATTTGCAATTGGGTTCAGGTTTTGGGGGGGCTATTACAGTTCGAGGGGGAGCTTCGATTCAGGAGGAACTAAAGCAATATGGTGAGGTCAAAGTAGGAGATGCGGTAATAACATCGGCAGGGAAAATGAAGGCGAAATATATAATCCATGCCGTTGGCCCAAGATTTCAGGAAAAAGACACCGAATCGAAACTTAGAACTACCACCCTGAATGTGCTCAAACTGGCGGACCAGAGAGGAATAAGGACGCTGGCGATGCCGGCGATGGGTGTCGGTTTCTACGGAGTGCCATTAGATATAAGTGCGCAAGTGACTCTGAGTATGGTCAAGGAATATCTGCGGAGCAAAACCGGCCTTGAGGAAGTCGTTTTCTGTGTCCTGGATAATAGAGAATATAATTCATTTTATGCCCAGTTGGCGAAACTGGGACAAAAGTAGGCAAATTCGGTGAGTGGTTTACTTCATTTTTCGGAACATACGCTTCAAGAAGCGGCCCTAATTTTTATGGCAATAGTCTATACATTGCGCTTGAGATGGTTGCTTAGATTCAAAGCCGGCAGAGAGCGTCAAGCCCCTACCGGACTGCCCGAAACTTCCAAAGCCAGGGGGATTATCTATTCGTGGGCTAATATAGCTATGCCCTGGGCGATGGAAAGCACTCGGACGAAGGTTTTTGTTTATGTTCAATTTGTGGTCTTTCATCTGGGAGTCGCCGCATCCATCGCCCTTTCATTCATTATACCATACGTCCCCAAACTCCTCGAATTGTCCTTCTTTGTCCGGATTTTTCAAATCATAATTGGCACCGCATTTTTAGTGGGGATTCTTCGTATTATCCGTCGTGTTAAAAGCGTTTACCTGCGCGCCATCAGCGCCCCCGATGATTATTTTTCATTAGCGTTGCTGACCTCGTGGTTTTTTCTCGCATTCCTTTCCGTTCCGAACAGCACCGCTGGTGGCGAGTGGCATCTTATCGCTTTTTTCCTATTGACCGCTTTCTTCCTTATATATGTGCCGTTCAGCAAAATATCCCACTACTTATATTATCCTTTTGCCCGCTATTATTTTGGCAAGACCATGGGTCACCGTGGAGTATATCCGATTAAGCATTTCCCGGAGATAAGGCGATAATTAATCTGCGTCGAAATGGTCTTTTCGTGGAAAACCGATATGAGTGATAGTCCGGCAAGATCGCAAAAGGCACAAAAAGTATTAGAAAGATTCGCAAAGAAGCTGAATCGTCAGATGGTCGGCTCCCTATTGGCATGCGTTCATTGTGGAATGTGTACCGATGCCTGCCATTATGTCCTGGCCAATCCCGGTGATCCAACTTTTGCACCGGCATACAAGGCCGACCAGGTCCGCAGAATCTTTAAGCGTCATTTTGATTGGACTGGACGAGTATTTCCCTGGTGGGTCAAAGCTAAAAGCGTGTATTCGGACGATGATTTAGAACAGCTCAAAGATATAATATTTGGAAAGTGTACCAACTGCCGACGTTGCTCGATTAACTGCCCGATGGGAGTCGATTTTGCCACTTTTAATCGGATGGCGAGGGGGCTCTTGGTTTCTGTCGGCGTTATGCCTGAAGGAGTGGCGGTTGCCAGCAAAGACCAATGGGAACTTGGCAATCAAATGGGAGTGCTCAGAGAAGATTACCTTGAAACACTGGATTGGGTGTCCGAAGAACTTCGGCAGGAATTAGGCGATCCCAATGCCGGAATACCCATTGATGTGATGAATTGCGATGTTGTTTACGCCATAAATCCACGGGAAATAAAATATGACCCGCGCACGATTGCCGATGCCGCCAAAATTTTTCATCTTGCGGGCGAAAATTGGACCATGCCCAGTGAAGGATGGGATATGACCAATTTCGGACTTTTCTCCGGCGATGACGATCTTGGCGGCGCCGTAGCCCGCCGATTGTATGATAAGGTCGAAGAACTGCGGGGCAAAAAGTTGGTGATTTCCGAATGCGGTCATGGTTATAGGTCAACGCGCTGCGAGGGCCAAAACTGGGGCGGCGTGGATGTCGATTTTGAGATGGAGAGCTCGGTAATCACAATGCTTCGTTATATTAAGGAAGGGCGGATTAGAATTGATCCGTTCAAAAATAATAAGTCGTACACTTACCACGATTCCTGCAACAATGCCCGAAGTTGCGGCCTTTTCGAAGAACCGCGGGAGCTATTGCAAATTGTTTGCAATGATTTCCGTGAAATGTATCCGAATCGCGCTGAAAATTATTGCTGTACCGGCGGTGGCGGCGCTATGTCGATGTCGGAGTATTCCGCCCAACGTCTGAAATCAGCCAAAATCAAGGCAGATCAGCTTAAAGCCACTGGCGCCAAAGTTGTAGTTACTTCCTGCCATAATTGTGTGGATGGCCTAACCGACCTGATCCGCTATTATAAGCTCGGAATGGAAGTGATGCAGTTGGTCAATCTGGTGGCTAATGCCGCTATCGTGAAAGAAAAAGTGACCGCGGCCCTACCGTAAACGGCCAAAGGGGCGGCAATCTACGATGCATTCGCGGGTCTGATGATTCCTGTGATTGATGATAAATGGGACTCGCCCAACGACTCACGAATATTTTCACCAAAAGATATGACATTGGGAGCAAGCCCGCACTTTGTCCCTCGACGGAGCGATCCTCCCTTACATTGTTATATGGACCGGGGAATTCGGGAATCCTATGATGTGTTCGGTTTAAATAAATCACTAAATGTCTCTATTTATAGGGAACTATCATGGCGGTTGCTGAAGTTCAATCTTTGATTTTATGCAAAGACTAATCAAGAAACAATGAATCAAACCAAACCTGCGATAAAAGTATTTAGAGGCACCGGGCATATTCGTGGCCCATCCAGTATGAGTCTGAATTTTAATCTTGCGGAGTTACTATGAGAAAGTCTTTCTCCAGACACAGAGCATTATTGGCTTTGGCATTGACAATAATCGGAGTTGTCGGCTTGGTGGCGATATTCGCCACGAATCTATCGGCTTTGCCGGAGTTTTCAGTGCGGTACAACCAAAATTGCCAACTGTGCCACCATAGCCCAAATGGTGGCGGAATGCGTTCTCTCTATGGGGCGCAGTTCTTTAGCTATATGGATATTCCCTGGAAACCGGAATCGGATTTGGCGAACCTTGAGAAAAAAGTTCAGCCCCAAATAAATAAGAATTTCCAGGTCGGTTTCGATTTCCGCTCAATTTACTATTCGACCCGCGGTGATTATCATGACCAGTATGGGAATAATTATGTGAGTGAGGGCGATAATAGTTTTATCAGTATGCAGGGTGATTTATACCTCGCTTTTATTCCTTCGGAAAAATTGCTCCTGTATCTGGATAAAGGTCTGCGCGGCAATTTTGAGGCGTTCGCTCTATTTCAAGGTTTGCCGGGGCACTTCTTTATGAGGGCCGGGCATTTCGTACCCGGATATGGGTGGCGATTCGCCGAGCACAAAGCGTTCGTGCGTGATTCTCTCGGTTTTGGTTTGGGCGGAGCCGAGGATGGAATCGAAGCCGGACATTATGATATGAATGGTGAATTCTCAATGGCGATAACTAATGGCCGCCCCGCATCGATTATCGATTCCGATAAGGCTAAAGCTTTGACATTGCGCACCGCCGGAAGAATAGCGCTGGGCAATCTTAAACTCTCCGTAGGCGGCAGTTATCGTTATGCCGAATACGGAGGTGAACTAAGAAATGATTCCGTGCTGACCCGGTATGCCGGCGTTTTCGGCGGAGTCAATCTGGGCCGATTCACTTATCTTGGCGAAGGCGATTTTATCATCAGGCAAGATAAAGGATTCGTAGCCACGCAGAAACTCTTGGTCAAATTGAGGCCCGGTTGGGACCTAGATTTTATGTACGATTATTATGATCCGGATATTGATGTACAGACTGGCTATGTTTACAGGACCAGATTGGCGAATCATTTTTATCTTACGGGATATTTAGAGCTGATTCCTTCTATTGAATGGAATAGCATTCAGGGGCAGGAATTTGGTATCGGCGAATTACAGTTGCATTCCTGGTTTTAGATCCTAAATCTTTGAAATTACTCTGGAGAAACGATGACATACACAAGAGTCCGTCAAATGATGATATTTATTGCAGTTGCCCTATTGCTTGTGGTCAGTGTCAGGGCCGAAGAATTTACTTTCAAAGTAAAACCCGGTAAACCCAATGAAGTCAAGTTTATTTCAAAAGCTCCTCTGGAGACGATTGAGGGGATCACCAACGATATTAGCGGTAGTGTGACTGTTGATCCCGCCAATGCGGATTTGAAGACCGCCGGGGAATTCGAAGTTCAGATGGCTACAATTGACACTGACAATAGCATCCGCAACGGACACATGCGCGACAACCATCTTCAAACTGATAAATATCCAACGAGCAGCTTTGAAATGAAAAGCATTGAAGGGTTGGATGATGGAATGCTTCCGGATGGTAAGCCAGTGAATTTCAGGATTAAAGGACAATTCACTCTGCATGGCGTTACCAAAGAGATTTCTCCCGAAATCACCGCTCTATGGAATTCCACAAATAAATCTTTGAAGGTTACCGCCAAGTTCAATGTCTTGCTTCAGGATTATGATATCCCACGTCCTCAATTCCTATTTATGAAATTGGCGGTAGAGCAAAAAGTGGAAATCAACTTCACTGCTTATGCCAAATGAGTTTCAAAGGGAGGTGCTAATTGTCTAAATCGTTCCGGTTGTCTCCTAAATATCTGGCGGTGATCAAGGTTCTGCCATTTGTCGTGATAATGAGCGTTCTATTCATCGGATGCATCGATTTTGGGAATGGCAAGAAGCCTCTTCAGCCGGTTGCACCCGCTCCCGCACCTACTTGGTCTGCAGATGTCTCTCCACTTTTTAATAAACGCTGCACTCCTTGCCATATCAGCCAGAGCCAGGCTGGACTAAACCTATCCACTTATCAGAGCGCAACAAGCAATGAGCGGATCATAAAACCGGGCTCTCCAGACAACAGCGATCTCGTCAAGCGAATCGAAGGTTCGATTCAACCAAGTATGCCTTACGACGGCACCTCTCTTTCAGCCGAACAAATCAAATTGATTCGCGATTGGATCGCCGATGGCGCCCAAAATAATTGACGGGGACCGCTGGACTGACGTCCGATTGCCGATCATCTGCGAAATATTTTTTTTCAATTGATGACCTGGATAATCCTTTGATCGCACCCAAACAGATTATCAGTTAGTTTTCTTTTGATCGCCATTTCTCCTTATCGTACGCATAAAGCGAAGCGGAGGTTAGTCCTAAATATCATTTTCTCCCAGCTAAAAGCCATAATGATCAGTAAAATCCAGATGTGATTTTATCATTTAATATTCTTACCCGATTTGTGTCTATCGCCAATTCGATAAGAAAATTGGGGGCGGTCGCTGTAGATCGCCTTCAAAAAAAAGTAAAATAAAATCATTTTTTTTCATTTTTTTGCTTGAAAATAGTTGCGATTGGTGATACAGATTGATTTGTGAAAACTAATCAACCTATAAATAAAACCTAAATGCTCCACCAAATTAAGGAGGAATAATGTTAGCAAAGAGACCAGCAACCAAAAAAGTAGCCCCGAAGAAGGCCGTAAAGAAAGTAGCGAAGAAAGTAACGAAGAAAGTAGCTAAGAAAGCGGCCAAGAAGGCACCTGCCAAGAAAGTTGCAAAGAAAAAAGCGGCGAAGAAAAAACCGGCTAAGAAAGCATCTAAGAAGCCCGCGAAAAAAAAGCCTGAGAAGAATAGGGCCAAGCGAAAGTTACCGGAGGCATTTAAACGGCCTCTGACGCCATCAAGAGACCTGGCGGCGATTGTAGGATCCAGCCCACTTCCTAGGACTGAGGTAACCAAGAAGGTATGGGACTATATCAAGAAGCATGGACTTCAAGATTCTCAGAATCGACGCATGATTAATGCTGATGAGAAACTGAGAGTAATTTTTGGAGGAAAATCTCAGGTCAATATGTTTGAGATGACAAAGCTCGTGAACAAGCACCTGTCATAAATAACCGCCTCTTTACACGGGGGTTGTGCAGTCTCTGAATTCAAAGCACAGCCCCCATTGGTATTATTGGTCATTATTGAGTTGAGGGTAGTCGCGGTACGATTAAAAAAGGATTATTAAATTAGCATTGAAGAAGGGACAAGTCCCGGCTACCCCCAATTATTTCTCCGACGATTAATCAGATCTTCCCAGCCGCTCCGAAACACCAGACAATAATTTTGATAATCTGCGCCTGCAATTGAATTGGAGCATTATTTGTATTGTGAGAGATTGACAATCCAGGTAAATTATCAAAAAGGATTGTGAGGTCAGGATGAAAAAAGCGCTGATTGCAATCTGGTCGATAATGCATCTTTTCATCGGGATGGCATTCGCCTCCGATGGAAATGACTGGCTGACATATTATGAAAAATCCGGTTTCCTTGAGACCCCCCGCTATGCCCAGACTATTGAATTCTGCCGGCGACTGGATAATGAATCCAAATTTGTGAAATTCACCGATTTTGGATTGTCGCCGCAGGGCCGCCAGCTTCCGCTCCTGATAGTTGATGGGAAAGGCAAATTCGAGCCGGAAGATATTTCAAGACGTAAACTGCCGGTGATCCTGATAATGGCCTGTATCCACGCCGGAGAAAGTGACGGCAAGGATGCCGGTTTTCAATTGATACGGGACATTATCATAAATAAAAAATATCAGAATGTCCTGGACAAGACCGTAATTCTCTTCATACCGATCTTCAATGTTGATGGGCATGAACGATTCGGGCCATACAACCGGATCAACCAGAACGGTCCGAAGGAAATGGGGTGGCGGGTCACCGCACAGAATCTGAATCTCAATCGGGATTTCCTCAAAGCTGATTGCCCCGAAATGCGAAGCTGGTTGAAGCTTTTTAGCACCTGGCTTCCGGATTTCCTGATAGATTGTCATGTCACCGATGGCGCAGATTATCCATACGTTATCTCTTATGCGATAGAAAACCGCCAGAATATGGCGGAACCGGTTCGCCAATGGATCAATACGAACTACCTTCCGAATTTGGAAAAGCGTATGGAGACTTGCGGATTCCCCCTGATTCCTTATATCGGATTTAAGGATGGTTTCGATATTAGCAAAGGCGCTATGAGTTGGGTGACGCCACCACGCTTCTCCCACGGTTATGGCGCTGTTCAGAGCCGGTCTTTCCTTTTGGTGGAGACCCATATGCTCAAGGATTATAGAACACGGGTGGCATCGACCTATCAAATCCTCCTCCACACTTTGGAGATAATCAGCGGCGATGCCCAAACCCTTCTGAATGCCAACCGCGATGCAGACCGAATCACTTCAAACCTAGCGGGCAGCGATTTCGCCCTACGATATAAAATGAACGAGGATACTACCTGGTTGGACTTCAATGGTTACGAATCCGAGGTCATAAATAGCGAGATTTCAGGAGGCAAATGGATACAATGGACTCAAATCCCCAAGCAATCGCGGATACCCTGGTTTAACTCTGCTGATCCAGCTAATTGGACTAGGATACCCTACGCCTACATCATTCCGCCAGAGTGGGGCGAATTAATTGATGGTTTGGAACTTCACGGCGTTACTATAGAGCGGCTCAAGCACGAGGTGCCGCTCGAAGTTGATAGCTATAAGTTCAAGAATGTTTCTTGGCAGAATGATTCCTATGAAGGGAGACATCCGCTTAAATTCGGAATTGATTTGGTATCGGAGACCCGCACCTTTCCGGTAGGAAGCGCGGTAGTTATCTGTAATCAACGGACCAATAGGATTATTGCCCAGCTTTTGGAGCCAGAAGGTTATGATTCATTCGTCAGTTGGGGCTTCTTGGATGCCATATTCGAGCAGAAAGAATATGCGGAGGACTATGTGCTGGAGAGTCTCTCGCGTCAAATGCTTAAAGATAGGCCTGAATTGGAAAAAGAATTCAAGGAAATGACAGCAAAAGATTCCTCATTTGCGGTATCGCCATCGAAGCGATTGGATTTCTTTTACCAGCGATCGCCCCATTGGGACAGCAAAATCAATCTCTATCCAATTGGCAAACTGACGAATTTCCAAGAATTGCCGCTGGAGTAATAAGCATACCCATTCGGAGGAGAAAGCTAATAACCTCTGCCTGCCTCTTAAAGTAATTAGAGGAATGCTTTTTAAGATGATTGAGCATAAATCTTCCTTGACATACCCTCTCATTTAAGGATATTTTTGAATTCTGATACCTTAAGGCACGAACGAAACTATCTCGCGCAACCGGAAATGATTGAAAATGAAAATTGCCATCGGCGCCGACCACGGCGGATATGATCTAAAAGAGAAACTTAAGAAATATCTATCGGAGAAAGGTTATACCATCGAGGACTGTGGTACCTGTAGCGCCGAACCGGTGGATTATCCCAAGTTCGCCTACGCGGTCGCTAAGTTAGTTAGCGAGGGGAAATGTGAGCGCGGCATAATGATCGATGGCGCGGGAATCGGTTCTTGCATAACTGCCAATAAAGTCCCCGGCGCAAGAGCGGCACTGTGCTATGACGTATCTTCAGCAAAAAACAGCCGCGAGCATAACGACGCCAATATACTGACTCTGGGCGCAGGGTTGATCGGCGTCGAGTTGGCCAAGCAGATAGCCGACGTTTTCCTGACGTCCGAGTGCACCGCTGACCGTCACAAAAAGCGGGTGGCGATGATAACAGAAATTGAGAAGGGGAATGCTCTCAATCCTCCCGCAATTGGTATCAATGAAATCGATCAGGAAGACTTGGCAAGAGTAGCAGGTCGCATACAATCGCTTATTGGCGGTTCCTGCACTACGGTTGGAGATAACATTATCTGTTCCGATGGCAAGAATATCGTCATTCATTATGGCCATGCCACTGATATCGATCCCATTGAAGTCAAGAAGATGATCGATGCCGGCGCGGGCAGGATTGGCTATACTCCCAATGGCAAAGATATACCGACCGATGTCGCCAAATTTATTGACCATACTTTGCTCAAGCCTCAAGCCACAAAAGCGGACATTACCAAACTCTGCTATGAAGCCGAGGAATATCATTTCGCCACTGTCTGTGTGAATCCTTGCTGGGTGAAGCTATGTTCGGGACTTCTGAGAGGAAGCAACGTTGAAGTCTGCTCGGTGGTCGGCTTTCCGCTTGGCGCAGCCCCATCGGAAATCAAAGCGATGGAGACTCGAAGGGCGGTCAGGGACGGCGCCCGTGAAATCGATATGGTTATCAATGTTGGCGCGCTCAAAAGCGGAGATGATGATTATGTATTTAAGGATATTCGCTCGGTCGTCGAAGCATGTCGAGACGGTGGCGCAAAATGCAAG
The DNA here is from genome assembly GCA_002791595.1 of candidate division Zixibacteria bacterium CG_4_9_14_3_um_filter_46_8. GTDB lineage: Bacteria > Zixibacteria > MSB-5A5 > UM-FILTER-46-8 > UM-FILTER-46-8 > UM-FILTER-46-8. Next base: position 14,740 of record PFXJ01000094.1, read on the forward strand.
GTGATAATCGAGGCGGCGATGCTCACCGATGATGAAAAAGTCCGTGCCTGCCAATTGGCGAAAAAGGCAAAAGCTGATTTCGTAAAAACCTCAACCGGCTTCGGCCCCGGAGGAGCGACAGCGCATGATGTGGCTTTGATGGCTGAAGCGGTTCGCGGCACTAAGATGGGCGTGAAGGCCGCGGGCGGAATCGGCAGTTATGCTGATGCCAAGAAGATGATTCAGGCCGGGGCAACCCGCATCGGCGCATCAGCCGGTGTGAAAATCAGCCAGGAAGCGAAGCAGGTTACTGTGTCGAATTCATTGGACCGCACGGGTAGAAGGGGGATGAAGTAGTGGGGAAAATAATTGCGACTTTAACAATTGCAGCTCTTCTCTTTGTAGTCTCCCAAGTCTGTGGAATTTTTCGCATTAAGCGATATTCCGCTCTTCTTGCACTTTGTTGGGTTATGATAATCCCGGGATTGGTGCTTCTCGATGAATTCATTCGGCGATTTAGAGTATGGAGAAAAAAATCCACTTTTTGGGGAATATCTTTTGTCATATGCGCAATTAGCCGTTTAAATGCACAGAGACTATCCGAGGAGTATTCCTATGGCGGTACACCTGACCCTCTTTTCTCAACTCAGGCAAGTTTCTTTGCTTTCGTAGGAACAATTTCCTTTGTAGTTTGGCTTGTGTACTTTGTAAGGATTAGATACTATGGTAAAGAGGATTTCAATTGGGATAGAGGCAGTGATTTATCTAAGGGCTGAGTAGCTCGGGTAAAGAATTGAATGCATTTATGCTTGTGAAATGCGTTGACCGTCAACAAAGGAGAGCAAGTGAATCCTATAACTTATGAACAATTACCCATAGATCAGATCCTTGATATCATTTCCAAAGGCGCGCTCGATCAAATAAAGAATTGTTCCGTGGGATTGGGTCGACTGGAAGTAGAGGCTTCTTCGCGCAGCGAGATTTTCAGTCTCATAGGCTCGGGCACGCTAGTGAATATAGAAAATACGCTGGGCATTTTAACGGCGCATCATGTCACGGATTCTAAGCAATATAGAGATTCTGATAGAATCTGTTTAATGCATCGGGAAGGGGCGATCGATCGCACAATGTTCCAAAGACAGTGCGCGCAAGTCATAGAAATCGCAAAACCAAGCTCTCATTCCCAAGGGCCAGATCTGTCGTTGATTATCATTCCTGATCCGCCATTGAGTTGGATAACGAAATCGAAAAGCTTCTGGAAGCATAAACAAGAGTACCTTCATTCCCTACACAACTATTTATACAAAGATACTGGTTATTGGATTTTAGTTGGCTTTATCGATGAGAAGACGAAGGAAGTGAGCCCAGGAGATCGAAAAGGACGTGTCTTTCAATTCGCGGCCCACGCTATTATCTCCCCTGTAGCGTGCGTGCATGACGATAATCCAGAAGGCTACGACATTATTGATGTGAGAGTAGACTATCAGGTAC
>PFXJ01000069.1:0-15774 GCA_002791595.1 candidate division Zixibacteria bacterium CG_4_9_14_3_um_filter_46_8
GCATCGGATAACAATATAAATTGGCGGCGGTTGGAAGCAATGAAAAGATTCTGTTGACTGTCCGGAGGCCGGGCATTTATTTGATGTAAATGAATTGGGAACTATGACACTCGAAGATAAATTTGAAAAGCTTAAGCTTTTGGTTTTTGATGTGGACGGTATTCTAACCGATAATACCGTGCTCATGGGAGGGGACGGCGCGGAGTATAAAGAATTTTTTATCGCCGATGGACTCGCATTTTATATGGCTAAAATGGCGGGACTAAAATTGGCTTTGGTTTCAGGAAGGTATTCACCTGCGACCGATTCGAGAGCAAAAGAGCTCGGCGTGGACGAAGTATTCCAGCATTCCGTTGATAAGGCAGAAATCGTTGCCAGGTTAATCGCTAAACATAATCTGACCAAAGAGGAAGTTTGTTTTATGGGCGATGATTTGGTGGATTTGAAGGTTATGAAATCTGTTGGGGCCAAGATCACAGTTCCCCACGCCGCACCTCAGATAAAAAAGGTGGCGGATTATGTCACCAAGAAAAATGGAGGACAGGGTGCGGTAAGAGAGCTGATTGATATGATCCTTGAGGCCAAAGGAATCGATTTGGAGTCACTCTGGGATGGATCGGATGCTTGATACCGCCAGACAAGTCATTCGGCATGAAGCTCAGGCTGTAGCCTCGCTTGCGGATAAGATCGATGCATCGTTCCTGAAGGCGATCGACATAATCCGTGAATGTAAAGGTCGGGTCATCATTACAGGCATGGGGAAGTCCGGCTTGATAGGCAGAAAGATTGCGGCAACTTTTAATTCCACCGGCACTCCCTCATTCTTCCTGCACCCCGCCGAGGGTATGCATGGCGACATCGGTTTGGTGACCAGGAGTGATGTCGTTTTGGCATTGTCGAAATCGGGTGATACAACTGAGTTAATGCCAATTTTGAAGGTGTTTGAACGTTTGGGAGTACCCCTAATTTCGATTACCGGAAATCCGTCATCGACTTTGGCCGAAAAATCCGACGTTGTTTTAGATGTTTCGGTAGATGGTGAGGCGGGCTCGAATAATCTTATCCCGACATCCAGCACCACTGCCGCCATGGTCATGGGCGATGCTTTGGCGATTGTGCTATTGAATCTGCAAAATTTCAGCAATGATGATTTGGCATTGCTTCATCCCGGAGGGGAAATCGGGCGGCGGTTATTGAAAGTCATGGATTTGATGCACACCGGCGACGAGATACCGATGGTTACCGAAAATATTCCCGTTTATCGCGCGGTTTTGGAGATAACTTCCAAGATGCTGGGATTTACCACAGTGGTCGATCCCGAGGGCAAATTGGTGGGGGTCTTTACTGATGGTGATCTTAGACGGACTATCGAGCAGGGGAAAGATATCAAAAATACATTAATCAAAGAAGTGTTCACTCCCAAACCCAAGACTGTCCATAAAGAAGCGATTGCGGAGAAGGCGGTCCATATCATGGAGTTTCATAGAATCACATCTCTGGTCATTGTGGATAATCAGGGCCGACCTGAGGGTGTCATTCACCTTCACGACCTGCTCAAAGCCAATATCATCTAATCAGAAGATATAATGAAAATAGATATCAAAGGGATTAAGAATCTCGCCATCTATATTTTTCTAAGGGTTTTGCTGGGAATTGTTAATTCCCTTCCGCTTACAACCGCTTACTTATGGGCTGGTAAGCTTGGATTGCTCTCATACTATATATTTCCAGGAGATAGAAGGACGGCGCTTGATAATCTCCGTCTCTCTTTGGCCGCCAAATCCAAAGAGGATCTCAAAGCGATTTACCGAAAATCGCTGGAGAATATCGGATATTCGGTGGTTGATGTCTTAAGGTTCGGCAAGTTAAGTAAGGATGATATACGGGATATGGTAGAAGTCTCTGGGCTGGAGCACTTCGATCAAGCATACAAGAAAAGCAAGGGAGTCGTTGCCTTGACCGGGCATATCTCCAATTTTGAATTGATCGCCGCCTGGTTTGGTCAGTCTGGATATAAATCCGCGGCAGTGGGCCGCAAGATTTACGACGAACGGCTCAACCGTCTTCTCATAAATAACCGTTATGCAATGAAAGTTCTCAACATTGATAGCGAAGCTCCGGTGAAAGAATTCTTGAAAGTTCTCAGGGATGGATATGCGGTGGGCGTGTTAATCGACCAGGATAGCAGACGTTACCGCGGAGAATTTGTCGATTTTTTTGGCAAACCTGCCTATACACCTATTGGACCGATACTCCTGGCATGGGCAGCGAAGGCAGCGGTTTTGCCTCTGGCGATCATCCGGAAATCGCCGGCAAGATACCGATTGACAATTTACCCGGAAATAGCCTTCGATTATCATGCTGACCGGGAAGCCGAGATCAAGCGTGTCCTGGCTCTGGCCACCAAGATACTGGAAGGGGTCATAAAGGAAAATCCCGAGCACTGGGTCTGGATGCACAAACGCTGGCGGACGAAACCTGGAACCATTGAAAAATAATGATCCATAGTATAGCTTTTGGGGGATGCACGATAGATTGAGAATTTATTTGAACAGAATTTTCCTGTCATCGTTCGCCCCGTTTTGGGTAATGTATATAGAGGTGTGCGAAATGTTTATGAGGAAGAAGACAAAAGGTGCACTCTTCATAAGAACGAGAAAGCCAAGAGAGAAGGAAATCCCTGCGGTGAAGCATTCGCCGATATTGGGGCATAGTGCTTCCTGGCAAACCGAATGAAGGTTCAAATCCGATATCATCTCTTTGACCCAGCCATAGTTGTGGCCGTAGTTGGCCTTGACTTTTAGCCACGGCGGTTTGCCTCCCTCCGTAGGCTTGAATACCGCAGGATAGGGTCGTCTTAAGATTTTTGAGTTCATTGTGAAGATCCTCTCAAGAACTACCTTTGATATATAATTCCTCCTGAAAATTGGAGGCGATGGCAAAAGTAATAATGTTCAAGGGATTAACTTTGGCAGGTTCCCGCGACAAAGTGATGGGGAAGCAAGAAGATAATGGCTGGCGGAAAAAATAGCGGTGCAGGGATTCGAACCCCGGACACGAGGATTATGATTCCTCTGCTCTGACCAGCTGAGCTACACCGCCAAATAATATAGATTGGCAAAATATATCAATTTCCTAAAGTGTCAAGCTTTTTCAATGCCGGTGGTCTTTTAACTTATCGGCAGTTCAATGGCGAGGGTGCGACAGGAGTTCAAATATGCAATTCGACAATATCGCCATCGTGGAGAGGGTGCCCGCCGGAAACCATTTGGCCGTCGAAAACACCTTTGCCCCAGATTTTTGCGAATTTAAGGTTGTGGGCCAAGTCCTTATGGATTTCGAGCGCCATTGCGGCCGCATTGCTTCCAACAGGAAGCAAAACCGGATACTGCAAGTCCGGTTCTTTGCCGGGCTGTTTGCAATAAACCCGGATGATTTCCAGGGATTCGAAGAGGGCCCTTTTGAATTCATTTACATTAAGATTTGCTGTTACTGATAGCCCGAAAATCGATAACCGATTCCCGTAGAATTCTCTCAGGACCTCCACCGCTCCGTCTCCCCCGGGTTGATCGATATGGGTAACGGCCATTATCCCCCTTTTCTGCCATTTGTTTTCGATTTCATTTTTCGTGGATGGATTTTTGCTGAATTCGAAAGACCTTTGTCGGAAAAAATCGAACAGATATTCCATTTCTTCCAGGTTCCCGGGCGAAGTGGCATCAACGGTGATGACCACCATATCCGCTTTGCGTACCAATTCTGGGATATACTTTTCGGTAAGCTCCGGGGCGATGGGTGGAGTATCTATCAACTGGATCTGGATATTTTCGAAAGGCATCATGCCGGCTACCGGCTTTCGGGTGCTGAAGGGAAAAGGGGCCATCTCGGTATGGGCATGAGTGAGTAAGCCCACTATGCTGGACTTGCCGGAATTAGGCGGCCCGATGATAATAACTTGACCGGCGCCCTCACGCTCGATGTGGGTGAAGTCCTCGTGGTGGGCATCGCCATGCTTTTTCGATGACTGGAGTTGGCTATTAAGCTTGGAGATTTTGGCTTTCATCTCGGCTTGGAGCTTGTCGGTGCCTTTATGCTTGGGCATAATCGCCAAAAGCTCCTGGGCCAGCTCCAGTTTGCGGTGCAAGTCCCTCTCGGCCTTGAATTCTCGCTCTAATTCGTAATATTGTGGCGGAAGATTGGCAGGCATTTCACTTTACCATATTATCAATTATCAATAAGTGAATTCTCTGCTTTCCCCTGCGAAATAAATCCCATTGATTCCCAATTTCCTGGCAATACTCATAATCATCCGACGCTGTTTTATATTATCGGAAGGCAGATGAGTTATTACCAATTTCCGCACTCCCACATCAGCTACCAATTCCAATAAATCGTTCAAATCGATATGCATTCCTTCGACCAAAAGAAGGTCGCAATTGTCAAGCAAACCCTCCAGGTCATCAGCGGAATGCAGGTCGCCGGAGTAAAGCATCTTGGCTCGGGAAGTGGCAACAGTGAAGCAATATGATTGCATTTTATTCGGCAATCTGAGCGACTCAATTGCTTCGGCATTGGAAAGAAGATGCTTGTTGGGGAAAGCATTGATGGCCAAATTATTATCGCGGAAGGTCGGGTTTGGTTTTATCGGATGTAGATGCCATTCAAATGACAATTTCTCCCTGATAAGATAAGTGGCATTAAGAATATTCTCAATCGGTTCGACCAATTCCGATGGAAGATAGATGTTCAGGGGGGTAATTCGGCGGGCGATGTGGTTCATTTGGATGAATACCGGTAATCCCATAATATGGTCGGGATGGCCATGTGTTATGAATACGTTGTCTATTTTTTTATAGTTTATCCCCAGTCGAATCATCGCCGAGGAAGTCCCTTCGCCGCAATCCAAAAGGTAGTATTTGTTCTTGAAGGCAACCAAGTAAGAGGAATTGGCGGAGTTCGCATCCGGCATTCCAGATGAACATCCGATTATCTTTAGCTTCGGCATTCAGACTCCCTTATCAATGGGATTAATATAAAAAATAATTATTAACGCGTCAATAACCGTATGGCTGGAGGGCGAAATAAAACTGGCAGGTTTTCATATGCCCAATTGAAATTAATGGTATATTGGCTAAGATTATTTCGGACTCAAAAGCGCCTAATTCCGGTAAGGGGATAATTCTACTTAGCGGGCGGAGAAGAACATTCAAATGCCGATGCCTTACTTGTTTAATTATGCTTACCTCAAGATAATTATTTATTGATTCCCATTTTCTAAGTTGACGATATCCTCCGAGTGCAGCGGAGCGAACCACTTTTGTGCTACTAAGGTTGGTATCACCGCACTCGCTACAACCACGCCGACAAGCACGGAATACTGCTGTTGATTGATGAAGCCAGCATTAAGCCCGTAAAGGCTGGAAATCGTCCCGAATGTCAGCCTAGTACTAATTGTCTCCAAAAATGCTGTCGTGGTTGCGTTCCTCTTCTCCGCGGTGGTGGGGATCTCTTTCGGCATATATCCCGCCGCCACAGGGCGAGCAGTGGGCTTCACATTTGACTTTGCCTTTCGAAAATGATCTGTCAAAACCCCGCTCATCGTCGATAATCGTGGTTTTGACCCACGGGCGTTTGATTACCGGATTCATGCAAATCTGGCAAATAGCAATCCGCCAATAATCGAAAGCACGAGGAAAAAAAAGAATGCGGTAACTGCCGCCTGTAGGGCTATTTTCCGTGGAATTCCCTTATCCGGGTAATGCCGAACATATTCTTGGTAGGTGATGAGATACGCCAGTAGCCCCGCCAAGATGCTAAAGATCGCTCCAATGATGGCGACTACCTTCAGAACAGCATAGTTCACGAGCATTGGGCGGATTTAGGATACCACAAGTCGAGACGATCAATCGCCATAATCAACAACACCATTGATAGTAATGGAGGAGAGTCTGGCTCGCTGTTTTTCGAGCGACTTCAGCCTTTCGGCCACCGCTGCCTCGCCCAGTTCCCGCTCACCACGCCCTTTGGATACCGCATCGATTATCTCCTTTCCCAGCTCGTCGAGTTTCCGCCGCATGATATCAGTCAGCTGTCTTGTCGCCCCATCCAGCCAATTGGTCAGCGTCTCATCGACCTGATAAGTATTCGTCATCAGCCATTCAGCGACTAGCGTTTTGGATCGCTTAATCGCAAGCTTGGTCACGGCCCTGTTAGTTAGAAAAATCTCGGCAAAAAGCACAAGCAAATCGCTCAAGTCGAACGCCAAGGCGGACCGGTGAAACTCGAAAGGAACATTTGTGGCATCGGTTTTCAGGCGTGGGATTTCAATCTTGGCAATCGGAATTCCGAATGCTTCCGACGCGGCTTCCGAGACGCGGGACGTGAGGCGATTAAGCTCATCGGTGGCTACCCTCAACCGCCGGTCATGGAATTCCTCATAGCGATCGGTAGCCAGGGATCGCCATTCCTCAACGCAGGATTTTGTCCCCTGGCGGGCGATTTCGAGAGAGCGATTTCGGATATGGCGTTTATCGCCGCGGAGAGAGCCGGCCTCTTCCTCAATTGACCGTAGAACCAGTCTGGTTTTTTCGGATAAGAAGTTCTCTTTCTCCTTGGTTATGTTCTTGACATCGAAAGCCCCAGCTTTTTCGACGCGCGTCCTGGCGGCCAGCATCAAATCATCGATATCGTTCATGGCCTGATTGAAGCCGCGGATGTTTTCATCAAGGCGCGCCAATGGCGCGATCAGGCCTTCCCTCTCCAATTCTATTTGTTGTATCAGCCGACCGGCGAGGTATCTTGCCGCGGAGATTGCCGATTGGCTGGCCAAGTCCCTGCCAGCACGCAAGGCGGTTTCCTCGAGCATTTTGGATATAGCCGCGACTCCCTGGTCTGCCTCATCGCGCAGGGCATTTAGCGCCGAGCAATGAACAAGGTATTCCGGCTCTCTTCCGAGGGCGCGCGTAAGGACGTGCCTGGTAAATTCCTCAGCTTTGCGTCGACTGGATTCAGGTATTAGATCGCATTTGTTCATAACAAAGAAGAATCTGTCTACGCGAGGTTTCAGCGACTCGATTAAGCTTAACTCCTCACCAGTGATGGGTGGGTCGCTTCCGAGGACGACTATCGCGACGTCGATGCGGGGCAAGAACGACCTGGTTGTCTCGGAATTCGGTTCGAAAACACTGCCAATCCCCGGCGTATCGACCAAGCGGATGCCAGTGCCAAGGACCGCCGCGGAAAGCTCGATTAGGACGATTCGAACGCCCTTGCGATTCCCAGGATTGCCATTCTCCGAAGCATAAAGGGCAAGCATACTCATCGGGGTTTCATGTTGCCGTCCGTCGGAATATATTATCAAGCATCTATCTCTTTCGCCATATTGGAGCATGGTGATGGCGCTGGTTAAGGGGGCTACGTCGGCTGGCAGGAGCTCGCGGCCGATGATGGCGTTTATGAGAGTACTCTTGCCGCGCTTAAATTGGCCCACTACGGCAACATTGAAGCGGCCTGTCTCAAGTGCCGCGCGAACCTCCTGAGTCTCGTTGATAATCTCCGGTGTCACGCGCTCTTTGGCAATTTCCTCAATAGTATCCAGAGCACGAAGCTCCAAGCTAGTCTCGGTTTTAAGCATCATATTTGGCGGCAAATTCTCTATTCATTTGTTTTTCTCATTAAATAAAAAACCGGGATTGCCATAAACTCGATGAACGCCAGCGTAATAATCAAAGCGGAGATGGAATAATCATACAAGTATCCGGCAACTGTACTGCCAACAAAAAAGGCAAGGCCGAATGAAAGGTTAAATATGCCGTATCCACTCGATCTTCTATTCATTGGCGTCATATCGGCGACCGCCGCTTTCATGATTGTCTCTTGTATCCCTACTCCAAATCCCAAAAGCATTGTTCCAAACAGGATCAAAGTTAGCGTATGTGAAAAAACAAGAAACGGAATGAACGCGGCAACAAAAGGTATAAATAACAAAATAAAATATTCGGAACGGCTGTTCTTCGATTTTATTTTCAATCGATCGTACATTTTTCCGGCGGCCAGTCCAACAACGGCGTCTATACCCATAGCGGCGGCGTACAAAAGAGGAATATATGTGTCAGAAAGAATCCCAAGATTTTTCAGGTGGAAGCCAACGAGGGCAAAATTCACAAAACCAGCCGTTGTTATGAAGACGAACAGCACATACAGCCAGAAATGTTTTGTCAGGTTTTTGGCCTTGTCATGTTCTTCGATCTGCGGTTCCAGTTCTTCGGAATTTTTGAATTTTGCGTATATGGTAAATAGCACGAGCAGAAGCAATATGAATGGTATCCAGAATAAGCTATAGCCCCGCTGATAAGCGCCGATAATATTTTGACTGGCGGCGGCACCCACAAACACAAATGTAAAAATTAAAGGACCGATAACCGCGCCGATTTGGTCAATGAACTCGGCAAGGCCAAAACCGTAGCCCGTGCCAACCTGCTTGGCCGCATGTGAGGCTATCGTATCGCGGGCGGGAGTACGGATGCCTTTGCCTATCCTTTCCAAGATTATCAAAATTGCCACTATTTGCCATGTACCCGTCAAGGAAATCAACGGAACCGATAGCAGAAGTCCATAGCCGACAATAGTGAATAGCCAATATGATTTTGTCCTGTCGGCAATAAACCCGGAAAGCAGACGGAAGAGGTATCCCAGCAGTTCGCCAAGACCCACGATAAAACCGACCCTGGCCGCATTTACTCCAAGGACACTTAAATACTGGCCATGTACGGCGCGACCACCCTCATAAATGACATCTCCCAATAGGCTGACTATGCCGAGGAAGATGATTAGCTGAAAAGCCTTTTTCTTGAGATTATCCATTTATATTACTCCCGACACCCGGCACATGGAGCCTCAGTTCATCAATCCCCCCATCCAGATATTCTTTCGATTCCCGTCGCACCGCTCCTTAATACGCAAAATATCTTATATTAGACGTCATCGTTGATATTGGGCCAAAGGATTTCCAAATTCCGCTTCATTTCCCAGTTCGGTTTCAATTTCCAGAAGGCGATTATACTTGGCAATGCGCTCACTCCGACAAACTGAGCCGGTTTTAATCTGGCCGCCGCCCATAGCCACTGTAAAATCGGCTATGAAGGGATCCTCTGTCTCGCCCGAACGGTGGGATATCACAAATCCCCAGTCCGCCTTGCGGCACAATTCGACAGCCTCTATCGTCTCTGTTACAGTGCCGATTTGATTTAGTTTAATCAGCACGGCATTGGCGCTTTTCTCACTGATGCCACGTCGTATGAATTCGGTGTTGGTGACAAAGATATCATCGCCTACAATCTGAATTTTGTCACCCAGGACGGAAGTATGTTCTTTAAATCCGGCCCAATCGTTTTCGGCCAGGCCGTCTTCAATCGAGACGATAGGGAATTTTTCTATCCAGGAATTGTAAAGCCTGGTCAACTGAGTGTTGCTTAACCTCCCTTGTCCCGATTTTTTCAGCTCGTATGTGTCATTTTCATAGAATGAGCTTGCGGCGGGATCAAGGGCTATGGCAATGTCCCTTCCAGGAATGTATCCAGCTTTCTCAATTGCCTCGACTATCACTTCGCAGGCTTCTTCGTTTCTCTTGAGATTTGGGGCGAACCCGCCCTCATCGCCGACTCCGGTTGCGTATCCCTTCTTCTTGAGAATCGCCTTAAGCGCATGAAATGTCTCCGCTCCGTAGCGCAACGCCTCGGCAAATGACGGCGCACCAATTGGTATCACCATAAATTCCTGAAAATCGACGCTGTTATCAGCGTGCTTGCCACCATTCAAGATATTCATCATCGGCACAGGTAGACGAGTCGCCTCCGCGCCGCCAAGATAGGCATAGAGCGGGATTCCCTTTGTCAAAGCTGCCGCGCGCGCCACTGCCATCGAAACCCCAACCGTGGCATTCGCTCCCAGCCTGGCTTTGTTGGGTGTCCCATCCATTTCAATCATCAAATTGTCGATTTCCGATTGAGCCCCCGGATCCAAGCCGATAATCCTAGGCCCTATTTCACGGTTGACGTTTTTCACGGCCTTTAAAACGCCTTTACCGCCGAAACGCTGTAAATCTCCATCCCGTAGTTCAAATGCTTCGTTCTCGCCTGTCGAAGCCCCGGAGGCACTGCCGCCGACGCTGTTATGCCGTTATCCAGGCCGATATAAACCTTGATGGTCGGGTTCCCCCTGGAATCGAGTATTTCCAGGGCGTTAACCGTCATTATTTTGGGAATCATGTTTTTCTCCTCTTTTTGCCGCCTGCCTGTTAGGGATTATGTTTTTAATCTCGTCGCGAACCATGGCCACTTGGTTATCCGCCATACTCTCCAGAAATGCAAGGGCATCGTCACTTCCAATTTTTCCGAGAGCTATCACGGCCGCACGGGCCATATAGATATCGCTGGTTTCCTTTATCAAGTCCATAAGCGGTCCCACGCTCCTAATATCCCGAATCTCTCCGAGGAGCCAGGCCGCCCGCATCGCTGTTTGCGAATCCGGATGGTGCAAGGATAATATGAGCTTTTCGACAATATCCCTGGACTCCCAGAGATGCTTTACATTGGCCCCACAGTCTGGGCAGTTTTCGAAGTCGGTCTCAAAATCCCTCCAGCAGTTCGGACAATAATAATGGATCATACTGTTGTCGCGGTTCCTCTTGTGGAAATTCCGATCAAGTTTCGGTTCTTTCAAATTCCTGAGCTAACTATTCCCGAGGTTCCTGATTCCCGTTGTGGCCGTTGCCTACATCAACAATGTCCTCCGAATGCAGAGGCATGAACCATTTCTGCGCAATGAAGGTTGGTATCACCGCACTCGCTACAACTACGCCGACAAGCACGGAATACTGCTGTTGATTGATGAAGCCAGCATTAAGCCCGTAAAGGCTGGAAATCGTCCCGAATGTCAACCCAGTGCTCATTAGCAGAGTCGTGTACATACTGCCATTAGGGATATAACGTTTTGCCAGAAAGAACACGCCGGTAAATTTGGCGGCAATCTTTATGGCGAACAACAGGGCAAACGACCCTATCGATGAGAATATCAGTGTATACGAGACGCGGACGCCGCCTACTATGAAGAATAAGGGGGTGATGATAGCGTACGCCACCGTTCTCAATCTGTTTCTGACTATACGCGTTTCCGAGGTCTCTCTGAAATGCCTCGACATAAGCAATCCCAGCACAAACGCCGGCAAGACGGCATGGCCCTCACCCAATTTCGCAAAGTACATGAAGGTTAGCAATAGCAGGAAGACGTATTTTATTTCTGGCTCAATAACTTTGTTCCTCCATTTCGGATTCGTAAAAATGTAATGGGAGAATCTATCCGCAAAATAGATTACATTCAGGGAAATGGAAATGAAAATGAGCGTGTAAAGTGTCGGTTTGACAAATAATATGCTCAAAGCCAGCGCCGTTCCCATATCCGTTATAAACGTGGCCGCCATTACTAACTTGCCTAATCTTGTATTCGAAAGACCAGTTTCGACGAGGACCGAATACACCACTGCGAGCGATGTGGTGGAGAGTGCTGTTCCCGCTATGAGCGCGGCATTGTATGACCACTTCTTTACAAAAAAGGTGAAGAGAAATACGCAAATAAACGGCAGGATAAAGGACACTATCCCGATGTTAAAGCTTGCCGAGAATTTTTCTTTCAGCAAACGCGTGTCTATTTCCGTGCCGGCCAAAAAGGTTAAAAGAACGCCCCCGAAATTCGCAAAATAGAGCATCCACTGCTCCGGTTCCATCCCGAAGTTTCCGACAATTGAGCCTAAGAGTATTTCGATAATGGCGACCGACAGCCCAAGTCTCAGTGAGATTAAACTTGAAACGAGAACTGTTAAACCTACGATCAGGGGGACAATATCAGGGGAAATAGCTTAACTCCTTACTCTAAAACAGAATTAGAATGTCTGAGTAGGAGTTATCAGCCGGAAAGGCGGTTTCAGGCGAACTCCATCGCCTAACCAAGTACTTACTTTGCTCGACACAATAATAGAGTTATTTACGATAATTGTCAATAAAATCTTGGACTGAGAAGGCAACGAAATCATTGACTTATCGCGGAGGAGAAGTCTCTGTCACAATGAGTTTGAAATCGCAATGAAGGTAGTTCCCGCTTCTTACAAGTCAAAATACTCATTGCTCCGCAGATGAATTAGGAATAAATTGCATCATTGCGTCTTGTGATTCCGAGCTGTTTGATATAAGCGGAGGATAATATGGATTTCCAATTAAATGATATACACCAAGAAATAATCGACCTATCCCGCCAATTCGCCGAAAAGATGGTTTTGCCCAAAATCAAGGAAGCTGATAGAGATGCTTCATTCGATCGCTCGATTTTGGATGATATGGCTGAAGCGGGGTTATTGGGCTTGTGCTTTCCGGAAAAGTTCGGCGGCGGAGGGCTTGATTATATAAGTCTCGGATTGGCGTGCGAGGAATTGGAATACGTTGATACGTCTGCAAGAGTGATTCTTTCGGTGCATATCGGGCTGGCCGCTTTGCCCATTTTCACGTGGGGAAATGCTGAGCAAAAAGAGAAATATCTGCCTTTAATGATGTCGGGGAAAATGATTGGGGCGTTTGGTCTGACCGAACCGAATGCCGGATCTGATGTCGTGGGAATTCAAACCACTGCCGAGAGGACCAAGGACGGCTATATCCTCAATGGTGAGAAGATGTGGATTTCGCTTTCTGATGCCGCCGACCTGTTTTTGATTTTCGCCTGGACGGATCGAGAAAAGAAGCTTGCCCGCGATCATTCCGGTATCACTGCGTTTATCGTTGAACGATCTTTCGGCGGGATCATGACCGGCGATATCAAAGGCAAGCTCGGTGTTCGCGCCGGCAAAACCGGATTCATTTCCATGTCGGATACCCCCGTGCCGGAGGAAAGTGTTCTCGGGCAAGTCGGCGATGGATTCAAAATCGCTATGTTCTGCCTCGACCAGGGGCGTTACACCGTCGCCGCCGGTTCCACCGGATTGATTCGCGCTTGCCACGATGCCTGCGTGAAATACGCCAACACCCGCATGACATTTGCTGAACCGATTGGCCATCACCAGTTGGTCAAGGAAATGATCGCCAAAATGTATGCCGGATATGAAATATGCAGAAATCTTTATCTGAAGGCCGGTTGGATGAAAAATAAGGGGATCGCTAATACTCGGGCGACATCGTTGGCAAAATGGATCGCTTGCGAACAGGCCGAAGCCGCGGCGGCGGATGCGGTGCAGGTTCATGGCGCCTACGGATTCTCGGATGAATATCCGGTCGAAAGATACTACCGCAATGCCAAAGGCGCCTCCATCTACGAAGGTACCCGCGAAATTCAGAAGCTGATTCAATCCGACTATTCACTGGGATATCGCGCGGACAGAGATGGCCGGAATGAATTGCCGACCTGGCCATTTGAGGAATGAATAAGATTTTAATTCAGGAGGAATTTTGATTCGATATATTTTGTCAACACTTATCTTGATATCGATTTTCCTGTTCGCAGGCATCTCCGCGGCGATTGAATTCGATGTTAAAGAATTTGCTCTGGAGAATGGTCTGAAGGTGCTGATTCTGGAGGATCATTCGGCTCCGGTAGTATCATATATCCAATATTATCATGCCGGCAGTAAAAATGAGCAACTTGGCAGGACCGGAATTTCTCACTTATTCGAGCACATGTTCTTCAAAGGCACGAAAATGGTGGGTCCGGAGGAGCATGATGTCATCATTCAATCCAATGGCGGAATCGACAATGCCTGGACCGGTTGGGATTGCACCTGCTTTTATGAGAATCTACCGTCGGATAAATTGGAGGTAGCAATCAGGCTGGAATCAGACCGCCAGCAGAATCTGAATCTCACCAACGAAACATTGGAGAGCGAGCGGGAAGTGGTCAAAGAAGAACGGCGCTGGAGAACTGATAACGATATAACCGGATTCTATGGCGCCATCGCCGAGCAGATCCAGAATTTCACATTCGTGGCTCATCCGTATCACTGGGAGATTATAGGGTTTATGAATGATCTGGATCATATTACCCTTGAGGATTGCCTTATACATTATCGCATTTATTACGCGCCCAATAATTCGGTGGTGATTATCGCGGGAGATATCAATTCTGCCGAAGCGATGCGGCTTATGCAGAAATACTATGGGTCGATTCCATCTCAGGAACCTCCACCGGCGGTGACTGTTGTTGAGCCGCCGCAGGAAGGCGAAAGGCGCGCTGATTTTCACCGTGCCGCTCAGCTTCCCGCATTCGCAGTAAGCTATCATATACCAAACATGAGCAATCCAGAATTTGCGTCATTGGAGCTTTTGAATAATATCCTTTTTGAAGGCCGTTCCAGCAGGGCCTATAAGCGAATGATCTATGATGAGCAAATGGCACAGATGGTCAACGGGGAGGTATTAACTTGCGAGCAACCCGGTTGGTGGTATATGATGGTGCGGATGCAGGAGGGATTTACTACCGCAGATGGGGAGAAGGCGCTTTATGAAGAGATGGAACGGCTGAAATCCGAGCTTGTTTTGGAGAAGGAATTGCTTAAAGCCAAGAATAAAGTGGAATCAGACCTTATTTTCGGGCTTCAGACCAACGAGAACCGGGGGACGGATATCGGATACTGGCAGGTCCTCACCGGCGACTATCACAATCTTTATAATTATCTCGAAAATGTCAAAAACGTTACGCCGGAACAGATAAGGGAGGCCGCTGTAAAATATCTTGACAGCAAGAATCGGACAGTGGTTACGCTGGTTCCTTTGCAGTCCGAGGAGGATTAGGTGAGTATGTCAAGAGTAAAAGAGATTTATGGCGGAGGAATCTTGGCAAAAGCCATCTTATTACTAACAATATTTTTCATTGCCTCCAACCTTTATGCGGGCGAGATAAAGCTTCCCCCGATAAAGGAATTGAAGCAGGCAAATGGCTTGCAGCTTCTGGTGATAGAGCAAAAGGATTTGCCGATTGTGGCGTTGAAGATGGTGATATTATCGGGAAGCGCCAATGATCCTATGGGAAAAGGGG
This sequence comes from candidate division Zixibacteria bacterium CG_4_9_14_3_um_filter_46_8, assembly GCA_002791595.1. Taxonomy (GTDB): domain Bacteria; phylum Zixibacteria; class MSB-5A5; order UM-FILTER-46-8; family UM-FILTER-46-8; genus UM-FILTER-46-8. The sequence goes on from PFXJ01000069.1 coordinate 15,067, forward strand.
GAATTGCGAATTTTACCGGTGAAATGCTTCGGGGCGGCACCAAAAGCAAAAGCTCCAACCAAATTTCGGAGAGTATCGATTTTACTGGCGGCAGTCTTGAAGTTTCCACTACCAGGGATGCCACCTACATCACCTGCCAGGTCCTTTCCAAATACTTTGATATTGGGCTGGAGTTGATGTCAGATGTTTTGATGAATTCCACATTCCCTGTGGAAGAAATCGAGAGGATTCGCAAGCAAATCCTGGCAGACATCACCAACAATTTCGATGACCCTGACCATTATGCGGAGGAACAGTTCTACCGAGGACTTTTCGGGAATCATCCGTACGGCCATCCGTTGTCCGGTTCTGTGGAGGAAGTGGCGCATTTCACCGCGGATGATGTCAAAGGATTCTATGAAACCCACTATCGACCCAATAATGCCATCCTGGCGGTGGTGGGCGATGTAGAATTCAAATTAGTCAAGGACAAGGTTAATATGGCCTTTAAGGGATGGCAGAAAAAGGAGGTGCCGCCGCTGGAAGCAACGATTCCTCAAAAGCCGCAGGGGTTGACTATCTACTTATTTGACAAGGCGGAGGCGACTCAATCAAGCATCAGGTTCGGCACTATTGGGGCGGCGTTCAATAATCCCGATTATTTTCCAATGAGAGAGATGAATCTGATACTGGGGGCGACATCGACATCAAGAATGTTCGAAGCGATTC
>PFXJ01000069.1:15881-16148 GCA_002791595.1 candidate division Zixibacteria bacterium CG_4_9_14_3_um_filter_46_8
AATTGAGGAGATAGGGCGGATGCGCAATTCGGATATCACCGCAGAAGAGCTTACCCTGGCTCAGGATTTTATGAAAGGATATTTTGCCTTCCGATTCGAAACGCCCGAGCAGATTGCCGACCAGATTTTGAATATCAAAATCTACGGATTCCCAAGCGATTATATCTCCACATATCGCCATAATGTGGAATCAGTCACTTCAGCAGAGATCCGCACCGCCGCCGAAAAATTCCTTGATTCCGAAAATATGCTGTTCATAGTGGTGGG
>PFXJ01000069.1:16192-16472 GCA_002791595.1 candidate division Zixibacteria bacterium CG_4_9_14_3_um_filter_46_8
TGATTGTCAGGCCTTTTGGGGGAGAATGATGTTTCTCATAAGTGCTATAACTGGCGATTTCACCTGCGGGAGTGCCGAAGATTGTCAGCGGCTTGAACCTTCTTGCACCTTCGGGATTTAACTGAAAATGAATATCGAATACATTAGGAATTTCTCCATTATCGCTCATATCGATCATGGTAAGTCAACACTGGCGGATCGGCTTTTGGATTTAACCCATGCGGTAACCGGCAAAGTGAAATATGCGGCGCAGATGCTGGATGATATGGATCTGGAGCAG
>PFXJ01000069.1:16536-18014 GCA_002791595.1 candidate division Zixibacteria bacterium CG_4_9_14_3_um_filter_46_8
ATTATGTTTTGAATCTCATTGATACTCCGGGACACGTGGACTTCTCTTATGAGGTTTCCCGTTCGCTGGCCGCTTGCGAGGGGGCGTTATTAGTTGTGGATGCCACCCAGGGGATTGAAGCCCAGACCCTTTCCAATCTCTATCTGGCCTTGGAACATAATTTATCGATAATCCCGGTCATCAATAAAATAGATTTACCCTCGGCGAATGTTTTTCAGGTGACGAAGTCTTTATGCGATCTGATCGGCGTTGAGGAAACCGACATTGTCGCCATCTCAGCCAAGATGGGATTAAACATAGAGATGGTCTTGGAGAAGATTGTGGCAGAGATACCGCCTCCCAAGGGAGAGCGCACCGGAGCATTTCGCGGTATGATCTTCGATTCCATATTTGATCCATACCGGGGTGCGGTTCCTTATGTGCGGGTGGTCGATGGCGAAATCAAGAAGGGGGATTGGATTGAGTTTTTCAATAATGATAAGACATACGAGGTGGATGAGGTCGGCTATTTGATACTTAAGAGAGTGCCTTCTGACAAACTTACTGCCGGTGAGGTTGGCTATATAATAGCCAATGTCCGAAATGTGTCGGATACCAAAGTCGGAGATACTATCACGATTGCCTCCAATCCTGCGAAAATACCATTGCCCGGCTATAAAGATATAAAGCCGATGGTCTATTCCGGCATATATCCGACCGACAGCGATAATTACGAGCAACTTCGGGAGGCAATCGACAAACTGAAATTGAATGATGCCTCCCTCATTTATATTCCCGAGACTTCTGCGGCTCTTGGTTTCGGTTTTCGATGCGGTTTCTTGGGGTTGCTCCATATGGAAATCATCCAGGAACGGCTTTCCCGCGAATATGAAATGTCCATCATTAACACTGTGCCTAATGTGGAATATCGAGTAATCGGTGCCGATGGTGAAGTTACCCTCGTCGATAACCCGGTCAGGATGCCTCCTCCCGGCAGGGGGATAAAAATAGATGAACCTTTCGTGAGAGCTAATATCATTACACCTCCCGAATATATCGGAAATATTATGAAAATTTCAATAGAACGGCGGGGTGTTTACCAGAATACCGAATACTTAAGCCCCGAGAGGGCCATACTCCATTTTGATTTTCCGCTTTCGGAGATCATATTCGATTTTTATGACAAGCTCAAGGGAACTACGAGGGGTTATGCGTCCCTCGATTATGACTATCTTGGTCATAGGACATCTGATCTTGCTCGATTAGATATCCTGATTAATGGAGAGCCAGTCGATGCCCTTTGCAGCATAGTCCACCGGGGGAAAGCCGCCAAACACGGCAAGAAACTATGCGAGAAACTGCAGGAATTGATACCTCGGCAGCTTTTTGAGGTTGTGATTCAGGCCGCAATCGGGAATAAAATAATTTCGCGGGAAGTGGTCAGGCCATTGCGGAAAAATGTTACTGCCAAATGCTATGGCGGCGACATAACCCGTAAG
>PFXJ01000069.1:18027-30258 GCA_002791595.1 candidate division Zixibacteria bacterium CG_4_9_14_3_um_filter_46_8
ATTTGAGCTTTTTCAGCAAAATTGATGTGACTATCAGTATTTAGTTAATGGATGTGAGGATTGGTAATTACAAAAAATGTTGCGTTTTATGGCTCAATAGGTTATTTTTTTCACAAACTATTATCGATGAGCTAATAAGAGAATAAATTTATGTTAACATGTTTTAGCGTTAGCCGTATTCCAATCAAGTTCCTCTCACTGCTAATAATAGCTCATATCGCTGGTTTGGCGAGTGCAAATGAAGGCAAAGCTTTCACCAATGGCGAATGTATCGAATGCCATGATAAGGGGCCCAATACCCAGCTCCCTTATGAAGATATCTTGAAGCATTCAATTCATCAGGGATTTTCGTGTGTAGATTGCCATGCCGGGATAAAGGAGCTTCCACACGAGGAGAAATTGACCGGGGTAAATTGCGGGAGCTGCCACTCCGATGAAACTGCGACATATAAATGGCACGGGAGGTTAAGCATCCCAGGAGGTGAGGATGTTCCCACTTGTGCTGATTGCCATGGCGGCCATAATATCTTGCCTTCTTCTGAAAGAGACTCCCAGGTCAATCCTGTGAATTTGCCCGCAACTTGTGGGCGCTGTCACGAGGATTTGGATATTGTCAAGAAGCACGAGATCCTTTTTGAGAAACCGATTGAACTTTATGAAAACAGCGTGCATGGCAAAGCGACAATGGGCGGTATCTATTTTGCCGCCACCTGTAATGACTGTCATTCCGCTGGGGGAACCGCTCATCGCATATTGGGTCCGAGCGATCCCGAATCGCCCATCAACCATTTTAATATTCCCAAAACCTGCGGGAAATGCCATCGGGGCGTAGAACAGGACTACTGGGAGGGGATACATGGCAAGTTGACCGCTCGGGGCGAGACCGATTCCCCGGTGTGCACTGAGTGCCACGGTGAGCATGGCATTATAGCGCCCGACGATCCGCGGTCTCCGGTAAGCCCTACGAGATTGGCGGAAGCGACCTGCTCTCCATGCCACGAATCGGCGCGCCTAAATGAAAAATATGGAATTCCCACCGGAAGGTTGAGGACCTACGTGGATAGCTATCATGGCCTGAAAAGCCGGGCAGGTGACGTTACCGTTGCCAATTGCGCGTCGTGTCATGGCGCCCATCGCATTCTCCCTCACACAGACCCGGCCTCCTCGATTTATCGGGGTAATTTACAGAAAACATGCGGTCGTTGCCATCCCGGAATCTCCGTTGCCATAGCTAATACGCCCATCCATGGGACCCCTGGTGTTTCCCAAACAAATGCTGCCAGAATTGTACAGAGGATATATATCTGGGCTATTGTGATAATAATCGGCACCATGATTTTGCATTGGCTTCTTGATCTTCGCAAACAGATAAAAAAGGTTCTTCAGAAAAAGCAGATTGCCCGTATGACCTTGGGTGAAGTATGGCAGCATACTTTTCTGATGGTTACTTTCACTGTTTTAGTGATCACAGGATTTGCACTCCGATTTTCGGAGTCATGGTGGGTAAGATTATTTTTCGGTTGGGAGGGAGGTTTTCCTCTCCGCGGGGTAATCCATCGGGTCACGGCTGTGCTCTTCATTTTGGCCTCCCTGTGGCACTTATTTTACCTGAGCACTGTTCGAGGACGGCGTTTTCTCGTAGATATATTCCCCGCCAAGAAGGATATTCACCACTTCTGGGAAATGGTGAGATATAATCTTGATAAACAAAGCGTTCCTCCCCGCTTCGGCCGATTTAGTTATGTCGAGAAAGCCGAATACTGGGCATTGGTCTGGGGAACCGCTATTATGATATTTACTGGTTTCTTCTTGTGGTTCGACAATGTCGCCGTGAAATGGTTCCCAAAAGGTTTTCTTGATGTTATGCTGGTGATGCACTACTACGAAGCATGGTTGGCGACCCTGGCGATACTGATATGGCATATGTATTCCACTATATTCAGCCCGAATGTCTATCCGATGAATCCATCCTGGCTGACAGGCAAAATGCCCATCGATTGGCTCAAGCACGAACATCCTGAAGACCCGACTGTCAGCCAAGCGGCACTTGCGGAAAATGACGATGCGCAGGAGAAGTAGCTCCTATCCTCATCTCCTCAATTTCATCCTCACTTTTCTGGGCATTCTGACATTGATTGGAAATGTTGCGAATGGTCTTGCTCAGGAAACTCAAGGGCAAAAATATGCTGACCAAAACTGCCTTGATTGCCACAGCGATCCTGAGCTCAAATCGGGAAGCGGTAAATCGATTTTTGTCGATGTTGGAGTGCTTGGGCATTCAGTCCACACCGGGGTAGGATGTTTCGATTGCCACAATCAAAAGGGCGCGAATTTTGATGATGTCCCTCACTTCACGGCCTTGCAACCAGTGGCGTGTGAAAACTGCCATCCCCGCACCGCGGCGGTTTGGATGGAATATTTTTACAAGATGCTGGATAAGATCGGGCGGAAAGATATTCCCAATTGCAAGGATTGTCATGGGGCGCATGACGGCCAGAAGCAAATGTCTATGGTGATCGTGTGCGACCGTTGTCACACAGAAATAGCCCAGAAATATCGTCAGAGCTATCATTTCAAGAAATACCAGGAAGACACTAGAAAATATCCGATTTGTACCACTTGTCACGATCCCCATTTCAAGTCCAAGAAGGAAATGATGTCGGAGGTGGAGTTCAAACAGGAGATTGTGGATATCTGCTCGCGTTGCCACCAGAGAGACATCGAGACTTACATTCATTCCCGTCACTTTCACGAATTGGAGGGTGGAAATACAAAAGCCCCAGTTTGTACCAATTGTCATGAAAACCATGATATTCGCAAACCATCGGACCCGGAATCGCGGGTCAATGCTTCAAACATATCGGACGTTTGCAATAATTGCCATCCGGGTCATAAGGAGAGCCTGCATCGTGGTCCCGGAGTTAATCCGGCCCTAATCTCTTGTGCCACCTGCCACACCGGTCATCAGACCGACATGGCCTCCATCAGTCACGAGATATTCAAAGAAGGGGGAATTTTCAATAGATGCAATTACTGCCATTCATCTGAAAGGCATTCCAAGGAGAATCTTGCTCATGGCACTTTGATGCTGATCGACCCGAGCGGTAAAGAGGCGAATTGCACTGAATGCCATATTTATCACTGGAACCTGCCCGGTTTGGATAATCAACAGATAAAGCATAAGCGAACCGAATGCGTGAATTGTCATGCTCAACAGAATAGAGAATACAAGCGGTCGATTCACGGGCGTGCCCGCGCTCAAGGGATAACAGCGGCTCCGACCTGCACCGATTGCCATGGCGAGAAAGACATTCTTAAGACAAGTCAGCAATTCACACCCGAAGGGATAATCGAGCTTTGTTCGAAGTGCCACTCCAATAAGGAACTGATGCTCAAATTTCAGATCAATCCTTATGTGGTGGAAGGTTACAAGGATACGTATCATGGGAAATTGTTTGAGACCGGAACACGGGATATAAAATTCGCTGTGTGCACTAACTGCCATGGTTCGCATACCATATTAGCCCCTGGGGATCCCGAATCGATGGTGAATCGAGGGCATATTGTCGAGACTTGCAAGCAGTGTCATCCTCGCGCCAATGATCGATTTGTATCGTATTTGGTTCACCCGAAAAAACCCACTGAAGGAGAGCTTCAGGAAGGCGCGAAAATGGCGATGGCTGATTCTTCGATGGCAGGGGTACGCACTAATTCCGAACGTTACGGACAGGGGACAGGCTGGCTTGGCTTCAATAATCTGGTGACGGCGGCCATGAGCTTGCTCCTGGCGATCGTCCTGGGAGTTTTCGGGTTTCATACATTTCTGTGGTTTCAGAGAGGAATCCGCGGTCGTTTCCGTCCAAAAGGGATTTACTATCGCCGTATTGATGGGTTCAGTCGTTTCCTTCACATCTTAGTTAATATTAGTTTCCTAACTCTCGCTTTCACCGGTTTGCCCCAATCCTATGCCCATACCGAATTAGCCAAATGGATGTTCCGGCATATTATTTCACTGCAGACTGCCCAAAAACTCCATTATTTGGGCGCTCTCATAACGGGGTTATATTTCGCTCTGCATCTCGGCTATCTGGGGCTAAAATGGCGTAAATTGGGCTGGCGCAAGATGCTCACCGGGCCCGACACTTTATCGTTCAGAATGAAGGACATCAAGGATTTTAGGGATCATTTGAGATGGTTCTTTGGCAAAGGTCCCCATCCCAAATTTGACCGCTGGACCTATTGGGAAAAATTCGATTATTTTGCGGTTTTTTGGGGCGTCTTTGTTATCGGTCTCTCAGGGCTGATGCGGTGGCAAGAGGAGTTTTTCGGTAATTTGCTTGGCGGCGGAGTCATTTCATTAGCGGATACCATCCACAAAGAAGAAGCCCTTTTAGCTACCGCATTCATTTTCATAATCCATTTCTTCAATACCCACCTAAGGGCAGACAAATTCCCGATGGATGTCTCCATCTACACCGGTCGAATCACCGAAGATGATTTCCGCAATGAGCGTCCCCTGGAATGGGATCGGCTTCAGGATGAGGGGCGCCTGCAGGAATTGCGGCTAAAGCCATTGGGGACTTTCACCACTTTTCTGGGGTACGCCTGGGGAACTATTGCCCTGCTGATAGGCTTATTCTTGCTGGCGCTGATTGTCATCGGCCAATTTACGGTCAAGTAGCATTTCAATCACTTTCCTTCAGATTTCAATCGTCCCTCCGAAAGAGGCGTCTTTTCAAATCCTATTCGTAGTGGGCGGAAACATCTCAGGAGCATTTGGAGTTTATCGGGAAATCACATTAAACTCTAAAAATTGAGACCGGTAAAGAAAGCAAATGAATATGATTTTAGTCAGAGATATCTTTCAATTGAAATTTGGAAAAGCGAAAGAAGCGATGACAATGCTTCGTGAAGGACTGAAAATTGCGGCGAAAGGCGGGTACACTCCTGACAGGCTATTGACCGATTTGACCGGGGAGTATTACACCCTGATAATGGAAGGCGTCTTTGCCAACCTGTCGGAATTTGAGAAGACATTAACCGCGGAAATGGCTTCTGATGAATGGAAGCAATGGTATCAAAATTTCACTCCTCTGGTAGATTCCGGACGACGCGAGATATTCAATATTGTAAAGTGATGTTTGAATGGGCCAGGAATTAGCTTTGGCCTATATTCGGAAGCTTAATCGGAAATTTTCAAGACGGCCGCCCCTTCAATCCGGCCATTCCTAAGTTGGCTCAAAGCATCATTGGCCGCTTCGAGCGGAAAAACCTGCACGGTCGTTTTGATCGGGATTTTGGGTGCAATCTTAAACAGCTCTTCCCCGTCCTGACGGGTCAAGTTAGCAACCGAACGAATCACCCGCTCGCCCCAGAGGATCTCATAGGGAAATGAAGGAATGTCGCTCATGTGAATTCCCCCGCAGATTACCGAGCCCCCTTTCACTATCATCCGCAAAGCTTGTGGAATGAGCGTGCCCACAGGTGCAAGAATTATGGCGGCTTCGAGTTGTTCCGGTGGCGATTGAGTAGAATCGCCAGCCCAAACAGCGCCAAGCTGGCGAGCGAATTCTTGCGTTTTCAGATCCCCAGGTTTGGTGAAGGCATAGGCCGACTTCCCTTCGTATTTCGCTACTTGAGCGATGATATGCGCGGCCGCCCCGAACCCATAAATTCCTAATCTCTTGATATCCTTATTGATCATCCGGTATGAACGATACCCGATCAGACCCGCGCACAGCAACGGCGCCGCTTCCATGTCCCCGAATTCCTCCGGCACCCGGAAGCAATAGCGTTGATCCGCAACCGTATATTCCGCATAACCGCCATCGATGGTGTATCCGGTGAATCGTGGGTTGTCGCAGAGATTTTCTTGATTCCTCTGGCAATAACGACAGCGCCCACAGCTATACCCTAACCATGGCACTCCGACTCTATCTCCAGTGCCAAATCTTTCTACACCCGCGCCGATTCCTACGACGGTTCCGACTATTTCATGTCCGGGGATTAAGGGAAGCTTTGGATTGGTCAATTCACCGTCAATAATGTGCAGATCGGTGCGGCAGACACCACAAGCCTTGACCCGGATTAGGACCTGCCCGGGCCCCGGCTGAGGAATGTCTATCCTTCTTAATTCTAATGGCTGCCCTGGCGAATTCAAGACCATGGCGCGCATTTTAGGAGAGACAGGCATAAGGGCTACATAAGAGTAAGCTACTTCAATCTGGATAATACATAATCTTTAATTCCTCCCTGGCTGAGGATATCGCGCATAAATTCGGGGAAGGGGATGAAAGTGAAGTCTCTGCCGATCGTATGATTGATAATTTTCCCCGCGGCCATATCGACACTGACTTCGTGGCCGTTCTCTATGGCCGCCACAGCTTCCAGAGATTCGAATATCGGAAGGCCGATATTAATGGCATTCCGATAGAAAATCCGTGCATAGCTCTTGGCGATAATTGCTGAAACCCCGCAAGACTTGATCGATAACGGGGCTACCTCCCGCGACGAACCGCATCCGAAATTGTCACCGGCGACAATCAAATCGCCCACCTTGACATTGCCGGCGAAATTCTTATCGAGATCCTCCAGACAATGTCTCTTCAAGTCCTCCGATTTGAAAAGATGACACCATCTTCCCGGCATAATCACATCGGTATTTATATCATCGCCGTATTTGAAAACTTTGCCCTTTATTTCCATTCTCACCTGCCATTCGTTCTATTGTTTTCTCCATTAACATAATGCTCATAAATTATCTGGATGCATAATTTGGCCTGCGATGGCGCTGGCGGCGGCAATTGCCGGATTCACAAGGTATGATTTGCTGGTTTTGTCGCCCATTCTGCCCACAAAATTCCTATTGGTGGTAGAAACGCAAACCTCATCGGGACCAAGCACGCCCATGTGCCCGCCGATGCAGGGCCCGCAGGTCGAAGTAGAAAAAACGCATCCTGAATCGATGAATATCTCGGCCAAACCTTCCTTGATGCAACGTTGCTGAATGGCCACACTGCCGGGAATAACGATTACCCGAACGTGGGGATGAATCTGTCGTCCTTTCAACACCGATGCAGCCAGTTTCATATCTTCGAACCAGCCATTGGTGCAGGTGCCAATGACTACTTGGTCGATTTTTATGTCCTTGGCGTCTGAAATGGGATGGCCATTTCCAGGGGAAAATGGAAATGCCACCTGAGGTTCAAGCCCCGAAATATCAAGCATAAAGCTATTTTCATAATCTGCATCTTTGTCGGCTCTTAATTTGATGATATCCTGCGGTTTTTCCAGGTAGCGGGAGGTTCGCTTAAGGTAACCTATGGTAACATCGTCCACTTCGAAAATGCCATTTTTGCCTCCGGCTTCAATAGCCATATTGGCCATAGTCAGGCGGTCGGTAATAGCCAAATATCTTAAGGAATCCCCGCCATATTCTATCGCTTTGTAGGTGGCGAATGAAGTCCCCAGTTGAGAGAGAGTATGGATAATCAGGTCTTTTCCATAGATATATTTGCCAGGCTTCCCTTGGTATTCAATCTTGATGGTAGGGGGCACTCTCATCCAGATTTCGCCGGTGAGCAGTGCGGCCGCAATATCGGTGGAACCGACGCCGGTAGCAAAAGCGCCCAGCGCCCCTGACGTGCAAGTATGAGAATCGCCTCCAATCAGAGTCTCACCAGGGAAAACCAATCCCTTTTCAGCGATGACGGCATGTTCAATGCCGGCACGGCCTTGTTCATAGTAGTGCTTTATCTTATGACGGTGGGCAAATTCACGCACTACTTTGGTAATCTTGGCTGATAAGATGTCCTTATTAGGGGTAAAATGATCCGGTATCAGGATGACCTTATCAGGGTCGAAGACCTTCTCCACATTCCATTGTTCCAGGATGTCGAAAGTCAATCTTGCGGACAGTTCATTGGCCATCACCATATCCAAACGCATATTGATTGTTTCGCCGGGTTGGACGGTTGGCTTTCCGCTGTGCGATGCCATTATTTTTTCAGTTAAAGTCATTCCCATAAAAATTCATTTCTCACTTATTTAGAGGCTTGATAGCCAATTTTTGAGAGGCTTTAGCTTTTTTCTTCGCAAATGCCGACTTTACGCGGGCTTCCTTCAAGGCTTTGGTCCTTCGGTTTTTGGAGATTCTAATTTCCTTATCCAGGTTCTTGAGGAGGCCTGGTTGGATGTGCATTTCGTCACCCGAGTTAAATTTAACGATCTGCATAATTTCTTCCTCAGTCAGGACCCTATTATGAGTCTTTGCCGTCTTAAAAATCTCATCTACGAGATGCTCATCGGGTTTAATCCCTTTTTTCTTCAGCCAATATACAACATTGGAAAGTCCGCTCATAAAACCGATTTCAATATTTTGCTTTTGGCCGACCATCTCAGCCGGCACCCCGGAATAAACTCTGTCCGCCAGCCAGGCATCACCCTTACGTTCTGCTTTGATAATAGCGGCGGCATGCACTCCAGTGGCCGTCTTGAATGCATCGCTGCCAACCACAGGGTAGTTGGGCGGGATCTGATATCCCACGGCATTGGCTACACAGCGGCAATATTCAGTTAGACGGCGCAAATCATGCTTGATAATTCCCTCTAATTTGAGGTTTATCATCAGCAGATCCATCGGTGTATTTCCGACACGCTCGCCAATCCCCAGGGCGGTGGCATGCACCCGATCCACTCCTGTGGAAACAGCGGACATAGTATTGGGGATCGAACATCCTCTGTCGGAGTGGCCATGCCAATCCACTTTTACTTTCACATTCATATCCTTTAGCATCTTGTGGATGTAGCGCAGAAGATAAAAGACGCCGATGGGAGTGGAATGCCCAACTGTATCGCAGACGCAGATGCGATAAGCGCCGGCATTGATAGCGGTGCTATATAGCTTCTTGATGGTCCGGGGATGAGCCCGCGTGGTATCCTCTGTAACATACATCACCGGAATTCCATGCTTGACCGCAAATTCTACCGATTCCTCGGTGTATTTGAGCATCTGGCCCAATGTCCATTCTTCAGCATAGATACGGATTGGAGAGGATCCAATGAAGACCGCCGCTTCGATGGGATAACCGACCTGCTCGGAAATTTCTATCAGCGGGATTATATCTTGGACCAAAGTTCTCACTGCGCAATTGGGCCTGATTTTCATCTTGCAAGTGGATATTTCCTGAGCTAAGCGGGCAATATCAGCTTTGGCTCGCGGGCCCGAGGCCGGCAGTCCGAGATCGGCCGCATGGATCTCAAGCTTGTCCATCAAATGCAGAATTTTGATCTTATCATCGATGGAAGGGTTTCGAACCGATGGCGATTGCAGGCCATCTCGCAAAGTCTCGTCATCAAGCTCCAAATCGAAATTATATCGGGATTGCACAGTCTGTTGATAGATATTCCAATCATAAATCAACCCTTGTTCACTTTTATTTGGTCTCACCGCCATTTTCAATTTCCTCTCAGTATTCTAAACCCGCACTGGCCGAGAAAGTTCAATGCGATTCCGCAGGAATCCGTAGAATTCGTGGGTCTGCTCGCTCCTCTCAAAATGCTTTGCCTATCCATAAATAAAATATGATGTTTTGACTTTTCATCTCCCCTTGAAATCCGCTTTTCGTTTCTCCATAAATGCTGTTGTGCCTTCGGTGCTGTCTTGGGTAGCGCATATCGCTCCGAATTCGATAATTTCATACCGCATTCCACCATCCAGGTTTGAATTAGCGGCGGCATTGATACAGCGCTTTGCCGCCTTAACGGCTTCCGGCCCTTTAGCAATAATCTTTTCGGCGATTTTCTTTGCTTCGGGAAGCAATTCAACGGGAGCAAAAACCTTCTCCACCAAACCTATCCTTAAAGCTTCATCGGCGCTGATGGCATCGCCGGTCAAAGTGAGCAATTTTGCCATACCTTTGCCTACCAAACGCGGCAAGCGCTGCGTGCCTCCATAGCCCGGGATTATGCCCAGGCCAACTTCGGGTTGACCGATTTTGGCATTTTCTGATGCCAGCCGAATATCGCAAGCCATCGCCAGTTCGCAACCTCCGCCGAGGGCAAAACCATTTATGGCCGCAATGGCGATCAAATTCGAATTTTCAATTTTCCAAAAGAGGGATTGGCCTCGCTGTGAAAGAGCCATACCCCCGAGGGAATCCAGCACCTTAAGCTCCCCGATGTCGGCTCCGGCAACAAATGCCTTTTCGCCGTCGCCGGTGATGATGACGACTCTGATGTTTTTGTCATCTTCAAGTTCTTTCCATGCGGCATAAAGCTCGCCGATCACCTCGGCATTCAGGGCATTGAGGGCTTTTGGCCTGCTGATTGTTAAAATTGCCAGTGCGCCTTCTTTTGAGACCAATATGCTTTTATATTCCAACGTTTCCTCCTATTTGCACAAGTTATTTTAATATGCCTCATCCAGTTTCAATCCACGCCCACACGGGGGGGCGACGCGAATCCGGTAATAATTTAAATGAGGGCGCTTAAAATTCGCCATTAATCACGGCGGTTATTTGCGATAATCATAGAAGCCCCTGCCGGTCTTCTTTCCCAAAAAGCCCGCTTGCACCATCCGTTTCAAAAGCGGTGGGGGCGCAAAACGCGGTTCTTTGAATTCCTCGAATAATATCTCTCCGATATAGAACATAGTATCAAGGCCGATAAAATCATTCAATTCCAACGGTCCCATCGGGTGGCCGCAGCCGAATTTCATTCCATTATCAATATCCTCGCGGCTGGCCAATCCATTCTGATAAACCGTGATGGCATCGAAAAGATATGGCACCAGAAGACGATTGACTATAAAGCCGCCGCCATCTTTAGCTAACACCGGAACTTTGCCCACTTGTTCCGCAAATCCCTTCGCCGCTTGGATAACCTGCTCATCGGTGGCTACGGTCCTGACCACTTCCACCAATTTCATTACCGGAACCGGATTAAAAAAATGCATTCCCAGAAATTTACCGGGCCTTGAAGTCCCCGCCGCCAATTCGGTAATCGATAAGCTGGAAGTATTTGATGCCAGAACTGCTTCGGGCTTGCAGACTTTGTCCAACTCGATAAAAATGCCCAGCTTTGTTTTAATATCCTCGGTGGCCGCCTCAATTACCAGATCGCAACCGCATAAATCTCCAATTCCGGTCGTGAATTTTATCCTGCCCATCACCGTGCTTTTTTCTTCCGCAGAGAGTTTCCCTTTCTCGACTGCTTTAGCCAGCGATTTTTCAATCCGCCCCTTCCCTTTGCTCAACAGTTCATCATTGATTTCTCTGGCGATGACAGTAAGTCCGGCCTTAGCGGCAACCTCGGCAATACCAGATCCCATCTGCCCGCAGCCAACGATACCGATTTTAGAAAATTGCATTTGAACTCCTATTGTGACTACTAAATCTATTAAGCTCTAAAGCCCCAACTCGCTTCGAACGATATTCCGTCCTTTCACTATTACTTCCAGCTTCGCCTTGGCTTCATCCCAGGTGCGGGTTTTTAGGCCGCAGTCGGGGTCGGGATAAATTTGCTCCGGCTTAAGCACTTCGAGCGCTTTCTTAATCCCATTGACCACTTCCTCAACCGATTCGAGCCTATGAGAGTGAACATCGACCACTCCCAAGCCAATCTCTTTGGTGAACGGGTATTTCTTGAAAAGCTCCAGCATATCGTATTTGGAGTTGGCCATTTCCAGGTCTATCTGATCCACCGGCATCTCCAGCAATTTAGGGTAAATCCTCTCGAAGGTGCCATAGCAGATATGAGTGAGAGTCTTAGCATGGATACCCTTGGTCACAATCCCCATCGCTTCAATCGCTAAGTCAATCTCTTCCGGACGGACTGAAAGCGCCGGCTCATCGATTTGGATATATTGGGCTCCCGCCGCCTCCAGAGCCTTTACTTCCTCGCGGATGAAATTGGTCATATCCAGGACCGCGGAGCGTCGATTCGGATGATATTCATCGAATGACCAATCGACCATAGTATAAGGCCCGGTTAGGATGGCTTTGACTGGCTTTGAAGTCAGTGATTGAGCGAATTCAAACCAATCGACCGTGAGTGGCTTTTCCCATTTCACTTTATCCGCAATAATCGGCTTATGATAATAGCGATTGCCATAGGAACGAACCAAACCGGAAATCTTGAATCCAGTGAGTTGCTCCGCGAAATATTCGACCATATCGCCGCGGTAGAACTCACCGTCCACAAGTATATCTATACCGATCTCTTCCTGCATCT
>PFXJ01000069.1:30273-31404 GCA_002791595.1 candidate division Zixibacteria bacterium CG_4_9_14_3_um_filter_46_8
TTGAATTGTGCCCGGGCTTTAGTGATATAAGGCGGTTTTGGCAATGAGCCAACCTGGGTAGTTAATAAGACTTCGCTCATTACCTTCCTCCATCGAATGATTTTACTGCTTTAACCATATTGACTAATTTACTCCAAGCATCTTCCCGGGGAAGGAACTCCAATCCGCAGTTCGGATTGACAATTAATCTCTCGGGGAAAACATGTCTTGCGACATCGGCAAAGGCTTTATGCAAATCCTCCTCTTTTTCCATACGAGTATTGCGGGCATCGACAATGCCAAAGCTCAAGGTTTTATCATTAGGGAATTCTGGCAAGAAATCCCAATTTCGCTTATTAGTAACAAAATCCAAACCCAAAATGTCAAATGAAGAGCTGTAAAGCTTTTTGTGGAACCCTTCAATTGCGCCGAAGAAAGTGTAGAGCGCTTTTGTGGCAGTAATGCCATCGAGCAGGATCGGAATTGATTCAAAGAAAGCATCGGTTTCGCCTCGCAGGAAAACCAACGCCGGTTCATTAATGGCAATGTGCGGGCATCCCGCTTTCTGAAGCGCTTTCATTTCGGCATTGAGACAATCGGCATAGGCTTGCGTTAGTTTGCGGATGTCTTTGTAATAGTCATCGACGGAAAGTTTCGCCAAAGTGTAAGGACCGGTCAGGACCGCCTTTAATTTTCCGTTGGTGTGTCGAGAAGCGAATTTGAAATCATCGACAGTGATATCCTTTGTCCATTTGAGTTTTCCGGATACCCGTGGTTGACGGAAATAAGTATTAGTGTCGAAGTAACGGATTAATCCGGTAATTTCCACCCCATCCAATGATCCGGCGATATAAGTCTGGGCATCGTCCCATCGGATTTGGGCATCGGTCATAATATCCAGACCGGCGCTTTCCATCTCCCTTATCACCTCGATCGTCACCTCGTTCTCTACTTTTTTCAAATCATCAATAGTAATTTTGCCTTTATCGAGATTGTTGATCGCCGAACGAAGTTTTGCCGGCCGCGGCGCATTTGGTGTGCGGGGGTAATCGCCTGTGATGGTTGTCAGCATTACATATCCTCATTAATAATTAATATATGCATTTTGATGGACGACTTTAGCGATAGAGAGTCCGCAAAGTATCGGCTTCT
>PFXJ01000069.1:31435-46198 GCA_002791595.1 candidate division Zixibacteria bacterium CG_4_9_14_3_um_filter_46_8
TTACAATATTCAATCATAATTCATCACTTGAGAATGAATCTGGCATCCAAAGCGCGGCAGCTATTCGGCTCGGATGAGGCAATGAACGGATTGACATCAAATTGATCTATCTCTTGGAAATCAGTGACCAATTGAGAAAGACGCAATAAGGTTTCCTGTAATATTTCCATCTGGACCGGCTTACTGCCGCGAAATCCGGTAAGAAGTGGGTAACCTTTGACCGATTCTATCATCTCTCTGGCATCCAGATCAGTGATAGGCTGGATCTTAAAACTTACATCCTTCATTACTTCGACATAAATCCCGCCCAAGCCAAACATCATCAATGGTCCGAATGATGGATCGCAGGTCATCCCAATCACCGTTTCTATTCCATTACGGACTTGCGCCTGTAAAAGCACTTCGAATTCTTCTCCGGCGAAATCACGGCGCATCTTATGAAATGCATCCTTCGCTTCCTCCAGGGTCCTTATATCCGTGATTACTCCACCCACATCGGTCTTATGGAGTATTGTGGGTTTATTGATTTTCATTACCAACGGGAATCCAACCTTCTTAACTTCATATTCCAACTGCCCTTCATCAGAAGCCAACGCAAACTCAGCCACCAAGATTCCATAGGCACTAAGGATCTCCAGTGCAACAGTGCCAATCAAACTGTTTCGGCCCTCTGACTTCGCCAGGTTGATGATATCGCGCACCTGTTTGTCATTCACCTGATATTCACAGAGATTTCCTTCGGGGCGCTTCATCCATCGCTGGTAATCGACAAGGGTGGCAAGAGTTTTGGCCGTATATTCAGGGAACACATGCACCGCAATCTTTTCTTTGAAGAGGAGCTCGGCGCCGTCAATGTGGTTATAGGGTCCCATAAAGCAGACATATACCGGCTTATTCCCGCTCTTGTATATATCAATTATGGTCTCGATCACGGCGCGATGATCAATCATAATCGGGGGCACAAAAATTACCAGCAGAATGTCGATATTATCGTCTTTCATCAGCGTCGTCATAGCCGCCCGATAAGCATCGGGGCCACCGGAGGCGATGACATCGACAGGATTGCTGACCGCCGCGACTTCCATCAGGTTTTCCCGCAGAAATTTCTGGGACTCAGGAGTAAGTTCAGGGACCTTGAGCCCATTATTGATGAGAGCATCCGTGGCGAGAATCGCAGGACCGCCGGCATTGGTGATGACTCCCACGCGGTCACCGCTGGGAATATCCTTATTGTAGAGCGCTATCGCAAAATTGAACATCTCTTCAATGGAGTCGGCCCTAATGACACCGCACTGCGCAAATAAGGCATCGACCCCCAAATCGAGATTAGAAAGGACACCGGTATGAGAACTGACGGCTTTGGCGCCCTGCTCAGTTCGGCCAGCCTTGACACATATAATTGGCTTTTTCTTAGTTATCTCGCGAGCTATCCGAGTGAAACGCCGGGGATTGCCAAAATTCTCCAGGTAGAGCATTATAATCTCCACTTCCGGATCATCCTGCCAGTATAAAAGCAAATCATTCCCGGAGATATCGGCCTTGTTGCCGATGGAAGCGAACATCGAAAAGCCAACATTAAGCGACCGCGCATATTCCATTATCACTTGGCCGAGCGCGCCCGATTGTGAAATAAATCCTATCTTACCATACAAAGATTGCATCTTGGAGAACGTTCCATCCAAGCTCACTTCCGGAGTAAAATTGGCAACCCCAAAACAGTTGGGACCAACCATCCGCATTTTGTATCTCCGTACAGCCTGCAGGACATTCTTTTCCAGCTTGGCTCCTTCTGGGCTCACCTCCTTAAATCCGCCGGAAATTACAACTATCCCCCGCACACCCTTTTGGCCGCACTCTTCAACTGTGGCCAGAACGAACTTCCACGCCACGATGATTATGGCCAGGTCAATCTCATCGGGGATTTCGCTGATCGAATGATAGCATTTTACGCTCTGAACTACTTCAGCCTTGGAATTGACCGGGAAAACTTTGCCATTGAATTCATTGCGGAGAATATTCCGCAATATCTCATGACCAATAGTATGTTTCTTGGTGGATGCGCCAATTACGGCGATTGATTTGGGTTTGAAAATGGCATCAAGAGATGAATACATTCAGGTAATCCGATTATCGATAATTCATTAAGAATAGCACCAATTGTCCCTATTTAGGGCTTGCCGCATATCCAACCATTATTAAACAAAAGCATTTCAAATGCAAGAAAAGATTATTTATCAGGCTTCTTAAGATGATGTCACCAACCTCGATTTTTGCGATGATAAGAGGGAAAGAGGGATAAAAATTAATTATCATATCTTGGAACAAAATACTTGACATTAAAGTATAGTTTATTAAATTGATGATACTTGAGTATAATAGTTGGAAAATGAAGATTACGGCATTAGAAGAATATGGCCTTCGTTGCATGCTACTTTTGGCAAGAAGGAGCGCAGCATCGCCAGTAACATTACCTGAAATTAGTGACAATGAGGGTATCACCCTTCCGTATGCCGGGAAGCTCTTGATGATTTTGAGGAAAGGGGGGTTAGTCAAAGCGGTTCGTGGAAGGAACGGAGGATATATTCTCACACGGCCTGCAGATCTTACAAGCCTTCGCGATATTTTTACCGCATTGGGAGAACCAGTGGGAGGAGCGAGGCACTGTGGCCGCTACACGAAGGAGAAAAGCCCCTGTATTCACGAGGAAGACTGCTCCATCAAGGACGTCTGGGGCGCCTTTGCCCAGTTCATTAATGAATACTCGCAAGGGATAACATTGGCGGATTTGGTGAATGGCAAATCAAATTCAGAGGGCGCACCCCTCAAAACAGCGAAGATTTAGGGAATATTAACTTAAGCAGTTCAAAATAACGCGGTTTATAATGAAAATCAGCGAATCAAAATGAGGATAAAATGAATAATATAAAGAGCATTTTTTCATTTAAAGATATACACGTCGAGGTGGAAGGCAAGGAGGTTGTCAGGGGTGTTTCATTGGAGGTCAAGTCCGGTGAGAAGCATGCCATAATGGGACCGAACGGCTCCGGCAAATCGAGCTTAGCCAATGCTTTGGCGGGACATCCGAAATACTTGATTACCTCGGGTGAGGCCTATATCGACGGGATGAATTTACTGGAGATGGATGCGACCCAACGTTCGCGCGCCGGCTTGTTCCTCGCATTTCAATACCCTCTGGCGATTCCGGGAGTGACCGTAGCCAATTTTTTGCGCTCGGCTATCAAAGCCCGTGATGGTAATGAGGAATCCGCGCTGGCAAATTTCAGAAAGGAACTAAAGCAAAAATTCCAGTTATTGCAGATAGATGAATTATTTGCCACAAGGTATGTCAATGATGGTTTTTCGGGAGGCGAGAAGAAACGTTTGGAAATTTTGCAAATGGCGATGCTTAAACCATCGATTGCCATCTTGGATGAAACTGATTCCGGTTTAGATATAGATGCTCTAAAAGTAGTCTCGGAAGGTATTAACTCATCTTTCTCCAAAGAGAATGCGGTAATCCTGGTTACTCATTATCAGCGCATTCTTAATTATGTCAAGCCGGATTTCGTCCACGTGATGATTAATGGTCAAATCGTCCGGTCGGGTGGGGCTGAGCTGGCATTGCAACTGGAGGATCAGGGTTATGAATGGGTCCGTGATGAGATGCTTGAAAAAGTAGGTGTTTAAGATGACAGAGATAGTTGACAAGAGCAGAATTGGGGTAGCGGATATCGGCGATGATTATCGTGAGAAGTACGGCTTCCGCGATCCGGAGGAATATTTTCATAAAGGGGCCAAAGGGCTGGACCACGAAGTAGTGGAGATGATATCCAGGATGAAGAAAGAGCCGGAATGGATGAGGATATTCCGTCATAAGGCGTTGGATATTTTCCTCTCCAAGCCGATGCCGACCTGGGGCAATACCGAGCTTCTGCGCACCATAGATTTCGATAATATATATTACTACATAAAGCCGATTGAAAACCAGGGCCAAACCTGGGATGAGGTCCCGGAAAGCATTAAGAACACATTTGAGAGATTGGGGATACCTGAAGCTGAGCGCAAGTTTCTGGCTGGTGTCTCCGCCCAATACGAATCGGAAGTGGTTTATCATTCCGTGAAGAAGGAGATTGAGCGGCAGGGAGTAGTATTCATGGATATGGACACCGGTCTGAGAAATCATCCGGACATCGTGAAGAAATATCTGTCCACTGTGATTCCTTCGGCGGATAACAAATTCTCAGCTTTGAATTCAGCGGTGTGGTCAGGAGGTTCATTCATTTATGTGCCGGAAGGTGTAGATGTAAAAATGCCTTTGCAGGCCTATTTCAGGATCAATGCTGAAAATATGGGGCAGTTTGAGCGGACACTAATCATCGCCGATAAGGGCTCCCGCGTTCATTACATTGAGGGATGCACCGCGCCGGTATATTCCAGCAATTCGTTGCATTCGGCGGTCGTGGAACTGATCGCGCTCGAAGGCGCTTATATCCGTTATACGACCATTCAGAATTGGGCAAATAATATTTTCAATCTGGTGACCAAACGGGCCATGGCGCATAAGAACGCCACAGTCGAGTGGGTCGATGGCAATATCGGCTCCAAACTCACTATGAAATACCCTTGCGTTTATCTTGTTGGCGAAGGCGCCAAAGGTGAAATACTCTCGGTGGCATTTGCCGGCAATGGCCAACATCAGGATGCCGGGGCGAAAGTTATCCACGCCGCGGCGAACACAAGTTCTCGAATAACTTCGAAATCGATATCCAAGGCTGGCGGACGCGCTTCATACCGCGGCTTGGTGAAGGTTTATCCGCAAGCGGTGAACAGCAAGGTTTCGGTGGAATGTGATGCCTTGCTCATCGATGGCGCGTCGCGGTCGGATACTTACCCTACGATGGAAATCGATGCCGATGAGGTGCGGATCGAACACGAGGCGCGCGTGAGCAGGGTAGCCGAGGAACAGATATTTTACCTGACCAGTAGAGGCCTTACCGAGGACGAAGCGAGGCTTTTGATCATCAATGGCTTTATCGAGCCATTCACCAAAGAGCTTCCGATGGAATATGCGGTGGAATTGAATCGGCTTATTGAGCTGGAGATGGAAGGGTCGGTTGGATGACGGCCAGAATAGGATTTAGAATCCCAAGAAAGATATTAGGGTAGGATTATAGATGAATACTATTACTCTCATAAATGAAAAAGCTGCCTTCAGAGAAATCAATAAATTGGAGCCGGAATGGTTGTATCGTCTCCGGAAACGGAGCTGGGAAGCGTATAATGATGCCGATATGCCCGATAAAGTGTCCCATCTTTGGAGATATACCGATCCTGCGGATTTCATAGTCAAGGATCTTGATCCGCTCCGAGAAACACTTCCCTTACTGCCGGATTATCAATTTGTGGACCTGCGGCAGATGCAAACCATCCACTCCGCATTCGGCTATAACACCAGCGGAAGGGAGACCTACGCGCAAATTACCCCGGAATTGGCGGAGAAGGGGATAATATTCAAGGAACTATTTTCGGCGACTCGCGATAATCCGAAATTGACTGAAGGGCTTCTGGGGAGTTTGATAGATGAGAATTTCGGTAAATTCGAGGCATTAAACCTTGCCCTCTGGAACACCGGCTTTCTGGTTTATATCCCCGACAATTCAGTCATTGAGAAACCGATTTATCTGCATCGCCATCCTACCGGTATGAGCACTATCGCGCGACTGCTGGTAGTGATAGGCAAGAATGTGGAAGCCACAATCATCGATGATTATTCCTGCCATTGCCGCCATCAAGGGGCCATAGCCAATAGCGTGGTGGAGATTTTTGCGGGCGATTATTCGAAAATGCGCTATGTCAATATCCAGAGGTTTTCTGATGGCTCGCATACATTGATTACTCAACGGGCGCAAATAGGCGAGGGCGCCAAAGCATTTTCCGTTTTCGGTTCGCTGGGAAGCGGGATATCCAAAATAAATTCAGGGACTATCTTGAATGGCCGCCGTGCCGAAAGCCGTATGTCTGGTTTTATGCTCGGCGCGGGTGCGCAACATTTCGATCTGCATACGACGCACCATCACAAATCCGATGAGACATTTTCCAACCTTGATTTCCGTGTGGTCTTGAAGGATAAAGCGCAGTCTGCATATACCGGACTGATAAGAATTGAGAAAAATGCCCGAAATTGCGAGGCATATCAGGAAAACCGAAACCTGCTTTTAGACAAAGGCACTAGGGCGGAATCGATTCCCGAACTTGAAATTCTCAATGATGAAGTGCATTGCACACATGGCGCCACGATGGGGCCTATCGATCCTGAAATGATTTATTATTTGCAAAGCAGAGGTATTCCCGAGAATAAGGCAGAGCAGATGATTATTGAAGGATTTATGGAACCAACATTCGGCCGGATGCCCGAAAGCATAGGGACATTGACGAAAGAGCTATTTTCACAGAAACTATCGGCCAGTCGGCAACCTGATGGAGAGGCGAGATAAATGGCCGGTGAATTGATAAAAGTATGCCGATGCGATGAAATTGATGAAGGGAAGACGAAGTCTTTTATGATAAACGCCCGATCAATCTGCATGGCAAAAGAAGAGGGCAAAATTTATGCTTTTGATAATATTTGCACCCATGATGGCGGATTGTTAGGCGAAGGCGTCATTTATGATCGGCAGATAGAATGTCCGCGTCACGGAGCCCGCTTCGACATCGCCACCGGCCAAGCCACCCAGATGCCCGCAGTGGTAGGCATCCAGACTTACGAGGTGCAAATCGAAGATGGGGAGATACTCGTTAATATCCCCGAATGAATGGTGAGAGAATGACTGCTATCAAGAACGGCGTAAAAATCGGAGTTGGGAGCGTAATGGCTCCTGCAGGATTAGATCCTTTGGTGATTAAGGGTGATTTCCCGATATTGTCGAGAATAATCAATGGCCATAAATTGATTTATCTCGATAATGCGGCAACAACCCAAAAGCCCTCTTGCGTTATCAGCGCATTGAGGAATTATTATGAAAACCAAAACGCCAATGTCCATCGAGGATTGCATACGCTGGCTGAAGAGGCAACGGCGGCTTTTGAAGCGACTCGAAAAAAAGTGGCGGAGTTCATCGGGAGTGTCAAACCGGAAGAGATAATCTATACTCGGAATGCCACCGAAGCCATAAATCTGGTGGCTTATTCCTGGGGTCGCCATAATCTAAAACCGCAAGACAGGATTGTCCTTACCGAAATGGAGCATCACGCCAACCTTGTCCCTTGGATTGTCTTGGCTAAAGAGACCGGAGCCGAGCTAAAATTTATCCCCATCGACGGGGATGGCCTGCTCGACTTGGAGAATATTGACAGAATTATTTCGGAGGACACAAAACTAGTAGCTCTTACCCATATGTCAAATGTATTGGGCACCATTAATCCGGTAGCTGAAATTGCCCGTATTGCTCATCATAATGGCGCTCTAGTGCTACTTGATGGAGCGCAAAGCGTTCCTCATCTGCCAGTGAATATAAAGGAAATCGATGCCGATTTCTATGCATTCTCCGCGCACAAGATGCTGGGGCCAACCGGTATAGGCATTCTCTATGGCCGCGAATCGATTCTGCAAAAAATGGAGCCGTTTCTTTTTGGCGGTGAGATGATCAGTGAAGTTGATTTTGAGAAGGCCACCTGGAATGTACTCCCATGGAAATTTGAAGCAGGGACACCTAATATAGCTGACGCTGTTGCTTACGGATCAGCCCTGGATTACCTGACAGATTTAGGGATGGAAGCGGTTCGCAGTCACGAGATGGACCTTACCGCGTATGCATTGAGGAAATTATCGGAATTAGATTCCATCAAGATATTCGGTCCGATGGACTCCAGGTTAAGAGGAGGAGCGATTTCATTCGTTGACAGACAAATCCATCCTCATGACTTGGCGACATTTCTTGATAGCCGCGGAATAGCAATCCGGGCGGGACATCATTGCGCTCAGCCGCTGATGCGTCGCCTCGGAGTCGGTTCTACCGCCAGGGCGAGCTTCTATATTTACAACACATTCGAAGAAATAGATGAATTTGTCGGCGCCATCGCCGAAGCCAGGAGGTATTTCGTCAATGAGTGAAGCGCTTGATGCTCTTTATCGCGATATATTGATGGATCATTACCGTAATCCTCGCGGCAAGCGGAAGCTCCTCAACCCGGAAATCCATAATCACGGGGAAAACCCGTTATGCGGCGATGAATTGGAAATGGAAATCAAGATCGATGGCGATCGGGTCGCCGATATTTATGTGAGTTGTGCCGGTTGTGCGGTCTCGGTGTCTTCCGGCTCCATGCTGGCGGAGATAATAAAAGGGAAATCGCTTGCGGAGGTAAAGAGGATTGCCCGGGCGGTCAAAGCTATGCTGACCGGCGGGGAAGTAATTGATGAAATTGAACTGGGTGACTTGGAGGTCTTGGAGGGGGTAAAGAAATTTCCGGTTCGGGTAAAGTGTGCCTTGTTGTCCTGGGCGACATTGGTGAATAGCCTGGAGTCTTATGAGCATGGCTTGGAGACCAAGGTCTCATCTACGGAATAAATATGCTATCGAAGGAAGAAATTCTCAAAGGTCTGATTTCAGTACAGGACCCGGAATTGATGATCAGCGTGGTTGACCTTGGCTTGATTTATGACCTAATAATTGAGGATGATGGCCGCGTTCATATCATTATGACCTTGACCACACCGGCATGTCCGTATGGCCCGGAGTTGTTGGATGAAATTCAGAAAACGGTGGCGGCAATGGATGGCATCGATAAGGCGACATTGGAGCTGGTATGGAACCCTCCCTGGGATCCAGTGGAGATGGCAACCGAGCGAGGCAAAGACCTTCTGGGAATCTGGTAGGTGGACCAAATGCAAACGGCAAAAGATAAACAATCAATCCAAATGTCTTCCAACGTTCACCAAACTCTGGATAGAATGATATCCAAGCTTGCGGGGGTAGTTCCTGAATTTGAATTGAGATACAAGGCCGAATTGGCTTATGAAATAAATCAACTCAAGCGTCAACGGAATGCGATTATACTCGCCCATAATTATATGGAGCCAGCGTTGTATCATTCGGTTTCTGATTTTACCGGTGACTCGCTTGAACTGGCCAGGATATCAGCCAGAACTGAGGCCGAGATCATTATTTTTTGCGGGGTTCGCTTTATGGCCGAGACCGCCAAAATCCTTAACCCATCGCGAACGGTCCTATTGCCCGCCCAAAAGGCGGGATGCTCATTGGCCGCCAGCATCACCGGCGATGATGTCCGTGAACTCAAAAAGCAATTTCCTGGGGTGCCGGTGGTCAGCTATGTCAACACCTATGCCGACGTAAAGGCAGAAACGGATATCTGCTGTACTTCGTCAAACGCCGCCAAAGTTGTGCAGTATTTAGCGGATCAAGGACATGAAAGGATTCTGTTCTTACCTGATGAATATCTCGCGCGTAATGTTGCCGCTGATACTGGCATCCCCATTATTTTCCCATCACTGCCCAGCTCGGGTAATGAAGTTGACCCTAAGAATTTGGAGAGAGCCATAATCGGCAGGCATGGCCGTTGTGAGGTTCATGAGAAATTTACTGTCGAGGATATCGAGAATGTCCGCAGACAGTTTCCTGATACGGTCATACTTGCCCATCCCGAATGCAACCCCGAAGTGGTGAGAGCTTCCGACTTCTCGGGGAGCACCAAAGCAATGATCGAATACGTTTCGGCAAATGATGCCCCCCGATATCTGCTCCTCACCGAATGCAGTATGGGCGATAACATCACCGCCGAGAATCCTGGAAAAGAAATGCTGCGCTTATGCAATGTCCGTTGTCCTCACATGAACTTGATTACGCTCCAGGACACTCTGGCATCGCTGAAAAATACGCAATATGAAATAACCCTGCCCTCCGATATTATCCGGCGCGCCCGCGCTTCATTGGATCGGATGCTCGAAATCAGTTAGGATTTGCTTATTGAAGCATATCTTGATTGCGGCCTCCCAATTGCCGCGGGGAATTATACCTTGACAATTTTGCCTTCCGCAATTAGATATGATTCCCGATGCATTCATGTACTACTAATTACGACGTCCTTTACATTCCATTGACTCCGAATGTGTGCTAAGAAGATTCTTCATCTGGCGATTGAATATCCGTATCCAGCCGATGCCGGTCATAAGATAAGAATCTACGAGAACATCGCGGCACTGGCAGAGCTTGGAGAAGTATGGTCGGTTTCATTTACGAGCAGGCCGGTATCGTCCCAAGATGTCCGCGAGCTGGAAGCGCTTCCCGGCAGTGTTAGGGTAGTTCCACCAGTGAGCCATCATATTCAAATCACCAGAAAGCCCTTTGATTTATTAAGTGCCATTTCGCGGGGAATAATTCACAGAATACCTTATGTGGTCGTAAAATTTGCGTCGTCAGCTATGAAAAGAGTCCTGGCTGGATTGCTGGCAGAGCAGAAATTCGATGTCATTATTTTCGATCAGCTTCGAACTACAGGATATTTTGATTTGATAAGGGAGTTGTCAATCAGCCACCGACCCAAGTACATTCTTGAGACCCATAATGTTGAGGCCGATCTTTGGCAACAGTATTATGAACAAGCCAGCTCGCCCATAAAGCGATTTTATGCCGGATATCAGAAATCCATCACCGGCAAATGGGAAATGGAAATGATCGCCAGAATGGATATCACCTCTACCATCAGCGATCTGGATCGAGAGCATCTGATTCGTATGGGGGCTGATTCGAGAAAATTAATCACTCTCCCCGTATCGGTGGGCCCCAGGCTGAAGCTCAAATCAACTTATAATCTGCAATCGAAAAATCTTCTTTTCATAGGCGGGTTGGCATGGGAACCGAACCTGGTTGGTCTTAAATGGTTTGTGGATAAAGTATATCCACTGGTCAGAAGAGAGTTGCCGGAAATTCCCCTGGTCATTGCCGGTTCAGGTCCATTCCAGCATTTCCCAGAACCGATAAATAACTTGGGATATGTGGAGGATATCAATCCTCTCTATCTTCAGGCAGCGATATTTATCGTTCCGATCTTGCGCGGCAGCGGAGTGAGACTTAAGATATTTGATGCGATGAAGAGAGGGATCCCAGTTGTTTCAACATCCATTGGGGCATCAGGGATAAATTTGCAGCACGGAAAGCATATTTACCTTGCCGATACTGAAGAAGAATTCGCCCGTGGGATAGTGGCCCTAATCCGGGATGAAAACCGGCGGCGGCAATTGTCGCAGGAATCTTTTCGATTCGTGAGTGAGAATCATACCCGCGAAGCGTCTCGCAAAGTTTACAACACGATCATAGAATAATAACGGAATCATATTTGATTGGAGGATAGATTATGCTCTGGATAACTCGTTCTCGCGTGCATGTTGACAGAGTGGCGTGCCCCTGGCTCATACTCCGCTTTGTGGATTCTGATGCCGAATTCCTCTTCGTCCCCAAAAGCGAGGTGAACGAAGCGGTTGAGGAAACCGGCGCAATTCCCTTTGATGCTCCCGGTGCGGAGCTTGGCCATCACGATGGCAAATGCTCATTTGAAGCGATCATTGAAAAATATGGTCTGACGGATCCTGCCTTGATTCGTTTGGCCAAAATTGTTCATGCCGCCGACATCGCCAGCGACCTAAAATCGGATCCGATAGCCCCCGGCCTGGAGGCGATTGCGACTGGTTTCGGGTTAATAATACCCGACGACCAAGCCAATCTTGAGGAGCAGTTTGTGGTCTATGATGCTCTATATGCATGGTGTCGATTGCAGATTGCGAAAAATTGAGAGACCTGCAATATTGTAGAGGCAAATCCGGCAAAAATCTGGCATTCACCCGATGCGGATAACCTATTTCCCCACTAATATTACGCCGACCAGTATTAAGGCAATGCCAGCCCATTTATATGCGGAAAATGGCTCTTTGAAAAACAGATATGAAATCATAACTATCAACACATATCCGACACTCATCAATAGTGGATAGGCATACGAAAGGTCGGTCTTCGATAGGACTATCATATACAGGCTCACCGAAGAAACGTAACTGATTAGGCCCAGGAGAACAAATGGGGTAGTCAACGATTTCAAGGCATAGCTGGAAAGGGGGCCGGAAAGTGGACCCACCCGGTTCATTCCGGCCTTCAGAAATCCGTGCCCGCATACATTCAAAACAATAGCGCCGATGATCGATATCCATTGCATCATACCAAGAAACCCTTCGTCATATTAATATTTTTCAAATAATCGTCCCCAATCGGTCTTGAGCCACTGGTCGAAAATCCTTTGTCCTTTGAAAGGATACCATAAAAAATCATGGTAAAAGTAGGACGCGAAGACGAAAAGATAAACAAGTGGTGTGTGGAAGAATAGCTTCTGGAATACTTTCAATGGCGAAAACCAGAAAAGGTCCCCGGCCAAGGAAGCCATATTATCGCCTACATTGAAGTTGAAATTCCACGATGAAATATCCTCACCGATTATCTCGATCTGATCCATAACGCCTACACCAAGTTTTTTCTCGTGAGCCAATCGGATAAAGGGAATATCCATTGGCTCAAATCCCATAATCTTCGCTGAAACAGCATCTATGGCTACCATATCACCGGATGCCATAATAATATCCTTTTGCACCGGCTTCATCGTGCGGGGTCCCGGACCTGAACCGCAGGTGGTGCCATCCATCATACAGAACAAGCCCGAATGGATCTCCTTTTGAATCATCAGCAGATCGACCAAAGTCTCGTGAATGACACTGTGAGTGTAATGACGGCGCGTGTTCAGCAGGCCTCCAAAGGCATTTTTCATTGCGCCGGTCATCGTGGTATAGATGTGGGTTTTGACAGTTGGAAGATGAACGATATTCTTGCCGATAAAAAATTCCGGAATGTTTATCCCTTCGGGGAAAATATGAGGCAACGCCAGCATCTTGCCCTTTGGTTCATATCGAATCCAATTTATATCCTGTTTCTTGAAATTATATTTGACCGGAATATTATATTTTTTATAGATCACATCGAATTTATTCAACTGCTCGCCCTTATACGGATTTGTCACCACGGTGTTATTGTGGACATCGATTAAATCTACAAATCCCTCTTCACGTAGCGCCCTGACGCACCCTTCCAGTTGCCAAGGCGTGGTGTTCGCAGATGGAAATGGAAAATGCCAGGATATGTTGTCCTTCAGGATAGTCGTTTTCCCCTTTTGGAGGAATTCACCAATTCCCGCCATCCTCGACAATTTTATATAATCTTCAACAACCGATTCCGGTTTGGTTTTTAATACTGCTACTTTGGCGCTTTTCAAAGCATCTTCCTATGGAATTAAGAATAGAATTATGACTGTCACCAGCCACAAACCTATGTTTAATAATAAGGGTCTATCGGTGAGAAGCGATTCAGTTGGTGAACCACCCTCCGATTTATGGTAAACTATATAAAGATAGCGAAAGATTCCGTAAACTACAAATGGTATTGTTAATTCGAATCTTTGCTCTTGGTGGAAATGCTGCGCATCGGCCGACATAGTATAAAGGATATAAGCCACCAGTGTCGAAGCTGTAGTAACCGAAATCATCTGATCCAAAAATGGAAGACTGTAATGATCCAGTATCTTGCGATGGCTCGAAGCTAATGAATCAAGAAGGATGACTTCGTGTCTTCTTTTGGAAAAGCCGAGGAACAATGCCAGGAGGATAGTGCAAATGAGAAGCCAAGATGATATGGAGGCATCAATGGCATAAACGCCTGCCAACGCCCTCAGAACAAATCCGATGGCGATCGTCATCACATCCACAATTACCACTCTCTTCAATCCGTAGGAATAGCAATAATTCATCGCCAAGTAAACAGAAGCGACTATGCCCAGTTTAATAGCTATGATGAATGAGGCTGTTAGCGCGACGATGGCCAACACAATAGACATAACCGTGGCAGTTGGCACTGGCACTTGTCCTGAAGCAATTGGACGATTTCTCTTTTTCGGATGCTCCCGATCAGATTCGATATCATGGATGTCATTGAGGAGATACACTGCGCTGGAAAGAAAACAAAACGCAAGAAATGCAACCAGCGCTTTTGCGATTTTCGTTGGGTCGTTAAACTCAACCGCAAAGATTAACCCCGCTAATACGATGCTGTTCTTAACCCATTGCGTAGGGCGGCACGCTCGTATGTATGGCCTTAAGGATTTCATTTTTGCAATAATAATTGCAGTTGCCAAAATTGTCAAGGGATTTTGGAACGCATTGCCGGTGAACGGAATTATCCCTTAGTAGGTGAATGGAGGTGAAATTTAGAGATATCCCAGCGATTTTAGACGAGTTTTGATGAGAGTAATTTCCTCTTTGGTCAAGTGGATATCTGTAGGATTATCTGCCGTCGCCGCAATATCCCTCAAAATATAAACTATGAAATCGGTCACCGAATCAAAGCCGGTTTCCTCTATAATCTGCTTGAGACGTATATAAAGAGGTCTTGGTATCTTTATTGTGACTTTAGGATCAGACATTCAAATACTCCGATAGGAATACTATCAGAGTGCAAATATAGACTAAGCGAGCCTTTTGTCAAGCATTAAGTGATAACCTTGTTCCACAGCACGCTCTTTCTACCCGAATGATGCTTTTATGAATGCTTCAAGTGATTATTATCTGATCAATGCAATTTTCCTGCTATGTGTTCTTCCTTCGGCCTTGAGCCTACAGAAATAGATTCCTGAGGCGTAATTTGTGGAATCCCCCCG
>PFXJ01000069.1:46226-49258 GCA_002791595.1 candidate division Zixibacteria bacterium CG_4_9_14_3_um_filter_46_8
GGACTCGATCCGGAATCCAGACAAATCTGGATGCCAGCATCCACTGGCATGACCCCGCCGCAAGCGGGCTGGCTCAAGTCCACTTAATCCTCGACAGCGGAAATTATTATTGGATCGATTACTTGCCCATATTATTCACGATTTCCCTGCCGAATTGAGAGCAGGAAACCTTCGTGGCTCCTTCCATCTGGCGGTGCAAATCGTAAGTAACGGTCTTGTTGATAATCGTTTTCTCGATCGCCTTTATAATCAAATCTGCGGCTTTGGTCCAACCCATATAGCGCAACATCATCTCCGCCGATAGTATCAATGAGCCGGGATTAACCATATCCTTGTTGGCATACTTCGGCGCGGTGCCGTGCGTGGCTTCAAACAGCCCAACAAAATCGCCGATATTGGCCCCGGGCGCCATACCCAATCCCCCCACCTGCGCCGCAGAGGCATCGGAAAGGTAATCACCATTTAGATTCGGAGTGGCCAGCACAGAATATTCATCAGTTCTGATAAGTATCTGCTGGAACATCGAGTCGGCGATACGGTCTTTAATCACAATTTTCCCCGCGGGCTGTTTGCCGCCATATTTGTTCCAGAGCTGATCCTCGGTGATGGTTTTCTGTCCAAATTCCTTGGCCGCCAGTTCGTAGCCCCAGTCCTTGAATGCGCCCTCGGTATATTTCATAATGTTGCCTTTATGCACCAGCGTCACGGAGGTTTTTTTATTGTCGATGGCGTATTGAATCGCTTTGCGGACCAGACGTTTGGTACCGGTTGCTGATATCGGCTTGATGCCTATGCCCGAATCGGAACGGATTTTGAGCTTCATATTCTTGTTGAGAAATTCAATGACTTTCTTGCAATCCTTGGTCCCCTTTTTCCATTCGATACCGGCATAAACATCCTCGGTATTCTCACGGAATATCACGATATTCATCTTTTCCGGATGCCGCACCGGGCTGGGAACGCCCTGGAAATAACGCACCGGACGCACGCAGGCATAAAGATTCATCACCTGCCTAAGCGTTACGTTCAACGAACGGAATCCCCCGCCTATCGGAGTGGTCAATGGCCCCTTGAGAGCGACTACATAGTATTGGATGGCATCGATAGTATCTTTGGGCAGCCATTCGCCGTAAAATTTGAACGCATTTTCGCCGGCATAAACATCAAACCACACTATCTGTTTCTTGCCCTTGTAGGCCTTATTGACTGCGGCATCGACCACCACTCGGGTCGCTTTCATAATATCCCTGCCGATGCCATCGCCTTCGATTACCGGTATGATGGGGCAATCGGGAACCACCAGTTTCTTATTTTTGACAGTAATTATCTGGCCATCTTTGGGGGGCGTTATTTTTTTGAATTTCATTTTTCGGGTAGCCATATCTCCTCGCAATTGATTAGTTTGTCACCATTCGATTTATGAATAACCATCATATATAAAAGATGCCCGAAAATATATCAAGTGAATTATTTCTCATGGGGGGAAGGAGCATATGAGCATCTCGAATTGACTTTGCCAAAAAGCAGAATTGAGATTCGACAGATGATCAATGAGTCAATAAGGTTGTTTATTTACTAAGTGGGCTACGCTTATCAAGCAATACTGTGGGTAACCGACTGCCCAATGTGAGCACTCCGTGGCTAAGTTTAATGGAATCAAGTTTCCATTTCTCATCCAATCTGTATCCCAGGAATTTA
Organism: candidate division Zixibacteria bacterium CG_4_9_14_3_um_filter_46_8; assembly: GCA_002791595.1. Classification (GTDB taxonomy): domain Bacteria; phylum Zixibacteria; class MSB-5A5; order UM-FILTER-46-8; family UM-FILTER-46-8; genus UM-FILTER-46-8. The sequence continues at coordinate 47,925 of PFXJ01000069.1, forward strand.
TTTAAAGTTTCAAAAATCCAATTGCTTATATCTTCGACTATTTGAAGGTTTCGAGCTTCAATTACCGTAATATTTCTGGGCAGCCTGGTTTGAGGCCAAGATTTATCACCTTGTGAGTTATCAATATGATGAACCTTATTCTTGCGGGTCGTGAATTTTATTTCTTCCTTCCTTGACTTAGAGTGAACATAAGAATCTCGTACTTGAAATAATTCGATTACTCTCTGATAATGTACCGTTTCCTTATGGTAATATGCTTTTGGAAAAATATCATGATTGCGATTACAAATATATGGTGTGATATAAAGACGGTCTTTGAAGGGCAAATGCCGTGCATCAGAAATGAGGGTACCAATTTTTTTAAGTATTTCCGGGGGAAGCTCTACTGCTTCTTTTATTTTGAAATCCTCCCAAACCTGATTAATCAATGCTTCGCAATAGAGACAATAATAGAGGAAGGAGCTGCCGGCATACATATTTTCCTTGAAAAGCCAATCTTGATCAATGGAACCATTTATATTTTTGCTTCTGGATGCGTTTTCCGCTTCTGCTTTTAGAATTTTTGCACACTGGGAAAAGAAATCCATAGACTTCCAGATAAAAACTGCATCTTCCTTTTTTATTTCGTAAGGATCTATGATTTTCTTCTTTTGTTTCATAACTCATGTGCCAAGCTGCTGTTTAGGGCTTGGATTGGGCAAAATTCCAAAGGCCAAGATAGCATGGCAGGGCTACTGGGAAGGGTTCTTTTCCCTTCCATCGAAACTTGCCAGCAATAGGCCCGAGCCATCAGATAGAATCGTGCTTTAGTCACGAGCAAGCTTTTTTTAATTTCAAATTGGCCATTGTTAGATGAGTCTCGGGGGTCTTTCTTCCTTCTCTCTTACCGCACGCTTTGCTTTTTCAAAAGTCACATTGGAAATCGGCAAATTAGGACGTTTCCCACTAAAGTAGTTTTTGATTGTGAAAACCTGCAACATCGGATACGCTATATTTGCTCTTGGCATAGACCACTTTCCCAATCCTGCCGCTTCTGACAACATCCCCTTAGTGGGCTGCTGTAGCGCAAGGAGAATCCCCATAGGTGCTTCTTCGCGCTGCAGAACTCTCGCCAAAGCACGAATGTCTTTTGGATGATATGCTCCCCCTTTCACTTCAATAATAATCCGCTGGTATTTGTCTTCAGCGTCCTTAAATATAATGATACCGTCGATTCCTGAATCCCCGCCTCCCATTCCCTTATACGATTCCCCGCCGACGAGAGATACCGCCCACCTTTCAAACTGGAATGGCGACTGATGAAATAGCCTCTCCGCATCCTCAACGGATTTCGG
>PFXJ01000069.1:49293-51306 GCA_002791595.1 candidate division Zixibacteria bacterium CG_4_9_14_3_um_filter_46_8
CATCCGGAAAATGGGCATGGATTCGCTTCTTTATCAAATCTATGGCTTGATATGTGATATCAATACCTATCCAGCTTCTTCCAAGTTTCTCAGCCGCTGCGATCGCCGTCCCGCAACCGCAAAAAGGATCGAGTATCCTATCCCCCTCATTGGACGAAGATCTAATAATTCTCTCAAGGAGCGCAATAGGTTTCTGGGTGGGGTAGCCTAATCGTTCAGACTTCTGCGCGAATCTTATATCTGTCCAGATATCAGGACACTTATTGCCAGGCATCTCGTCCAGATATCGAATGAGACGCGGACAGCCCTTACCCGTATATTCTATTTTGCCCTCGCGGTCTAACTGCTCCATCTTTTCCTTATTATACACAAAGCACCTTGTGGAAGGTGGAGTATAGCCCTTCCACGAATAAATTTGCCCCTTTGAAGCCCTCGACATAGGAGCAGTTAGATTATCTGCCTGATACATTCTCCCCTTTGCATCCTTTTTGGCATAGAATTCGTCCATATAATCTTGGTTATAAGGAACATGTTGTTGATTCCACACCCATTTGTTAGATTTTGTATAGAAAAGCAATCTATCGTGAATCCACCCGTATTTCTTCTGGACATTTCCCTTTGCATCAGTGCGTTTCCATATCACTTCGTTTCTGAAATGTTTCACCCCAAAGACTTGGTCAAGAAGGATTTTCAGATAGTGACTCGCTGTCGGATCGCAGTGAAGATATAGTGAACCAGTATCCTTCAAAGTCCGGTGCAATTCCATCAGGCGAATTGCCATCATCGTCAGATAAGCCATTAGATTTATCGGACCCATGAATTCCCGAAATGACTTCATCATGTCTTTGAGTTCGAGGGGATAACTACCTTTTATAATCTGGTCGAAAGCGTCTTGCGTTTCGGATGTCCATGTCCAAGTGTCTTCAAAGGCTTGTATCTGCGCTGCGGAAGATTTTCCGGTCTTGTCGTGAAAAAATACATTATAAGCTCGATTGGAATTGAAGGGGGGATCCAAATAGACCAAGTCCACCGAATTTGGCTCAATATATTTCTGGAGAATTTCTAAATTATCGCCGAAGTAAAGCGTATTCATCAAATAGATACCATAAATGATCCCATATCAAAGAAAATTAGAGAATACCCCGAGCGTTGTCAAGGAAACTGTTTAGTGTTGCGTCGGGTCTTAGTGCAGATGAAATCTGGGCGTAACCCGACGTTATTATTTACTTAAACTGTCAGGTCACATAAGCGAATGGCTTACAAGTCTCCCCCGCCGAAGCGGGGCATCCAAGACCTGACAGAACGCCAATAATAATGGGTTTCCCAGCCGCTTGCGATGTCATTCCGGACTTGATCCGGAATCCAGCTCCATTTCTGGATACCAGCATTCGCTGGCATGACCCTCGAAGTCGGATTAAGGGGTATGTCACCCAAGTAGGCTGACCTAATATAAAGGGCGGGCACTGAGGCCCGCCCCTACGTAGCGCTAATCGGCGGTCAGCTCTGGAGGGCCGACCCGCAAATAATCTCCCCTCTCCCATTTATAAGCCTCTGGCTTATTCATTGGGAGAGGTAGGCCGTCCCGATTTCATCGGGACTGTCCGGCAACCACCATGAATTGCAGACAATCCCGATTTCATCGGGATGCGCTACCAGCCAAATGTCGGGGGCAAACCCCACGACCTATTTCAGCAACGTCATCCGCTTGGTGAATACTCGATCGGCGATAGCCAATTTGTAGAAGTAAACGCCCGATGAGTATTGCGAAGCATCCCAGTTCACTGAATGATAGCCGGCATCCATCTGACCATTGATTAAAGTGGCTACCTTTTGACCCATAAGATTGTAGATCTCAAGAGTCACATTTCCGCCTGAGGGCAATTGATAATTGATGGTGGTGGCGGCATTGAATGGATTGGGATAGTTCTGGGAAATCCCGAATGAAGTTGGGATATCGGCCAGGGGTTCTATCTCCTTGTCATAATTCCGCCAATCATTTCCGACCCATTCGCC
>PFXJ01000069.1:51341-58103 GCA_002791595.1 candidate division Zixibacteria bacterium CG_4_9_14_3_um_filter_46_8
GCAAAATTAAAGTAGGCGCTATCGATTTTAGCATTCGGATAATCGCCCACAAAGGCCACATACAAATAAGTGCCCAACGGTCCACCCGGCGGAACGGGTTGAGGCACATTGAAGAAGGTGATACTGGAATATGCCGGAACATTGATATTGGCATAATTGGCCACCGTGATGCGGGGACCGGCATTGGGCAGCTCTACCTGTACCCAAACGTCGTTAATCCAGCCCAAGCCCGCAGTATTGACCAAGTGGCCATTGAAACGGAATGATCCGGGAGAAGTAGTTTGGACCGGCGGATTAATCGGCTCCATCCCGATCATTGCGGCAGTGTAATTAGCAAGAATGTCATTGGCATCGCCGCGATAACGGATCAGATAATGATCATGGGAATAGGACATAATGCCGGTAATAGTATATGCGTTGCCGATTGTGTACACTGGAGCATACGGGAATTTCTGCATTTCCACGCTGTCAGCGCCAGTAGCCATATTGACAAATAGAAGGTTATTGCTATAGAAGCCAAAGCTATCGGCCACAAGCTGCATATTGAACAGACGGATTAGGCAACCCTCCCACTTTTCCGAAAGAACACCGTTATATTTGCATTCGGATGAAGGGACGCTCTTTGCCGGATAGACTGCGGATTCATCGAATTGGAAGCCCGTCGGATTGAAGAAATAGACCATATCAATTTCGGTTTCACCGAAGTTTTCAGCTACGGTCCCGGCCACGGTTACATAATCGCCTTTCTTAACGCCCTTATTGGTGCCGGAATATACCTTAATTCCGTAGGCGAAAGTGTAGCTGGTGTCCTCAAAATACCAATAAGCCCCTGACGTGGTCAAGTCAGTGCTATCGCAAGTAACCACTCCGCGCACAGTAACCATTTCTCCAAATATCGCCGAGGTATCATTGACACCAGGATTGACCGGCGTTTGAACCGTGATGATTTTGGTATAACCACCGCGAAAATACAGAGTATCCGGACCTGGCATAACATTGCCATTGAGATCGAAAATCCCGCTGACCACCAACAATTCTTCAGCGCCGTTGGTCATCGGAGCAGTTACTAAATCAACAGTATTGAAATTTATGTTATCAAGAGTTGCAGAGTAAACGGTCAGCATTTGATTCGGAGCTTGGAAGAGAGCATAATTGGCGGGATTTTCCGCGGAGGTTTCTTCCACGCTCTCGCTGAAATGAACTCTCACCGTGGCTTGGCCAGTGGCGTATGCCGGGTTGGCATCAGGTCCAACTATATCGCCCGGCTCCCAGGTCGAATTAATCGCCATCGGGGTGCCAAGAGTGTCAAGTGAGCCAGCCCAGCTATTGCCATCATTGCGAGGATAGGTTTCATTCTTCAATTCAATGGAAGGTCCGCCCGTTCCGGTCACCGGCCAGGTGCCGCCATTTAAGTAAGCAACGCTGTCGATTGTGGTTCCATTGGCTGAACGCAAACGAACATCATCACCAGGATTGTTCAATCCGAACATGAAGGGACCGACCACAGTGCCGATGACGCTCGGATAGCGAAATGCGAACGAATCGGGACGGCTGGAAACCACTACATAGTCCTGCGGCAAAATAAATGTCCCCGGGGGAATCGTGTATGGGGGATTGGCATTATCGCTGAATGCCCAATTGCTCATATTAATGGTGTCAGTCGGATTAGGATTATAGAGCTCCACCCACTCATAATAGGTGTCGCTCCCCGGCGGGCTGTACATAACCTCGTTGACAATCACGTCCCCGAACTGATAAACAATGCTGGTCACAAAATATGAATATGTGGAGGAAACGGTCGAATCTCCGAGATCATCCTTAGCCACCAGGTAGTAATTGACAGTAGTCCCCTCCGACTGGCCGGGAATAGTTGCATAAAATGAATCGACCGCATTGCTCATTGCCACAATATTATAGCCCAACCCGGCATCATAATAAAGACTGGCCGAGGCAACCGAGGCGATCAGGGCTGGATCGGTGATATTGGCAGAAACTTCAACTGGCACGCCAACCCCAGGGGTTTGGGGGACATTGACTACGTTGGCTATTATAGGCGACTGGTTTCCAGCTTGGTAAACAGTATTAATAGCCGCGGGAGAACCCGGGCTGGCAGGGTTTGGATCTACTGAAGCCAGCCAACTGGCGCCAAGAGTGTTATCCAAATTCGGATTGATAAGCTCGCAGGTCGGTCCGGCATTATCCGGCGCTGTCGGCCAGCCATTCTCGGGGCCGTCATAGTAATAGACGCTATCGATCATAACGCCAACTTGGTTAAAGAATTTAACACTTCCCGCCGTGTTGCCGAGATTTCCTTGATACCAGGTGCCGCTTAATTGCCCAAAAACCTTTGAGGACGGCACGGAATAATGCGATGATGATGTCATCGAATCAACGCGCTCGGCAATAATTAAAAAGTCACCGGCGGCCAGGCTCGCGCCCATTTGGAATATATACAACGTATCGCCGGTCGGATCGCTGTAATAATTGCTGATGAAAAATCCTTGAAGATCAACAAGATCGGGACCATTATTATAAATTTCGATGAATTCATAGTAAAGGTCATCCATAGTCTGTCCTGAGGGAGGATTATAGTTGATCTCGTTGATTACCAGATCAGTATAATCCGCTGAAGCGATGCTGAATGTGGCAAAAATCACTGCCATCATAATCGCCATCATCAAAAAATATCTTTTCATACCTTCTCCTGTTTGTTGGATTTTTACGAATAGAACTGATACTTTGATTCGCAGCATCTTTGATGCTGACCATGAGAAAAACACATTTGTCCTTCCGAGGTCACCTCCTTAGTTCATTTAAGATGATAAATGCCCTATAATTAATAAAGCCTCTAAAACACCAGAACGAGCAATTCAATAGGAATCTTAATTTTTGCTATATTAAAAATTGTTTAAGATCGCGATTTTGAGTAACCTTAGCATTTACTCCGATCATCATTATGGAAGAAAGCCATTGCGAAGGGGCATCATCCTGAAGGAACCCTGCAAATACTTAAAAATCCGGCCAAAACTCAGCTACAATCCATTTCGCTTGGCGGCCAATAAGTATCTTCATTTATTAATTAATGAAATTTTTCTCAAATATCAAGATAAATTTTTCTATTTTTATTTTCAAATAGCTCCACCCCTTATTCGCCCCATAATATCAACGGAATGTTAGGATGATATGGGAATAATATTAGTATATCATGATAATGAGTCAGGTTATCAATAAGGCCCTCACAGTCTCTATGAGCTCTAAAGCTTCAGCTTTTGACGGCGCTTCGGCGATAATCCGGGTGATAGGTTCTGTGTTGGAAGGTCGGATATGAACCCAGGAACGGGGGTGGTTGAATTTCACTCCATCTTCGATATTGATTTTCGCTTGCTTGAATCTTTCATATAAGCCCGATTTCCTTAAGTCTAATTCCTCCCTTGTAATGACCACCTTATCCTTGATCATCACCAATTTTGGAAGGGATTCGACTGCTTGGGAAACAGTCATTTTCCTTTGCGCCAGATAAGACAGGATAAGGGCTATGCCAACTGCTCCATCGCGTCCCAATAATAGCGGAGGATAAATCACCCCACCATTGCCTTCGCCGCCAATAACCCCTTTTATAGTTCTCAATTTCAGCGAAACATTTATTTCCCCAACTTTGGTTCGATGGACTTTGACTCCATAGCGTGTGGCGATGGCCTCGGACATACTTGAAGTTGAAAGGTTCACTGCAATTGGACCTTTCTTCAGCGAAAGAATGTAATCGAGCGCGAATGCAAGCGTATATTCCTCACCAATGGCTCTTCCCTTTTCATCCACTATGGCGAGGCGGTCGGCATCGGGATCGTGGGCAAACCCAATATCGCATTTATTTCTAATCACAGCGGTGCAGAGCGCTTTTAGATTCTTCTGTATTGGCTCTGCCCCTCGGGCAAACACTCCAGTTGGCTCACAGTTCACACAGAAAACCCGACAACCCAATTCCTTGAGAAGCCTCGGTGAAAGCATGGCCCCGGCTCCGTTGACACAATCCAGAGCCACTTTTAGGCCCCTTTTTCTTAAGAGAGAAACTTTCACCGCCCTAAGCTTTAGTATCTTGTCTATATGAATCGCCACAAATTCACGCGGGTAAATATTCCCGAGCCGTTTATGCCGAGCATAAGAGTATTTTCCTTGGACAAAAATATTTTCCACCCGAGCAATTTCGGAAGCGCTTAAGAACATGCCCTTGGAATTGATCATTTTCAGCGCATTCCATTCGGGTGGGTTATGGGAAGCGGTGATTACGATTCCCCCGACCGCCTTAAGCTCCTTGACTGCCAATTCCACTGTCGGGGTCGGGCAAATTCCGATATCAATCACATCCCGACCGCAACCGGTGATGCCGGAAACGACCGCCGGTATTAATACCCGCCTCGAGGGACGGGTATCCGATCCCAGGACTATTGCCCCTTGGCGACAGAAGGATGCGAATGCGGCGGCATATTGGAGAGCTACCTCCGGGGTCAAACCATCCGCCGCTCCTACTATACCACGAATCCCTGAAACCGATTTGATCAAATTTTGTGAAATCATAATCCACCCCAAAAGTGATTCATACCATTAAACCCGGGGCGCCATTGGCGCCAGACACGTGCTTTTCATTCCGCGATTTTTCTGTAGGGAGAGCAATGTCAACCGACCGTGATTGTGAATGCCTCAGAGTGATTTCGAGAAAAGGATTACCAAGTTATTGCCGCGCTTCCCCAGGTAAAACCGGCGCCAAAAGCCACCAAAAGCAGAGGGCTGGCCGCTTTGTAGTTCCCATTGCTTCTGATTTCATCCAAAGCAATGGGAATCGAAGCTGACGACGTATTGCCATAACGGTCGATATTAACATAGACTTTCTCCGGTGGTATATGCAGTCTTTTAGCGGTAGCTTGGATAATTCTAATATTTGCCTGGTGGGGCACCAGCGTGCCTATTTCCTCAGCCTTCAATCCGGTCTGCTCGAGAATAGTAGTGGAGGCCTCTCCCATCGCCTGAACTGCGAATTTGAATACTTCATTGCCACTCATTTTGAGATAATGAAGGCGTCCATCGACCGACTCCTTCGATGCCGGATTCTGTGAACCTCCGCCGGGCATCATTAGAAGACCCCCAAGCCGACCGTCACCCTTAATATATGTTCCCAGAATGCCCTTCCTTTCCAAAGTAGCTCTTATAATGACCGCGCCCGCGCCATCGCCAAAGAGGATGCAAGTAGAACGATCGGTCCAATCCGTGATTTTGGATAACACCTCCACACCAAGCAAGAGGACGGTTTTAAATATGCCGGTTTTTATATAAGAGTCAACAATGGAAAGCCCGTAAATGAAACCGGTGCATCCCGCAGAAATATCCATAACAGCGGTTTTGGGAGCGTTTAGGTTTTTTTGGATTATGGCGGCGGTAGAGGGGAAGGGCATATCCGGAGTTACGGTCGCCACCAAAATTAGTTCGAGATCGTCAGCTCCAATTCCAGCCATTTCCATTGCCGATATCGCGGCCTTGGTGCCAAGTGTAGATGCATAAGTGTTTTCGTCAGCAATATGACGTTCCCTGATACCGGTTCGGCTGACGATCCATTCATCGGATGTGTCAACCATCTTTTCGAGGTCGAAGTTTGTTAAAATCCTCTCGGGAACCGCATGCCCCGTTCCGACTATCTCAGCGTAATATCTCTCCGACATAGCAAGACTACTCAACGTTGAAGCTTAAATTCAAACCGATTGTCTGTAGCATATTATTAAACTTATCTATTATAAACCAACCATTTTCTTAAAGCAAGAATATTATAGGGATCATCTATCTACGCAAGATGGTGACCCAACTGCAAATACCTGGCCATTTGATAATTGACCTGACAAAATGCGAGTCCGGTCTCAAATAGGATCCTCGAGTGACTTGCTTATCATAAAATTATACGCCGGCGCCCCCCAAAAGTAAATAGTGATTAGATCAGTTATTAAGGATTTTCCATTTTGTTGCAACTAAAGAAAATTGATGAAGTTCCCGATTCCAACTATATATGCTGAAATAGATTGACGAGGACGCTGGCCAAAGCATATTTTGATGCGCAATTGTTCAGAGTGAATTGCTATGAATATCGTTCGATTTCTTCAACCAGAATTAATCAAGTTGGAATTGGATGCCACTGATCCGATTATCGAGGATGATTCGCCTATCAGTCCAGCCAAAATTTATTGGCAAAATAAGGAGAAGATCATCGAGGAATTGGCGGTACTTCTCGACAAGAGCGGCAAAGTGCGCAATCAAAAAAGGTTAACCAGGGACCTAATCCTCAGAGAAAAAAAAGTTTCCACTGGTCTTGGACACGGAATCGCCATTCCACACGTCAGAACCATTCAAGTTTCCGAGTTCGTTATCGGATTCGCCCGCAGCGGCCCCGGTGTCAATTTTGATTCGATTGACAGCCAACAAACTCATCTCTTCTTCCCCATGGCCGCCCCTCCTTACGAAGATTCCCTTTATCTTAGAGTTTTCAAGTCTCTCGCAGAGGTCTTACGCTACGAATCATTCCGCCAGATGCTGTTGGAAGCCAAAGATGAATATGAGGCGATGCGCGCTTTTAGGGAAATAGAATGACCGAAACCAGCGTTTGAAACAAATTCTTCATTGACGATTGAGCGTTCTGGCAGTCAGGGTTTTCACACAGTCAAACCGACTTTTCAGATATATGAGAGAGAATCAAAACCTTAACAATAATTATTAGTTCGGAGCCAA
>PFXJ01000069.1:58141-58283 GCA_002791595.1 candidate division Zixibacteria bacterium CG_4_9_14_3_um_filter_46_8
AAGTAGAAGCAAGGTGCCGTCCCGCTAAGTGCCCCAAATGCGGTGCCCCAAAAGAAGAATTTACAAAAAAGTGATAGCGGCGACTTGTCATCTTCGAAGATCCTGCGGGGCAGAGACGCCCCGCATTTTCCTTAATTTCGCA
>PFXJ01000106.1 GCA_002791595.1 candidate division Zixibacteria bacterium CG_4_9_14_3_um_filter_46_8
AGGGTTTGGCGGTCAGCCCTCCAGGGCTGACGCATCAGTAATTGTGACACCCGTCAGCGCTGGAGCGCTGACCAGCAAAAAAAGAATTCCCCTACAATTTATCCGGATCGCCACCGCAGGCGATTAATATATCCCGCGAATTCTTGGTGTGCGGATGATCGGGACCCAGGAATTTCAGGAATATCCGATAAGCCTTTTCCGCATACGGCAATCCCTCTTTAGGTTTGCCCATTTTGGAATACAAACCAGCGATGTTGTTATACGAGTTGGCTACATTAGGATGTTCCTCACCGAACACCTTCTGCCTTATTTCCAAAGCCTTCCGGTAGTTCGCCAACGCCTGAGCATAATCCTCCTGAGAATAAAGCACCGTGCCGATGTTATTCAGACTCAGGGCCACATCTGGATGTTCTTCTCCAAACACCTTCTTATCTATCTCCAGCGCCTTCCGGTAGTTCGCCAACGCCCCAGCATAATCACCCTGAGCTTTCAGCGCCGAGCCGATGTTGTTTAAATATGTGGCGTTGTCGGCGGTTTCCGAGCCACCTAACTTCTCCTCGGCCTCCATGGCCTTTTGGAAATAGGAAACGGCCTCTCTATACTTCGCCAGCCAGTACCCGCACAACCCAGCGCTATTTAAGACATCAGCATCTTCGGATTTTATCTCCAGAGCTTTCTGATACCATCCGAGAGCGACTTCATAATGAACCTGATAATACTCCGCATCGCCGAGGGATTTGTAGCCAAGGAAATACTCTTCGCTGCGCAGCTTTTCGGCCTGCTTCCAAGCCTGATCCATTTTGCCGAAGTAGTCCAAGATTTTTTCTTTGCCCGTTTCATAAGCTCCGGTGGCGATATGGGCGATGCCTTCATCTAATTCTATCGAGGGCGGCAGCTTATCGCCGGAGGCTTTCAATTGCTCCAAGCGTTGTAAAAGAGATTGGGCTTTTTCAGTGGCTTCTTTGGAAAGCGCATCGGTAACATGGACTCCGGCAGATACTGTAGCGGTCGTAGGGGTCATGCGCTGGGACACATCGACCGTGTTCCTCCGAATTTCCGCGATAAGCTCCTGTTTCGTGGCTTCTAAATCACCCTTTGTAATTGGATCCGCAAGACGAGGGTTCTTTCCCCTTTTATGCAATTTCCACTGTTTCCACTTATGTTGGAACCAAGGCCACCCAAATAAACCTAAGATTGCTAATATTAGACCAGCAATCGCCACGAGGTCCATTTATTTATCCCCAATTTGGATCACAAGTTAATCCATAAAACAATGCGAATCAAAAGTCAATCCAAATTACCTTCTGACGGAGAGGTGGCGTGAGTAGTGCTCATTTCCGATATGAGACCTCGGACTTTAGTCCGAAGGAGCATCACCAGACCAAATAACGATGGGTTTTAACCCGTCCGTCAGCAATAGGGGAATAGAGGGTTAAAACCCTCGGTTATTCTCTGAGTGATCCTCTCACGGGCTGAAGCCCGGAGTCTCAGCCCTCAAATGAAGCTGCTGGCAGCGTGGCAGTTCAAGTCGAAACCCGAGGAAATCGGGAATCAGCTTGGCGATGTTCATCTCATCCGCACTACCCACGGTTATAATTTATCCGGATTGCCGCCACAGGCGATTACCTTTAATATTCCCCTCCGGAGAGGGGATAAAGGGGTGTGTAAATCAATGAAAGGGGCGACGACCCGGGACCAACATTAACCTCAACCCGCAGGCGGGCAGTTCCCGCCTCAGGCGACCTACCAGCGCAACAAAATGGAACCTTTTTTGAGGGCGGGACGCCCTCCAGACTGCCGCCAAGATGGCGGCGTTACGATTTATGGCCATAGGCATATTGATATGCTTTTATCATCGCCTTTGTGGTTATCTCCCAGAGATAATTTGCGTGGATTTTTTCCGCCGCCGCCTTGCCCAGCGACAGCCGCAACGATGGATCTTCAATCAACTTCTCGATCCGTAATCTCATTTCATCATAATTACCTGCCGGAAATAAGAGCCCATCTTTACCGTCTTCAATCACCTCCGCAATCTGCCCGATTCCAGCCGCCGCCACGGCGCATCCAACTCCCATCGATTCAAATAGCTTGACCGGCGAAAAATAGAAAAATTCCATAAAGCGATATGGAAGCACAAAGATATCTATTGCCTTTAGATGATAGGGCATAGATTCGAATGGTATCCGTCCGGTGCAGGTTATCCTATTTTTGAAATCGGCCAGTTTTTTATCCACTTCCTCCGGCAGATTATCCCAGTCAAGCTGAAAGCCGACCAAAAGAAGATGAACATTCTCATATTTATGCGCAAGCGCGGGGAATTCATTTAACAATCCGGGCAGACCATGCCAAGAGGCAAGGTTGCCCATAAACCCGATCACAACCTTATCTTTCAAATGGTATTTGTCTTTGATGGCAGTTGCATCGAGATGGGGATGGAACAGCTGGGCATTAATGCCATTGGGGCAGACAAAAATGCGATCGGGATCGCCACCAAATGAACCGTAAAACTCTTTCATACTGCTGGAAATGACGCTTAGAGCTTTTGCCTTTCGTATAAAAATCTTTTCCAATCTTAGGTAATAATAGGGCAGATTGCTGCCTTCATAGCCAAACGCTTCCAGCATGGGGCCATCGGTGTCCAGCACCAATTTTTGACGAAGCAAAAAAGCGCTTAAGAAGATTGACCAGATCGGCATCAGCCGGGTGAGGACAAAATCGGGCTTATGCTTGAGGATTTCCGCAATTTCAATAAATAGAAACCTTAGGTTTCCAACGAATCTCCTGAATTCGCCATGAGCTACCGCCAGCCAGCGCTGACGCGGTCTGAATATCAGGGATACTTTCCTGGAGGTGGTATAAGGATTTTCATCGCGTTTCTGCGCCTCTTTGATCTGCGCGGAGACCCGATGATGCATATATTTAACGATGACTTCATGACCTTGAAGACGGAGGCCGTGCGCAACATCCTCGATGCGCATAATCTGAAGGGTATCAGAGGAATAATTTAGGTATAATATTTTCATTTGGTTTCAGGAAATTTCTGCTCAGGCTATCTAATCTGCTCACAAAAAGCGATATCGACTCCATTCTGCGAATATAGCCGACATTATGAATTCTGGCAAGATTTATGTGGGATATGCCATTAAGGCTTGTTGAAAAAGCCAGGAAACTCGAAAATTAATCTTAACCTTCTCCCAATTAATGGGAGACGGTGTCCCGACTTATTGGGACGGATGAGGGTGTGACCCCATAAGCTCCCTCATCCTCCGGCTCCTTCTCCCAATTAATGGGAGAAGGAGAGAAAGTGGGTAGGCAGGGGTCCCCGATTAATCGGGATCTTCGACTTGACCCCTGCAATCGAATAATTTATGGACGCCATTGGCGTCCAGGTCGGGGTCAAGACCTCGATCTACCTCTGTTTTTTAACAAGACCTGGAAGGGGGAATCTCATTTGCACTACCCACGGTTATAATTTATCCGGATTGCCGCCACAGGCGATTACCTTTAATATTCCCCTCCGGAGAGGGGATAAGGGGGTGTGTAAATCAATGAAAGCCTTGTAAGTTGACGACCTGGGACCAACATTAACCTCAACGGGCAGGCGGGCAGTTCCCGCCTCAAGCGGGTTGACCTACGAATCTTACCTTTGAACAACTCGCCCGGTTAACAGTCCCTTTGTTGCCAGAACCGGAATTGAAACCCTTTTTTGAACAAGCGAAAGAAATACTTGAACTCAAGAAGAAAAGTTATGAAAGAGAGCAACTATCGGCTCAGTCAATCGCCGATTTCTCTGGGCCAATAGAATCGCGTCCACTAACCGAGAAGCTACGGCACCAGCCTATTTCATTTACCGGCCATCGTGGGCCTGAGGCGATGCGCTAATGATTACCGCCCGCGAGTTGTTTCACCAGCTCGCCGATTACTGCTTTGGCATCTCCGAAAAGCATAAAGGTATTATCCTTGAAATAGAGCTCGTTGTCGATGCCGGCAAACCCTGGATTTTTACTCCGTTTAATGGCGAAAACCATCCTAGCCTTGTCCGCATCGATAATCGGCATTCCATAGATGGGTGTTGACTTGTCATAGCGCGCCGCCGGATTGACCACATCGTTGGCCCCTACTACCAGCGCCACATCGCATTGCGGCATATCCGAATTTATCTCGTCCATCTCCACCAGCGCGGTATAAGGGATGTCGGCCTCGGCAAGAAGGACATTCATGTGACCGGGCATCCGTCCAGCGACCGGATGCACCGCGAATTTGACAGTGATTCCGCGTTTTGTGAGCTGGTCATACAGTTCACGAACCCGGTGTTGCGCTTGCGCAACTGCCATGCCGTAACCGGGGATCACGATGACCAAGCGGGCTTGTTCGAGAACTTGGGAGGCCCCTTCGGGAGTTTCCTGTTTATAGTTTTTCTGTTCGCCTGACGCTACCGCCGCCTTCACATTTCCGAAGGCGCCGAAGAGCACATTAGTGAAGGAACGGTTCATCGCCCGGCACATAATGATAGACAGGATCAATCCGCTTGAGCCATCCAGCGCTCCCGCAGTGATCAGGAGTTTGTTGTCGAGCACGAAGCCCATTGCGACTGCCGAAAGTCCGGCATACGAGTTCAAAATTGAGATTACAGTGGGCATATCGGCGCCGCCAATCGGAATGATGAACAGCACCCCGAAAACGAGCGCTATGGCTATGATCGTTAGAAATACGACAGCCGACCAGGGCTCATTCGGGTAGGCGACCAGCAGTGAGCCAAGCGCCCCGGCAATTATCAACAAGCCGATATTGATTACGTTCTGGAATGGGTAGATGACCGGCCGTTGAGGTATCCAGCGCACCTCCTGCAACTTGCCGGCCGCCATTAAGCTTCCCGTAAATGTCAAGAATCCAAGGATAACTTCAACCACGATGGCAATCATCCGGAAGGGAGTAAGATGCTCGGGGCCTTCGCCAAGCCACAGGAAATATTTTGCCACCCCTACGAGCCCGGCCGCCACACCGCCGAAGGCGTGGGACAATGCAGTCCGTTGGGGCACCGCAGTGAGCGGCACGCGCGATAACGGCACGCCTACGACAAATCCGAGCATAATTGCTAAGATAATCCAGCCATGATGAACCACTTGAGGCTGAATCCAGGTTGCCAGCACCGCGGCGAACATTGCGGCGACACCGGCAATTACCGCCCGCCGGGCGGTTTTGGGGTCGTTCATCCAGTGCAGGGAAAAGACGAACAAGGCCGCCGAAACAATGTAAGCTAACTGTTCGATGCTGTATGTCATTGTTTCTTGAACATTTTTAACATTCGGTCAGTGATTAGAAACCCGCTTACAATATTCGTAACGGAGGCGAACAGGGCAATGCCGCCCAGCAGGCGGATCGTAGGCGGGTAGTCGGCGCCAGTAACAACAATAGAGCCAACCACCGCTATTGCGGAGATGGCGTTGGTCAAAGACATCAGGGGCGTATGCAACAACCGAGACACCCGACGGATTACGCCCATCCCGATGAATGTCGCCAGCATGAACACGAAGAGCATCGACCAATAGTCAATCGGCGCTGGTGGCTGTGCGGCTGGCTGGTGTTGCTCCGGCGATGAAGCCTGGGCCAAGCCGTGGGTTGCGGCGAAGCACAGGGCGATGCATAACGCCCCCGCTAGGGCGACCCGAACAATGCGGCGATCCCTCCAGCTAAGCATAAGGTGGATCATTCGGCATTCCTTTCTGGTAGGCCAATAGATTGGGGAGGGGGACAATGGCGGGGGTGCCGCACTGCCGTTACAGACCAAAGACGGACAGCATGCACAAATATCATTAATCCATTTACATATATCTCCATCCGAA
This sequence comes from candidate division Zixibacteria bacterium CG_4_9_14_3_um_filter_46_8, assembly GCA_002791595.1. GTDB lineage: Bacteria > Zixibacteria > MSB-5A5 > UM-FILTER-46-8 > UM-FILTER-46-8 > UM-FILTER-46-8. The sequence goes on from PFXJ01000106.1 coordinate 5,844, forward strand.
TTTCCTTTAGAGAAAGTTATGAGCCGAGAAGCTCCTTGATGCGGGAATTATAAATCGCTCCGTCTTTCGCCACCAGAGTCTCACGGGTGATTTCATCTTCGAGGTCTATCTGAATCTGCCCATCTTTGACCATATTGAGAAGAAAGCTTGAAATATTCTTCGCGTACATCTGGCTGGAATGATATGGGGCAGTCGAAGGGAGATTCAACGAACCTATGACGGTCAGCCCCGAAAAGTTTATTATCTCACCCGGCTGGGTGAATTCGCAGTTGCCACCTCGTTCCGCCGCCAAATCGACAATCACGGAGCCGGGCGCCATCCCTGTGACCATATCGGTGGTAATCAGGATGGGGGCTTTCTTGCCGGGAATTGCCGCAGTGGTTATGACCACATCGGATTCAGCCACCACTTTCTTCATCATTGCGCGCTGTTTGGTATAGAATTCCTCGTTCATTTCTTTGGCATAGCCGCCGGCCGCCTCCGATCCGGAGGTCTCTATCTGCAATTCCACAAAATCGGCGCCGAGACTTTTGACCTGCTCCTTGACCGCCGGACGAACATCGTAAGCTTTAACCAAAGCGCCGAGACGTCGGGCAGTAGCGATGGCCTGCAAACCGGCCACGCCCACCCCGACGATAAATACTTTTGCCGAGGCAATGGTCCCGGCCGCGGTCATCATCATTGGAAATATCTTGGGCAGATGTTCCGCCGCCAGTATCACCGCTTTATAACCGGCTATGCTTGCCATAGAGGAAAGCACATCCATGCTTTGCGCTCTGGTAATCCGCGGCATAAGCTCCATAGCGAAAACGGTGACCTGCGTTTGTGCCAATTGCTGAGCCAATTTCGGGGCTGATAACGGCTCCATCATCCCGATTATTATCTGGCCGCTGTGCATCAATTCCAGGTCCGCCTTTCCCGCGTCAGGATTGGCGCCGTAGCCATTTACCTGAAGGATAATATCGGCTTTTGAGAAAACTTCACGGCGTTCTGCGGCGATCTGAACCCCCTTGCTCCTAAAACTTTCATCGAGAAATCCGGCTTCTTGGCCAGCGCCCGTTTCAACTATCACAGTTAGGCCATTTTTCATAAGAAGCTGGGCAGTTTCAGCCGTGATGGCAACGCGCCTTTCGCCGGGTTGAGTCTCTTTGGGGACTCCGATGGTTAATATTTTTGCATCATCAGGCATTTAAAAGCATTCTTTCGTTCTGCAAGGTCAAATTTTACTATATAAAATAATATTGGAATCTCGTCAAGGCAAATTCAATAAACACTGGAAGAACATTCAAGTGCCCAGGCCCTTTGCCGCCCGAGACGAACCAGCGCAAAAATAATTAATTATAATAACTGTTGCCGGTTCCGATGGTTCCCGGAATAGGGCGCGTTGAAAAAAGCCAGTCCTACTCGGTTTTGGGAATGAGAGTGGGTAGGCAGGGGTCCCCGATTAATCGGGATCTTCGACTGACCCCTGCAATCGAATAAATTATGGACGCCATGGTGGGCTTGCCCCTGACATTTGAATAGCGGGGGCCAAGGCCGCCCGCCTACGATTTATTTCATTGGTGGCGCAGACATTATTGTCTGCGAACATTTGACCGCCGGACAGGAATGTCCGGCCCACTGGTCTTGGAATGTCCGGACTACATCTACGTCAGGTGGGGTGGCCTGACGGCACCAGGAATCCCGACGCGGTGGAGCGCGTTCCTCCAGTTATTAATATGCCCAAATGACTACCTATTGAATTAGGAGTTCATTTGGGCATAATGATGATGCTATCAGGGCCACGGACTTAAAGCGTCGTGGTTTTCTCCTTGCACTTTATATTCATCGTTTCCAGTTCAGCAAGCACCGGATTATATATTTCGGGGACATTGGGGATATGAACACCTTTGAGGCTTATCTTCCCTTCAAGCATCAATTTGGCGCCGACTGCCGCCGGCAGGCTAACGGTCCGCGACATTGAAGAATCTCCGCCCGGGATGCCATAATCGATCAAAGTGGAGGTGATGCTTTCTTTCTTGCCTCCCGGATATTCAGCGATGAAATCGTGGAAAAGCACAATCATATCACGTTCGTTATCCTTATAGGGCATCTTTGCCAGCATAATATCAGCAAGGAAATCCAAGGCGCAGTTTTTATCGCCCGGAAGCGGATTTTTATCAAAAAGACCCAGCCATTGCAATCTCTCGATAACTTCAGATTGGAAGGAAATCTTGAGATAATTGGCGGTGGCTTCCCGAACATTTTTGTCGCCTGTGCCTACCAGCATCCCTGTAAAATCGCGGTAGGTTTTGCCTTTAGCATCAATTCTCTGGGCATCATTGAGATATCCCAAATCAGCGATTGCTTTCAAAGTATCGCACCAGCCCAGATTTCGGAATGTTCCCCGATACATTGTCCCGGTTCCCTTAATTCGATAGGTATCCACATAAGGGATTGAATCGCGGTTGGGATATGCCTCGAACTTGCCGACTCCGCTTATTTCGAGATGGTAATAATTCTTGAACAACTCTTTGCCGGGAATGAATACTTCCCGGCCATTTTCAAGATAACGGGCATCATTGCGCCCTGCCATAACCACACCGCGCGGGCTCCAGGAAAATTTATATCCGAAAGGATTATCGTTGGCATCGGGCGCGGGCAGGCCTCCGCAATAGCTTCGGAATGATGTGATTTTCCCGCCCTTACTCTGCACATCGTTTATAATCCTCATCGCCGACATGTGGTCAATCCCCGGATCCAATCCTATTTCATTCAAAATCAGAATTCCAGAGTCTTTTGCCGGCTTATCCAACTCCGCCATCGGCTTGCTAACATAGGAGGTAGTTACCATATTTTTTTTGTGCTTAATGCATAGCTTGGCGATAGTAACATGATGAGTGTAAGGAACTAAACTGATAGCCAAATCGTGGGTGGACACCAATTTCTCAAGCTCGGTTTGGTCCTGGACATTCAGCGGTAACGCCCGTCCATCCGGGTGACCATCGACCAAAGCCTTCGCTTTGCTGACTGTGCGGCTGGCCACTGTTACCTTGAAATTAGGATGATCGAGCAAATATCGAATCAGCGGTTTAGCCACCAAACCTGCTCCCAATACCAGTATATTTTTCATAAGACTATCCTCTTAATGACTTGTTTCGATTGTGCATTATTTCTCAATCTAATATGAATATTCTCCGGATTTTTGAGCTTCAAACTGTTCCCCGGCTATAAAAATTTTTCCATAAATTGGAAATTGGGCGTGAATTGGCCATGCATTAGAATGGTCGCCCTTTGCAGTTCCTCGGGAAGGCCGGTCCTTGCCAAGGGTTTAGAAAAATCGGCATTGATAATTGAAGGAACCAAGCCGGTCAGCACTCGGCTGAATTCTTTGCTTGCTTCCTGGGGCAGTTCGCAAGGTAGGTTATCCACGGCCATAATCACCGGACCATTTCCTTTAAAGCCATCGACTGCTTCCCCGAGATCAATATCGTAGAGAAATACCGGTTTGTCAGGCTCGGTGGTTTTGATTGTCAACTCGATTGCCCCGTCCAGATCACAGCTTATATCTCCAATGACCTTGGGGCGGGCATTCACATTATGTGAATATAATTGCGTGGCAAATTTCTTGGTTACAATTCTGGGGTATCTCGGTTCCCAATAGATACAATTCACCAGGATGCTTAGCATGGGTGTATAATAGTCGAATTGCGAAACATATTTCTCGGGATGGGTATAATAATCCTGCAGTTCGAATTTGCAGCAACTCCCAACCGGCTTGACCAAATCCTCTTCTTTGAATACGACCTTGTAAACATTATGCCGATGCGCTTTGGGCTCTTTGAATAGCTGGGATATCGACTGAGGGGCGATCTCTTTCACCGGCAATTGGTCATAAATTTCCTGTGCTCCTCGGGAGACATTCCCATAGCCGGCAAATCCGGCTATCAGAGGACATAATATTTCCGGCAGTCCTTCATCGATGATCTTTTCGCCTACTTCTCTTATATGTTCTTCCGCGTCGGTTAGATTCTCATATCTGTAAGTATGATCGATTCTGGTAAATGGATTCTCGATGCCTTCTGCTTTTACTCGCTGGCCGTATGCCCATAGGGTATCTATCATACCAGCCAGTCCGGCGAATTTGCCAAAAAATACCAGCCTCCGATTCTGCGCATCGATAATCTTTTCATAGTCGATAAGATTACATTTAAGCTCCATCATTTTCTTGAGCATGGGCATATTCTTGGGTTGCCCTTTGATGGTATGAGAGAAAAATGCATAAGTTCCATTTCTACGGAAATACTCCAGGGGGATTTCCTTAACCGCAAAAACCAGGGGGCAGGATGAGATATCCTCATTTATCTCCGCTCCCATCCGTTGATATTCAGCATCAGAGAATACTCTTATTTTGGAAGGCTGCACGATGAATCTGGCACCGGTTTGTCGCATAAGCGCGGCTATATCATTTGGAATCAGGGGAACCCTTGATTCAAACCTATTCTTATCTTCTCGTCTAATCCCGACCAAGCCATTCATAACATACTTTCCCATATTCAATTGCCACAAAAACCATTCGTACCTCCAGTGTACGATAAAAGTCAATAATATAATGAATTCCCCGAATTATTGCAACAGGAAATCAAATTATATCTGAGAAAGGGAGAGTAGAAGGTATCCCCTTTTCGCGGGTATTTCAAGGTAATAAGCGGCATTTTTCAGGAAGTCATTCAGGGAGGGACACAACTTATATATGTTTCGTTTCCGATAACTTGGCTCACCTTTTTTCTTGACATAGGGCTGAAAATTTTGGAAATTGAGCAACTTGAATTGCCAGACAAGGCGATGGATGGCATTGTGAATATACTGGGAGATCGTCCAACGGCAGGACATGCGGCTCTGGACCGCATTATCGGGGTTCGAATCCCTGTCTCCCAGCTTTTTTATTTTCTAACCGGTTAATCCCTATTCTTACAAAAAGTTATTGACAAATATCTCTCAGATAGCTCATATTTCTAACCAATTTCTAACCGGTTAGATATGGCAAGCATTCATTTCAAAATATCTGAGTCAGGAAAAAGAACCTACTATGTTGTCCAATCGTTTGGCGGCAAACGAAAGTGGATTAAGGCGGGAACTCTACAGGACGCCAAGCTAATCAAGAAGCACTTGGAAAGCTTGGATAAATCTCAAAGAATGGAGAAGCTGGGTGTCTCCGTGAAGGAAATCCGCATCGACTCATTCTTTCAGAAGTATTCAGACCACATCAAGCTGCACACGTCTCCCAGCACCGTAAAGAGATACCTTGTCATAATCAACACTTTCATAACTTTCTTGAGAATGTTCTTTCCGCACATTAAGAATTTATCGCAAATAGAACGGGAACACATAGAGTCATACCAGGAGAAACGACTGAACTCAATCGAATTGAAGCGAACTGCCGACGGTCTGAAACGCGGTACTCACAGCAACAAGAGATTGCCCTTGCCCCAGACTGTTAATTATGAATTTAGTGTATTGAGAACTGCATTTATCTGGGCCAATGAGCATTCGTTAATTCCTTCTGTCCCAACCAAGAAGGTCAAACGTCTTCGAATTATGAATTCACATGCCATAGGGAGAATCCTCACACCTGATGAATGCAACCTATTCCTTGAAATGGCTAAGGAAAAAGCCAAGAAAAGCGAGAAAATGCGGACCTACCACAAGGCATTTATTTTCCTCTTAAATTCTGGGTTGAGGTCCGGTGAAATCTGCAACTTGACTTGGGATGATGTGAATTTGACTACAGGCCTTATTAAAATCCAATCCAAGAAAGATTGGTCTCCGAAAACCTATGCGCGTGAGTTCTATCTAAATCATGCCTGTCTGGAAGTGCTGAAATCAATTCAGCCTCGCATAGGACATATCTTTATGATGCCATCAGGGGGAAAGCTAAGAGGGGAAGGGCTTCGAACTGCCCTTGTGAAGATCACGAAAGCTGCCGGAATCATGGATTTCACCCGCGTCCATGACCTTCGCCACACCTTCAACAGCCTTATGCAAATGAATGGAGTCGATCCCGCCACTATGGGGAAGATTCTCGGACATAAGGATATTGAAACTACCATGATCTACACTCACCAAACTGATGACCACCTCAAGGCAAGCATAAATAAGCTTAACATCAGCTAACAAACTTTAATGCATCGTCCTTGGCGCTGCGGCCATTCACCCACGCCAATACCTTTTCTCTCTCTTTCGGTTCGCAACCCCAAGCAGCATAACTCTTACTACCTTCAGCTTCTCCCCAACCACTGAGAAAGGTATCAGTTCCAATTATGAGGAAACTATGACTAATCTTTTCCTCGGGCCTTCTCTCGTCTTGAATTATCATGTTTTACCTTTTCTTATAACATTTTACTTATTTCGAACATTTATCAATCCCTATTAGAATGGCCCAAATAGCAAAAAATAAAACATATGCAGATACCCATACATTCATTTCAAATGTTACTTTTCCATATTTGCCATCTTTTTTATAAATTTCCCACTTTTTGCGAACACCATACCAGATTATTATGATGGTTAGAAGAAGACTAAGAGCACCCATAGCAAGAAACTGAAGCAACTCCCTTAATCCGGTCGGCACAACTTTTTCCTTTCCAATTTAAAGCTGTTATTGCACATCGCTATTGTCGATGATTGTTCTTACTTTCTCGCCCCTATCCATGAGCTCACCTCCGCCAACAACGCCTCTATTTTCCTCTCCGGAGCATGAATCCCCTTCCGGTCGAGATTCTGCGCATAGACCAGCGTGGTGTTAATGTCCGCATGGCGTCCCAGCGCCCGGCCTTCCTGTATTGTGGCCCCACCCATGAGGCACAATGTTATCGCCGTATGCCTCAGGGAATGCGCTGTAAGCGGTCCGCTGTCCAAACCGATTGCCCTCAGTTGCTTCTTTACGATCCGCGATACTGATCGAGTTGTTAGCCTCTCGTTCTGATTCCGATCGCTGAGCGAGGCAAACAAAGGATCGCTATCATTGACCTTGCCTCGAGCTTGCAAGTATTCGCGGATGGGCCCGGAACTGTCCTCGGTAAGTAGTACGAATTCGTCTTTAGAATCCCTGCCCTTGCCTTGAATCCAAAGAACCGCTTCACCGCCGTCATTACGAATGTCCTCAAGATTAGCCCGGACAATCTCTATCGTCCGGAGTCCAGTCTGGATAAGAAGATTCAATATCGCGAAATCTCTTTTCCCCTGTCTGGTGCTTCGGTCGATGGCGCTGAGCAGCTCCCTTATCTGCGCAACGGTCGGCGAATCCTTCCGAAAACCCCTCGCTTTTTTCGCCCCCTTAATCCCTTTGGCTATGTTCGGGTAGAACTTCATTCCCTCCGCCCACTCGAAGAACTTCCGGACCGCCACCAGGTAGTTTGAGATAGTATACGCAGAATGCCCCTTCGCTTCCATAGTCGCCTTGTAACGCAGGATATCCTCGCGGGTAGGATTTTGGATCGCCGCTTTGATGAACCAGTCCACAAACTGCCTCAGCGCCCGCCGGTAGGTCTTTTTGGAGCTTGGCTTAACATCTTGGGACGATAAGAACATCTCAGCAGCATCCAGAAGAGATTTCGGCGATTGCTCCATCGAGGCCGAATCTGATTTAACAGGTAATTCACTCATTGCTTGCCCTCTTTACGAATTTGTCCTGCAATGGACTTCAGTAATCTGTCCAGATCGGCCTTCTTGTAAAGCCGATGCTTAGTAAGCGGGTTGCGGTATGCCCTCAGCTTGCGGGCGCTATCCCACCGCCTTAGCGTCATTATGCTGACCCCCAGGTACTCCGCCGCTTCCCCAATGGTCATGTAGTCTTTAATCTTCACCTATGACCTTTCATATTTAATCATATCTATACCTAAGCAATAGTATACAACCATATCCCATACTTGTCAAGACCTTTTTTAAGAAATAAGGAAATCATTCACCGGCGGCTTGTGCATCAGTCGATCTGATGCATCTATCAGCGAGGTTTGAGTCCGAATATCCCAGGAACATCTTCCAGCCTAATCGGACCCTGCAGGTCTTGAACGTCCTCCCCCTCCGGCTTGCCCATGATCCAGCAGGGCACGTATTCGGCCTTAGTCTTGATATAGGCAAATAGTGGGGGATAGTCGTCGCCAATCACAAACCAAGATCCCCTTGGGTAGGCGATCATCCGGCTGAGCTGTTTTTTGAGGAAGCGGTCAACAAGGGCATCCACATATTGCGATATCACGGGGTGGCAATCAGCGCGATAATCGGGATCATTGGGAATACAGAGACTCAAGGGTATCCATCCGAAGTAAATCGGCGTTTTGCCATCTAAGGCGGAGTGCATCAATTCAATAAACCGTTCATCGATCTTCGGGGCCATCTGCGAATGGACATGAATATCCTTGAGTTCGATATTTTCCGATACTCCTGAAAACTTCTCAGCCGCCTCCGGGTCGAAACGACGAATATCTGTCGATACTTTTTCCCTAAATCCATAGAACACCTCTATTATGCGCTTTCCGCTTTCTTGGCCGGGAGGCCAAATGACTGGTATCGTCCTTCCTTCCCAAAATCTATTCATTGAAGCTCAGGATGGTTTTGCTTAAGCCATTTCTTGACTTGATCGCGCAAGTTATTAGCAAGCTTAATTGCTTCCTTGACCTCATGTTCTGAAGTCGTGCCTGCGGAATCATAAGTAGCTTTTATTCTCTTATTTCTAAAGCGATGTAGTTGCTTGATAAGATTATCGGGTGCATGGATAGTGTATTTCAAGGAGTTGATAGCTCTTTCATGATGACCTTCGCCTGAGCTTCTATAGCCGGCGGCGTATAAAGCGGCGGTGGCGCACTGTAGCGAGGCGTTGAAGGCGATATTCAATCGCCAATCATCACTTATATCTTCATTTCCGGCATCCTCAAGGTCTCTTTCGACCATGCCCATAATATCGTCGATCTCTTTGGGCGTGGTCGTATGTTTTTTCAACCATTTATTTTCCAGCCAATTTTCTAAGGTCATCCTGTTCGCCTATGAGAAAAATTAGAGATGTATTTATCACTGAGTTTACGAAATGATTGTTGCTTTTCAGCTTTCGCCGAAACTCCTCAATCGGATAAATGGTTGGGTTGACCGTTCTACCCAACATTTCCTCGGCCTTGCTTATGGCAACGGAGGCTTCTAAGAATGTCAGCTTACCGATTATTATCAGGTCGATGTCGCTACGGGCAGTCTCTTCACTACTGGCTACCGAACCGTAAAGAAACGCGAATTTTATTTTCTTGGCCAAGGGCTTCAATGCTGTCCTCAAAACATCGACTATGCCAAATGTCTTGATGACTATGCCCCGCAACTCGCCATATATCGGATTATCTTTGTTTACCGAATAAAATACTTGATTGCCCCTCTTTTCCGATACCAGAATCCCGTCCCTTACAAGTGGCTTCAGCTCCCGATGCAATGTTCCCTGGCTTACGCCCGTTAATCGCATGATCTCCCGAAGATAAAATTGCCTTTCAGGGTGAAGGAAAAGCAGACCCAGTATTCTTTGCTTTGATTGTGAAAATAGACTTTTTATCATCTTATCCTGCCGTTCTCAGTTTGAGAACAATTGTACTCATTTTGAGAACGTCTGTCAAGATGGAATTTGGACTGCTGAAGCTTTGGCTTCTGCCTTCGGGTCGGCACGTCATATAATTACGAATAATCGGCGTCCGTCAACCAATTCAGCGGATTATGGATGATATATTCCCTTATCGAATTTAGTTCCTTTTCATCGCGGATTATGTGTTCATAATAATTCCGTTGCCATAATCTGCCGGGAAATGGCCGCCAATTGAATTGTTGCACGCCATTGCGATATTGGGCCGTCGTAAATGATTTAAACCGGTGCACCACATCAGGCAATGACAATTGCGTAGGGGCTGGCCCCAGTGCCTGCCCTCCATGCCCCAGTGCCTGCCCTCCATGCCCCAGTGCCTGCCCATTCATTTCATCAGGGCAACCACGGGGGATTGCCCCTACGGTGTTCGGGGGAATTGGGCGACCAT
>PFXJ01000108.1:0-2841 GCA_002791595.1 candidate division Zixibacteria bacterium CG_4_9_14_3_um_filter_46_8
AGTCTTCAATTCTGGTAGTTAGCCCTCCAGGGCTGACACCTGGATTAATTGTAGGGTGGGTCAGGTTTTTCGAATCATTGTGGATGATCTTGCAGGCAAAACTGGCCCGTATTCATCGCATAGCATCACCTTGACCCACCAGTTCATTTGATTCGAATGGTGGGTCAAATCTATTACGGAGATATCTTATTCCATCATTGGCGACCAACATTACATTTATTTATATGGAGACTATGCTGACCCACCCTACAAAAACTGGAGGGACGCCCGATAAGATTGGGGTCGCGTCCCCGGCCACGACAGAGCATGGCCCTCCAGGATGTGGGTGCCCCGCCGCTTGCGGTGGGTTTTATTCATTGGGTGAGGCGGCAGACAGAGACATGAGCCGGGCATATGTGATAACTCCCTCATCCGTCCCGACAAGTCGGGACACCTTCTCCCGCTTAACGGGAGAAGAAAATCTTCCCCCCCTCCCATTCGGTGGGAGAGGGCCGGGGTGAGGGAGTTATTTCACCACCGTCATTCGCTTGGTGAAAACCTTGTCCCCGGCCACAAGCTTGTAGAAGTAGATCCCCGATGAGAATCCACTCGCATCCCACGCTACGGAGTGTTCGCCAGCCTGCTGATGACCTTCGAATAGCGTCTCAATCTTCTGTCCCAGCAAGTTGAAAATATCAAGGCGCGCATTGGATGCTTTCGGCAGTGAGTAGCTGATCTTCGTTTGAGCGTTGAAAGGATTCGGATAATTCTGCCCCAACGAGAACGATAATGGCACGCTCTCATCTTCCTGTACGCCAGTGGCGGTGAATCTCAAAATCATCAGCGAAGAACCATCAGCCACATAAATATAATCCCCGGAGACGACAACGCCCCCTGCCGAACCGGGCGTATTGTAACTACCGGCCAGACTGGGATTGCCAGGGTCGGAGACGTTTACTATAAGAAGCCCCTCTGCCCCATTCGCCACGTAGGCGTAGTTTCCGGAAACGAAAACGTCCAAGGCATTACCGGGCGTATTATAACTTCCCTCCAGCGTGGGATTGCCGGGGTCGGAAGTGTTTATTATCTGAAGGCCGGAATCTCCGTCCGCCACGAAGGCGTAGTTTCCCGAAACGAATACACCATAGGCCTGTCCGGGCGTATCGTAGCTCCCAATTGAATCCACATTCTGCCCCATTGCATTGCCTGCCAGCGCAAACAATAATGCAAAGAGCAAAACCAAAATAGCCGTTTTCATCTATTCCTCCAATGTTTGCATATTGCGTTTTTGAGACATTTCGCCGGGATAGTTTTCCCCATATTACACCATTGATGCCAATTGGGCGATATTTTGAGCGTGATATATTATATCAATACTCTCATTTTTTGTCAATCGAAAATTGGCATTCATTATAAATTGTAGGATGGGTCAATTGGCTTGCAGAAAGACAACACAACAAAAGCAAAAAGAAGCCCGCGCCTCACCGAATCGTCATAAGCTGACCCATCTATTCCCTAATTCAATTGTGGCGATGGGTCAATTTATCAAAGTCCGCGGCAATATCGCAAAGCGGATCTCTGTATGATCCCGGTCAAATGACTACCTTATTGACCCATCCTACGAAAACTTATGTAAAGGTAACCAGCAATACCCCTATCAGCGCCAAGGTAATCCCGATTGTCTTTTCGCGGGTGATAGCCTCTTTGAGAAATATCGCCGCAAAAACGAATATAAAGACATTGCTGGTTTGGTTTAACGCCGCCGCCGTAGAAGCTTGCGCATATTTCATCCCCGCCATCCATAAAATCAGCGAAACATAATTGCCCAGAAATGAAGCCGGAAACATATATTTCCATTCCCTCGCAGAAAAAACTGATTTTAGGATCCGCCTCTTGTCCTTGAGCAATCCAACAATGATGGCCAGGGAAACCAGGCCTCCTATGGTGCGGATTTGTGTTATCCAGAGCAAGGGGGCTTTGTGAAGTATCGGCTTGACCATCACTATACTTATAGCCATACAGCCCATGGCAGTGATTCCCCAGAACATCCCCCAGATTAAATTCTTTCGTGATACATGCGCGGAGTGCTTGGGATGAGTGGCGGTCAGGACGGCGACAATAATCAAGAACACTCCCAGTATCTGCACTGCGCTCATTGATTCGCCCAAAAATATCATTGAGAGCGAGATGACAAAGGGGCTATACATGCAATCCACGATGGCCGAGAGACCTGCTCCCAGGAGATTCAAGCTGTGAAAGAAAAAAGTGTCGGCCAATCCGATACCAATGACTCCGCTTAGAAGAAGCATCAGGTAGTCATCTCTCGGGCAATCAAAGAGAAATTCGTTTCCCGCAAGCCACATAGTGAGTCCAACTAATATGAGAGATAGAAGCCCCTTGAATATGTTCAAGCCGATAGGATGAACCGTCTCGCCGCTTTTCTTGAAAAAAATCACCGCCATCGCCCAGAATATGGCCGTGAAAAATGCCATTATTTCGCCGAAGTAAGGCCAAGTCAAAATTGTCATTGGAATGCTAACCGCGAATTACACAAATTTACCGATTACTACCGCAACCATAAAAAACCCCTTCATCCGTTCTCAAATGTCATTTCCTTGTTTCCGGATTCATTGGCCACGGAATTTATCAAGGCGGCTGATTGTGCAATATATTGACCGTCTCAATCTTTCCAATATATTTAATTATGATTGAGATTTATCGTCAATCAATTGTTTTTCTTATTCCTCTTATCGCCTGGCATTATCTATAATACGGCGAGATGTGATAATCGGTATGGACACGAATGAAGAACAGTTCTAAGACAAAATTATCAAACCTTGGTCTTTTCTATTCCGCGGCAAT
>PFXJ01000108.1:2857-18601 GCA_002791595.1 candidate division Zixibacteria bacterium CG_4_9_14_3_um_filter_46_8
CTGGTCGGTTATCGCTTTCTGCTGGCAGCCATCATCCTCGGCGGATGGTTGAGCTTGAGACGGATGCCTTTGTTTGCTGATTTCAAAAAGGGGGCAATTCTGGGATTATTTCTCGGCATACTATACTTATCCCAAACGATCGGGTTAGGGATAACCACTGCTTCCAATTCCGGCTTTATCACCGGTATGTTTGTGGCATTCGTGCCGATTTTCTCGTGGACGGTATTCCGTCAAAAGCCGCCATGGACCGGCTGGGTTGCATCAGCAGTCTCTCTTTCGGGATTGTGGATTCTAACTGGGGGAATGTGCAATGTCAATGGCGGTGATTTGTTGACAATAATGTCGGCAATGACCTATGCTATTCATATCTTATTCACCGACAAATATGTCAAGAGCGGCATTGACCCGATTATGCTGAATTTTCAACAATTCCTATTTGTCGGCGTGGTCAGCCTGCTTATGGGATTGATATTCAATTTGCCCCTTGCGCCATCTTCGATTGATGTTATGTGGATTATTTTATTCCTCACGATATTCCCGACTTTATCGGCGTTTGTCATACAACTGACTGCCCAAAAATATGTTTCGCCAATTAGGGTCTCCCTGATTTTTGCTTTCGAACCAGTGTTTGCGGCGATATTCGCCTGGACCCTGGGCAATGAGCTATTCGAAGCGCAGAGAGCGGTTGGCGGTATGCTGATTTTTCTGGCGCTGACAATTTCGGGTTTGCCTTTAAGAAGAAGGACGAGCGATTGAATTCTATATCAACCAGCAGGTGGCAAGCGCTTATTGACCGCTATGGCCTTCATTTCATACTGGGAATGGGGACAATTCTCACATTCTCTGCCCTTCTCAAATTCCCTTTCTGCTATGAAGATGCTTACATCACTTTTCGTTACGCCCAGCGACTTTCAGAGGGATTGGGATTTACATATAATGATTCCATACGGACACTCGGAACCACCACCCCGCTTTTTACGATTATTCTGGCGGGTCTGGCAAAGATATCATCTCCGGACTATATCCCAGAAATCGCTCGGGTAATAGGCTCAATCTGTTATTTGATCTCAGCATTTCTTATCCATAAGATTGTACTCAAGATGAGCGGCTCACGATTCACCGCATTCCTGGCTGGATTGATTTATGTTTGCTACCCGCCATCAGTGGCCAGCGCAACCTCGGGAATGGAGATACCAGTTTTCATCTGCCTATCCTTGCTGTCCTATTATTTGATATTGGAGAAGAGAATGTTGCTTGGCGGCATAACAGTGGGGATACTGCTGGCGATTAGGCCTGATGGGTTGGTGTGGGCTTTGGCGCTCTCATTACTGCTCTGGAATCGATTGAGACAATTGCAGAAATTTATCCTCGGGTTCATCCTGATGGCAATTCCCCTTTATGCCGCGCTTTCAATATACTTCGGCAATCCCGTGCCGCTTTCCATCATTGCCAAACGGATTAGCTACGCACCCTATCATCCAATTGATTTCCAGAATCTTCTGCGCGTTCTTGGGATTTTCCTGCCGGCTCAGGTAGGTTTCAATAATGTCGCCACAATAGCGATATGGTTAGCTGTCATAGTCATCATCACCTATTCGCTGAAGAATTCAGTGAAAGCCAAAGATTATTCCATAACTCCGGCAATAGGTTTCGTCCTACTTTATGCGGCATTTCTTTGGCTTGGAAGGGCCCGTGCTTTCCGCTGGTATGGATTCCCTGTTTTCCCTATGCTCCTGATAGCGCTCTTCCATTCAGGACATCACTATTTCAAGAATCATCGATTTGGCCAGTTACTGCGCAGGGCAACTATGGCCGGCATTATAATTCTGACAGCGCTTTGCGCGGGTTATGTGCTGTTAGCCTCGCAGAGTGAAAGGCTCCAGGCAATGCAAGCGCTCGAAGCCAGAGCATTTTATTTTCGGGATCATACTCCGCCAGAGGCGAAAATATTCCTCGAGCCGATCGCCCAAGTCGGCTACTATTCCGGCAGATATATTATCTGTGAGATAGGATTGGTCAGCCCGGAAGTTGTGGAAATCAAGAAGGCTTTTAGCAGCGAGCTGACCAAAAATTGCAAATGGTATTTCGAGGTTTTGAGAAAGTTCAAGCCCGATTATCTGATGCTCACTTCCTCCTATTTTGATCGAAATAGATTATTCCCCTATGAGGAACCCACATTTTTTTCCGATGCCGACGATTCAGATTATTTTTTCTCCCATTACGAGGCGATCGATCTCAAGTTAGAACTGGCTGAGGATGAAATTAAAAGACTTAAGGCGAAAGAGATTTATGTTTATAAGCGCAAGGTATCTAAGGACCCAATATGGCCGATTGAAATGATAATACGGAATCGCTAAATATTTCTTGAATGCGGACTCAAAGTGTGCAATAATTTTGATGTTAATTGAGAGACATTACAGTGAACGAAAGCGAGAGAATACTAAAAGTCATAGCCGTGTTCCTTGGATTGATTGTTACCGCCATAATTGTGGTGGCTCTTAAGGTCCTAAAAAGCATAATGTTGCCTTTGCTGGTGGCGTGGCTCCTTTCGTTCGTGCTGGGTCCATTTGTCGAGCTTCTAATGAGGAGGAAAATCCCTCTATGGCTGGCGATTATCATTATGGTGACTTCTGTTTTCTTATTTGTATATCTGGTGGGGTTGTTGATTTACTCCTCCAGCAGCAGTTTTATGGATGAATTCCCCAAATATGAAGAGCGGATTACAATTCTCGCGCAGGACATCCTGACTCATTTCGACATACCTTTGCCGCAGGCAAAAGAATACATCAGCACACTCAATTGGGAGGAAGCTCTTCAGAAATATAAGATTCCTCAACTGGTGTCCTCCACGCTTGGGTCTTTTTTCAGCTTCCTGGGCAATCTGATAATGGTGATTCTGTTGATGCTGTTCATCATCCCAGGAAGAATTAAGATAGGGAATCGGTTACAGCGGACGTTTAAGGAAGATACCGCTAAAGCCGAGAAATTTCAATTGGTACTAAACACTATCAACTCCCGGGTTCAGCTCTACTTGCTGGCTAAAACCGCGGTGAGTTTGACCACGGGAGTCATAGCGTCGATTATCCTTTTGGCGTTCGGCGTCGATTTCGCCATAATGTGGGGCTTATTCATATTCCTCCTTGACTATATTCCCAATATAGGCTCGGTAATTGCCATCATCCCCCCAATCTTGGTTTGCTTTATTCAGTATGGTTTTGATTTCCATTTCATTATCGTTGCGATAATGTTGATCATGCTTCAGATGGTCATGGGCAATGTGGTCGAACCCCGGGTGGTAGGCAAGCACCTAAACCTTTCACCGTTGGTCGTGATCATTTCTTTGGTTTTCTGGGGCTGGCTATGGGGCATCCCGGGAATGGTTTTGGCAATTCCCTTGGTATCATCTCTCAAGATTGTTTGTGAAAATATATCTCCCCTAAAACCGATTGCGGCCATTATTGAAGGTGACTAAACTCACCCGCGGCTACTGCCATTATTGGATCGCGTGAATAAATATTCCTTCGCCTGTTTGTAGATTGGCCTTAGACCACTATAAAGGCCATATAGCAGGCGGGATACAGGATGGTCGTTAAATACCCTGACCACATAGTTTTGTCGGACTCGATTGCAGAAACTTTGTTTATACCGGCTATCACCCATCAGGAAATCATGCTCCACCATATTCATCCGGTTCATGATATCTATGACTTCGCGGTGAAGTATATATCCGGGTTTATAATGCGTATAGCTGGCTTTGTACGCGGATGAATAACTATAATACTTGCCGCGGTAGATGAAACCCATATTATAAGCAACCGGAGCGTCATCGACATTCAAAGTGACAAAGAATAGTTGGGATGTGTTGCAAGCCGCATGAATGAGCTCCGCGGTAAATGAAGCCATATCTTCGCTAAAGAGGCGGTGCTTTGCTTTTCTCTTCCAGCTCCCGCTCTCTATTCCTGCTATGCAAGACTCCAGAATTGTATTTGGCTGGCAGTCGTGATAAACCTTTACTTCAACCTTCCCACTGCTTTTGAGCTCTTTCATACCCTTATTGATTAAACGATGCAATCGCTTACTGTAATTGGGGGAAAATAAAGAGGCCTCAGTGCCGGACAAATTATCAAAATGCCGGTAAGGACAGATGGCATCTTTGGTGATGGAGACTTCGAATCCCAGACGGCTGAACGCATTCTCGAGAAAAGGAAGGTTGGGTGAGGTTGAGGGGATTTGACGAAGTTCGATCATTTCCCATTCCGATGTATGGGCAACAGCATATTCTGCAAATTTGCCTACTACCGCTTCGGAGTCGCAAATAATCGGGAAATCGCACCGTGGAGAATGCCCGTCACCTATAAAATGCAATGTTCGGGTAACTATAGGCAGTTTCCAACCGCTGGGCGTGATTACAGAACCTTTCCTGATGCCCAGCGGAGCGGCAGAAATTATCCCATTTTCGGTTTCGAACAGGAGGATACGAAGGCGATGACCATTAAATTTTTGCCTCAGATAGGTATTGATCCAAATGTGGCTTAGGAAAAAATCATCATTAATGCAAGCAGTCAGGAATTGGGACCATTTTCCTTCGAAAGCCAAAAATTCGTGTATGTCGCTGATAATTCTCAGATTCAAAATAAAGAAATCCTATTTCAAATAACTCGTTCCCCGCTCTGGAACCAATAGAGCATTTCATTGCTAAATACCCCAACTTATAATATATTAATCAAATGCCCATAAATCAACCAAAATATACCTGATTCAGCGCTCTAGTTTCCCTCCGAAAAAGAGCCGCGCTCTTATTATAACTATATCGACAGATTATATTTCATGCTGATGGATGAAGCCTGATGCACTCAACATTGCGCCGCCGATTAAGACTCGTTCAATGTGGCGAGTTCACTATGTAATCCCCCCTTCCACCATTTGGGAAGGGGAACATCCACCGTCCGCTTGTATGGAATAAGGCGTCCGAATTCAAGTTTGTTCACAATCCTATAAGGAACAATTCACGGTGTGGCAAGTTGATGATAATTAAGTAGTAAGCATCCAATAAATAAGATCATTAACAAAATTGGACGGAAGGATTCTCAAACGCCCGAGCGTATCTCAAGGAAATGCTTTCTTTGAAAATTTGGATATTAAACAAACAAACTAAAAGGAATTTGAAATGAAAAAAAGTCTCTTATTCGCAATTGTAATTTGCGCGATTTCCACCGTAGGATATGCCGCACAACCGTCAATGATGCCTTGGACCTGGGGTTCGACTATCCAATGGAATTCTTCTCAAGATGAGGTTATCCCCATCGATAAGCCGAGCACCTTGCTTCCCGCATGTTGCCTGGTTAGCATAGTTCCGAATATCCCTCAACCGATCGTGGTTCCCCAGGGCGGCTCGTTTCCGTTTACCGGCAGGCTTTGCGAGATATGCGGCAGTCCGCTGGTCACCGATGTTTGGTGGGGTGTGATATTTGCCAACATTTTCTATCAACAGGGAGCATTTCTAAATGTCTCGCTGGCTGGAGGACAATGTTTAAGCGCCACTATGACCCAGCCCATACCCATCAATGCGCCTCTGGGGACTTACACATACGTAGCATATTGCGGAACCTACAACACGCAAAAAGACGACTCGTCATTCTTTAATTTCACCGTGGTCGGCGCGGCGGATGGCAATAATAATGGTTGGGGAACGGACGCTCAGCGGCAAGCTGAAATGCCTGCCCAATTCAAGATCTCAGGCAACTACCCGAACCCTTTCAATGCCACGACCACTATCAATTATATGATGCCAACAGCCGCGAATGTGAACCTGAGCATCTATAACCTGATGGGTCAGAAGGTAACCACTTTGATCGATGGTCATAATGAAGCCGGTCAGCACAGCGTCTCTTGGGATGCGGCGAATTATTCTTCGGGCATTTATTTCTATAGATTATCTGCTGGTGAAAGAGTATTCACCGAGCGGATGACATTGCTGAAGTAGATTCCGTCAGGTCCGGCGATGCATACACATCCGTATGGACCTGACGGCACATTATAATTCTATCTCTTTTTTTGGAGGGACGCAATAAAATGCGTCCCTCCGTTTTTGGTCACGATGAAACTTGACCCTCCATTGGCGGGCAAGTCGCCATGTCGCCCAACCTCGCCGGGCTACCCCTGCCCTTACACCATTCCCATAAAGCAGTATTTGACATAAAAACCTGATTGTTACATTAGACAATAGCTGAAGGAGGCCCACAATCGATAATCATGGATCGATTGACATATTATCTCTTCAATATGTGAAAAATATAACAAATCAGCAAATTTCTATTGTTTTCAGGTGGGCTAAATTGTAGCTTGCATTTTTCTGAAAGTTGAGTTTTAATGAGTTAATATAAATGAAACATCGGTATGATATGGTTACTGGAGATTTGATGCATATAAAGGATATATCTGTAATCGGCGGCGGAACAATGGGTAATGGTATCGCCCATATATTTTCGCAAAAAGGTTTTAATGTAACTCTGGTGGAAGTCAAGCAAGAATTATTGGAGCATGCCCTTAGCACGATTTCCAATAATATGGATCGGGAGATCAAAAGGGAGAAAATAACTGAGGCGGATAAGAATACTGCATTACAGAGGATTAGGGGAAGCCTTTCACTTTATGACACAGCCTCCTCACAGTTGGTAATTGAAGCGGTCTTCGAAAAAAAAGATTTCAAGAAAGAGATTTTCTCCCATATTGACAAAATTTGTCCTCCGGAGACCATCCTCGCTACAAATACTTCATCGTTGCCGGTTAGCGAAATCGCCGCCGCTACGAAACGACCGGATAGAGTGATTGGAATGCATTTTATGAATCCCGTTCCCATGATGAAACTGGTGGAACTAATCCGTGGCATAGCTACATCTGATCAAACTTTCGATACTATCAAAAGATTATCGGAGAGACTTGACAAGACGCCGGTTGCAGTTAATGATTATCCCGGTTTTATCTCAAATCGGATATTGATGCCGATGATTAACGAGGCCATTTATTGTTTGTTTGAGGGAGTTGCCTGTAAGGAGGATGTTGATTCTGTGCTGAGATTGGGGATGTCCCACCCAATGGGTCCCCTGGCTCTGGCGGATTTTATAGGCCTCGATGTATGTCTGGATATAATGCGTGTATTATACACGGGGTTTTCCGATTCCAAATACCGTCCCTGTCCCCTATTGGTCAAGATGGTTCAGGCGGGCTACCTGGGAAGAAAGACCGGCAAAGGTTTTTATGATTATCGTAAGTAATAGCAGTAAATAAGCATTTGATGGCGGATTACTTGACATTTATGAATAACGACTGGAGATGAATTATGGATTTCCAACTTTCTGAAGATAATCTAATGTATCGCGATGCGGCTCGCGAATTTGCGCAGAAGCGGCTTTTCCCTCAGGCAAGTGAATTTGATGAAGCGGCCGAAATCCCCAAGGAACTTTATGACGAGCTTGGCAAACTGGGATATTTCGGGATGTTGATCCCTGAAAAATACGGCGGGATGGGACTTGATAACCTTTCGTATATCTGCGCCATGGAGGAATTCGCCAGAGGGTGCGCCGCGCTGATGATCAGCTTATCGGTTCATAATTCTCTGGTAGGTGAGGCGCTTATTCTTCACGGTACCGATGGGCAGAAAGATAAATATCTGCCTCGATTGGCGACCGGCGAGATAACCGGCGCTTATTGTTTGAGCGAGCCCGGCTCGGGGTCTGATGCCGGTTCATTGAAGGCTACGGCGGATTTTGATAAAGATTCCTTCATTTTGAATGGCACCAAGTCCTTTGTGACCAATGCCGGCCTTGCCGGATTATTTCTCGTTTTCGCACTTACTGATAGGTCTGCCGGCCGGAAAGGAGTTTCCTGCATCCTGGTCGAGCAAGGAGCCAAGGGGATGATTATTGGGGCCAAAGAAAAGAAGATGGGCTTGAAAGGCTCTGATACTCGTGAGGTTTCGTTCGATAATTGCCGGATTCCATCCGCGAATTTGTTGGGTGAAAAGGATCATGGCCTAAGGATAGCATTTTCGCTTCTAAGCAATGGCAGGATTGGAGTCGGATCTCAAGCTGTGGGCATTGCTCAAGCCGCCTATGAGGAGGCATTGAAGTACTCCAAGATTCGGGAGCAATTTGGCCAGGCTATTTGTAATTTCCAGGCCATCGCTTTCAAGTTGGCGGAGATGGCGATGCGGATCGATGCCGCCCGATTGCTGGTACATCGCGCCGCATGGCTTAAAGACCAAAACCTACCTCATAGCATTGAGGCATCGATGGCGAAGCTATTCGCATCGGAGACGGCCAACTGGGTATGCAACGAGGCGGTTCAGATTCACGGGGGCTATGGATATATGAAAGAGTATGCTGTGGAACGGTATTTCCGTGATGCGAGAGTAACTGAAATTTATGAGGGGACATCTGAAGTTCAAAAGATGGTGATTTCCAGAGCCATTTTGAAATAGGAGTTAAGATGATTTTATCCCATAAATATGAAGATTATCGGCAACAGATTCGTGAATTTGCCTTGTCCGAGATTGCTCCGCATGCCAGGCGTCTTGACCAACAGCAGGTATTTCCCTATGAGCACATACCGAAACTTAATGAGCTTGGTTTGCTGGGAATGGTGGTCCCTCGCGAATACGGCGGGACATTCACAGATACATTGACCTATGCCATTGCGGTAGAAGAAATCTCACGCGTCTGCGGTTCGACTGGCATCATCTTGGCGGCGCACAATTCGCTTTGCACTTATCCCATCTATGTTTTTGGGACTAAGGAACAGAGGGAGAAATATCTTCCCCCGATTTGCGGTGGCGGTGAACTTGGTTCATTTGGATTAACGGAACCGGGTGCTGGATCGGATGCGGCCGGAACCAAAACCACGGCCATTAAGAAAGGCGATAAATGGATAATAAATGGGACCAAGTGTTTCATTACTAATGCCTCCGTGGGGACTACCTTTATTACGACCGCAGTCACCGACAAATCAAAGGGCGCCAAAGGCATTACTGCATTCATTTTGAAGAGGAATCTCCCGGGATTCAATATCGGCAAGAAGGAAAACAAGATGGGGCTCCGTGGATCCGATACCGCGTTTCTCCATTTTGATAATGTCGAGATTCCGGATAGCGACCGCCTTGGCCCTGAAGGTGGTGGCTTTAAGGAATTTATGATCACGCTCGATGGGGGACGCATTTCCATCGGCGCTCTTGGCTTGGGGCTGGCGCAAGGGGCATTGGATTGTGCTCTTGAATATGCCCGAGCCAGTGAAGAGGGAGGGCAACCGGTAGCAGATAGGCAGGACATCCAATTCAAATTGGCGGATATCTCGATGCAAATCGAGGCGGCCCGGAATTTTGTTTATGAAGCGGCCCTGGCCAAGGACTCCGGAATGAAGTTCACTAGGCTTTCGGCCATGGCCAAGCTTTATGCTTCGGAAGCAGGCCATTATGCGTCTTACTGGGCGATGCAGATTCTGGGAGATGAAGGATATACTGAGCGCTATCCGGTCGAGAGGATTTACCGCGATGTAAAATTATGTGAGATAGGCGAGGGGACCTCCGAGATTCAGAGGCTGGTAATTTCACGAGAATTATTGAAAGGCACCAGTTGATACTTTGGGCGCCGGAATTTTCGAAAAGATAAAAGTCGAAGGTCATGAGCAGTTAGTTTTTTGGCTGGATAAGCTCGCCAATCTCCGTGCCATCATAGCCATCCATGATACCACCCTCGGCCCTGCTATCGGAGGGGTCCGGCTCCTCCGTTACGATTCCGAAGAGGATGCTATCTGTGATGCATTGCTTTTATCCAAAGCGATGACCTATAAAGCTTCGGCAGTCGGTGTAAATTTTGGCGGCGGGCAGGCGGTGATTATGAAGCCGGATGTCCCGATCGAGAGCGATGCCCTTTGGTGGTCATTCGGAAGGTTTGTGAATTCTCTTGGCGGTAGATTCATCGCCAGTGAGGATGTGGGGACATCGGTGGAGGATATTGAAAAAGCTCTCCGCGAAACCAAATTCGTGGTTGGCCTTTCACATGCTCTTGGCGGAGGAGGAGATCCCGGCCCGGTTTCCGCCCATGGAGTTTACTCTGGCCTCAAGGCCTGTGTGCAAAAAGCACTCGGCGATACGTCGCTGTCCGGCATAAAAGTAGCCATCCAAGGATTGGGCCATGTGGGGTATGCTCTGGCTCGCGAACTCAAGGTGGCAGGGTGTCGGGTATATGCTTGCGATATTGATTCGCGGAAATCTCAAGTTGCGGGCGAGAACCTTGGTCTTGAAATCGTTGATCCCCAGAAAATATTCGATGTTGATGCGGAGGTATTCTCGCCATGTGCGCTTGGCGGGGTCATCAATGAGGATTTTATAGAAAGAATGAATTTTAAGATTATCGCGGGCTCCGCCAATAATCAGCTCGCCGATGACCGCCTGGGGAAAGTTCTGCAGGATCGCGGGATCATCTATGCCCCCGATTTCATCATCGGCGCCGGTGGTTTGATAAATGTCTATAACGAGATCGAGGGTTATGACCAGGCAAGGGCCTTATCTCAAGCAGGAAAGATTTATGATAAAATCAAGCAAATCCTCGAATTTTCCGAACAGACGGGTGTGCCTACTCTTGAGGCGGCTATGATCATTGCCAGGCAACGTCTTGATCGGGTCAGGAAAGTGCGAGGCTTGATCTAATTTTATTTCTTGGCCCGGAGAGGGCCCTAGACCATCAATAATGACAACCCGAATCAGGATAGCAGAAAATTGCTCAGAACTCTTAAAGAGATAATTGACCGGGCGCGTCGGCGCGGCAAGAAAAGATTGGCGGTGGCCGCCGCTAATGAGACCGAAGTGCTCCGGGCCGTGGATGAAGCTCGTCAGATGGGCTTAATAGATGGGGTGTTTTTAGGCAGAGGGCAGGAAATCCTCGCTTCATGCAAAGTTGCCAGGATAGACCCGAATAATTTTGCTATTATTGACATCGAGACTCCGGCGCTGGCCGCGAAGGAATGCTGTCGAATGGTTCGCCATGGCGAAGCCGATTTTATGATGAAGGGTTCCATTAGAACCGGCGATTTTATGAAGGCGATCCTTGATAAACAGGAGGGTCTCAATTGCGACTCTCTCTTGAGCCATGTGGCAATATTTGAAATTCCCGGGTTCGACCGTCTGCTGTTTGTCACAGATGCCGCCATTAATATCGCCCCCATTCTATCTGAGAAAATTCAGATTATTCAAAATGCGGTCAATTTGGCTTGCAATCTGGGATATGATTGTCCGAAGGTGGCCTGTCTGGCAGCCGTGGAAGTGATCAATCCGGAAAAGATGCCGGACACGGTGGAATCAGCGGCATTAAGCATAATGTCGTTGAGGGGTCAAATAAGGAATTGTATTATCGATGGCCCGCTGGCGCTGGATGTGGCGATCAATAGAAAAGCGGCCCAGACAAAGGGGTTGAAATCGCCAGTGGCCGGCTATGCTGATCTGCTAATGGCTCCAGAAATAGTTAGCGCCAATGTCTTATATAAATCATTGACCTGCCTGGCCAATGCCAAAGCGGCGGCAATCGTAACCGGCGCCATCGCACCGGTAGTACTTACTTCCCGTGCGGATGACCACGAAACCAAACTTCTTTCCATCGCAATGGGCGTGGCCGGTATATGATATTGGCTTTGAAAATATATTTTTATCAATAGTTGAACGGAGGAAATATGGGTTTTGCGGACCAACAAGGAAAAATCTGGATGAATGGCAAGTTGGTGGATTGGAAAGATGCCCAAATCCACATTTTATCGCATGTGATTCATTATGGCTCCGCCGTTTTTGAAGGATTGCGTTGCTACCATACCAAAAAGGGACCCGCCATCTTCAGGCTTCAGGATCATACCAGACGCCTTTTCAACTCTGCGAAGATTTATAGGATGGAAATTCCGTACAGTGAAGACGATATTAATCATGCTTCCATCGATCTCATCAAAGTCAATAATCTTGAGTCTTGCTATATCCGCCCTTTGGTTTATCGGGGATATAAACAGCTTGGGGTGGACCCGTCAGGTTGCCCCATAGATGTCGCCATCGCTGTATGGCCTTGGGGAGCATACCTTGGTCCACAGGCTCTGGAAAACGGGGTGCCGGTTTGCGTCTCATCCTGGAACCGCTTTGCCCCCAATACGGCGCCTTCGATGGCGAAAGCCGCCTCAAATTATATGAGCGGCCAATTAATCAAACTGGAAGCCATCAGCCATGGATATGTTGAGGGGATTGCCCTGGATGTTTATGGCCATGTTTCAGAAGGCTCCGGCGAAAACATCTTTATCGTTCGAGATGGAGTCCTGATTACCCCTCCATTTGGAGCCTCCATCCTGGCCGGCATTACCAGAAATACCGTGAAAAAAATCGCGGAGGAAATGGGCTATGAAGTGAGAGAACAGATGATTCCGCGCGAGGCGCTCTATATTTCTGATGAAGCCTTTTTCACCGGCTCTGCCGCCGAAATTACTCCCATCAACTCCATCGACCGGATACAGATCGGGGGCGGCAAGAGAGGTCCAATTACCAAGAAACTTCAAGATAGATTCTTTGCCATTCTTGAGGGTGATGATGAAGATAAATATGGTTGGCTTACCTATATTTGATCCTAAAATCAACGTTTGAGCAAACAATAGCCGAAGGCCGTCCCTTCGGCTATTGTTTTGACATTCGATGATTTCTTTCCCTTCGATAATGCCGCCATTAGTGGCTTCCCCTAAGACGGAAATTCGCCATTTGGGCAAAATTTCTCTTGCAAAGAAAATATAATCCGAATAACTTTATTAATGTTTGGTACTGCGATTCTCTGATGGCAGTGTCTATTGTGAAATAGGTAGTAAACGGAGGAATTATGCCTGGGAAAATTCAAACTCAAGAAGAAGCTTTGGCCGCTTCCATTGAGATGGAAAAAAAGGGCCAGGATTTCTACAAAAAGACCGCCGTGAAGGCTTCCACGAAACTTACTAGGGATCTGTTTGAATTCCTTGCCAGAGAAGAGTTGAAGCATATTGAAGCGATTAAGACCTTCTACCATGCAGGGCTGTCCGGTGGAAAACGTGAATTCGATGATGTAGTGAGTGGTGTTGACCCGGCCAAAGCTCGAAAGGCGATAGGCAAGTTATTTGAGGGCCTGGACAAAAAAGCTCCGGTGGACAAATCCGATCTTGAGACGTATAAATTCGCAAGGGATTTTGAACTGAATAGCGAGAAGTTTTATAGAGAAGCCGCCCTTAAGGCAATTGACGCTGAGGTTAAGAAGCTGTTTGAATTCCTCGCTGAAGAAGAGAAAAGGCATTTCAAAATGCTTGATGACAGTATGGCGTATCTTGAGAATCCGCAGGAGTATTTCCATCGTCTTGAAGGCTGGCATGTGGAAGGATGATCCCTGATCCGGGCTCGCCTTAAATCTGATAACCTAATTATAGTACTTGAGAATCAAGCAAAAACCATGATACTATGCGACTAAAGATCCTGCTGATCCGCTTAAGCTATTTCAGTCTCATATATTGGTCATTCTTGATATGCCCGGCGGGTAGCAGTGAAGTCTTGGCGCAGAACGCACCCCCGGCGAATATTCCTCCCAGGCAGACTGAGGCCCAGATGCCATCGAAGGCTCGCATCACTGTCGATGAGCCCACTTTTGATTTTGGGGCTGTGCCGCCGCGATCTACTGTCTCTCACGCTTTCAAAATAAGGAACACTGGAGAGGATACGCTGATAATAAGCCGCATCCAGTCCACGTGAGGATGCACAGTGGCAAAAAAAAGAAGTGGAATAGTTATTCCACCCGGAGAAAGCTCGACAATCGATGTTGCTTTTAGTTCGGGCGTGGCGCAAGGGCCCAATGCCAATGTTAACAAGAAAGTTTTGGTTTATTCCAATGACTCGACTGCCCAGGTCACTCAACTAAGAATAAAGGCGGTGATGAACTGTGAGACTCCTATTCTTGTGGCCAGCCCCATGATCGCCAATTTTGATACAATACTGGTGGGTTCAAAACCATCAAAGATTATTAAGCTGAAGAATATTAATGCCACCCAGTCAACGCTGGTTGTTATTGAGAAGCCTTCCCCTGAAATGGCAACTACTGAAATTGGGAACACAATATTGAAGCCGGGCGAATTCACACAGATAAAATTCTCTCTTTCAGGCATGATTGAGCCGGGATTATTCTATACTTCTTTAACCCTTGAAACCGCCAATAAGCCTGGTTCATCAAGAATCTCCATCCCCCTGAAAGCGTTTATCCGGGATAAGACGGCTCAAGATGGGAATAAACTAGGTCAGTAGGGTTAAACAAAGATTCAACCCTGCATTTTATTTTCCGAATTATATATTAATGGTTGCTTGGTATCAGCATTGAGCTCTGGCTCTGGTTATAGACTCGAAATGGTTTTTTCTACGACGAGTATCTTCTAGGCCAAATCAGCTTTAGGAATATTCTGTTGTTGATTATAAAGGTATATGATTCTAAAATCGCTTGACATCTGAGCTATTATCGCTATTTTAGATAAATGAAAGGAAAAATTCCCAATGTGTTTCTATAAATGGCTAATAACACTGATTATTATTAGCTTGATTAGCGTGTTGCCTGCGCAAGCCCAATCTGATAAAGATGATTCGACCTTTATCCCTAATCCATTTCTTCGGGATGATATCAGGACGCCTCCCAAGCCCAAACCTCAACCGCCGAAGAAAAGGATAAAGGAAGTTACGAAATCCGGAAAAACTATTTCAGCCCAGCCGCTGAATAGAGCTAAAGTTTCGTTCGACCACATGAAGTTCGATTTTGGTTCAATTGCGGCTGGGGCGACGATCACGCATAATTTCCCCATAAATAATATTGGGCCCGATTCGCTATATATTTCGCGAATAAGACCAGGGTGAGGATGCACAACCTCACAGAGGGAAGGAATAGTTATTCCTCCAAGTCAAAGTTCGATAATCGATGTCACTTTCAAATCAGGCAAGTACACCGGCAAACTCAATAAGGAAGTGAAAGTGACTTGCAGTGATTCTCTGATGCAATACTTCTTTCTTGAATTCACTTGTGTCATCGATGATCCCAAACAGATCCTCCGATATGAGCCGTTGCTGGCGAATTTCGATTCTGTCAACGTCGGAGAGAAGAAAGAAATCACTTTGAGTCTGACCAATACCGATTCTACGGCTTCAGAAATCAAAATCATTGAAGAACCGGACAAGGATAAGATCAAAACACAAATAAAGTCAGCTAAATTGGGACCTGGGGAATCTACCAAGTTAACTTTCGAATTATCAAAGAAAGTCGAAGCGGGACCATTGCTGAGCGGAATCACTCTGGAAGTCAAGGATAAATTATCTTCCAGGATTACTATTCCCATCTCCGCCACGGTTTTGGGCGATTCGGCGGAAGAACATCCGGCAGGCAAATAGCGAACAGCATAGATTTAAATTTATGCCGGGCTTTTGATAGGCGCGGCATTTTTATTTTTTATGCGGAAATCAAAGCATCGACGTGCTTGGCCTTATCCAATAATTCTCGGTCACGATGAAACGGGACCATCCCTAGGCGGAATGCATTCCAATAATATATGGCCTACCTGCGCCTGACATACCTCCCCGCCTAAGGCGGATAAGTCGGTCTGGCCGCTTTATTGTCATACCAGCGGACACTGGCCTCTAGAAATCTTTCTGGATTCCGGATCGAGTCCGGAATGACATGTAGT